>CAYZVH010000271.1:0-2522 GCA_964481755.1 uncultured Bacteroides sp. | reverse complement strand
GAGAGAGACGCTTCCAAGCTCACGCTTGGGAGCGTTTTTTATTTCCCCAGTCAGAAAAATATATTTTCCTAGGCAGAGAGAAATATTTTCCTGACTGGAGAGGAATAAAGGAAAGACAAAGGACCATCAGCACTCGAACATCATAAAACTCCCGAAATCGGTTCCTCCGTACGGATATAGAATTCAACTCCCGCAAGCATACAGACAAGGCCTAAAAGGAGACTCGGCTTACAAGCTTCAGTTCCTCGACACTTGAGCCATGGGTCATCGACCATTGAGCCAAGGCTCATTTTAAGGACAAGCGGAACTTGAATAAAGGATTTTAATATCGGCCACGGTAGAGAGAGTTACTCCCTATTACGACAGAAGGCCCGTCTTACGACGAGCCTTCCGCGGTTTGAGTATCTAATATAAGATAGATTACTTGTTGTTGTGGTCGCGGCCTTCACGACGATCGCGGTCGGGACGCGGACGACGCTCACGTTCTGCACGCGGCGCACGCTCAACGTAACCTTCCGGCTTCGGCAGCAACGCACGACGGGAGAGTTTGAACTTACCAGTCTTCGGGTCAATCTCCAGCAGCTTCACCTGCAGCTCATCGCCCTCTTTCAGTCCAGTCTCCTCGATGGTCTCCAGACGCTTCCAGTCGTACTCGGAGATGTGGAGCAGACCATCCTTGCCCGGCAAGAACTCTACGAACACACCGTAAGGCATGATGGAACGAACCTTACCGTTGTAAACCTCTCCCACCTCGGGGATGGCAACGATGGCACGAATCATAGCCAAAGCCTTGTCGATGCTAGCCTTGTTGGTACCGGCAATCTCGATGCGGCCTACGCCGTCAATCTCCTCGATAGAGATGATGGCACCAGACTCTTCCTGCATTCCCTGGATGACCTTTCCACCCGGGCCAATCACAGCGCCGATGAACTCCTTCGGTATGGTCAGAGTCTCGATGCGCGGAGCGTGCGGCTTCAGGTCTTCACGAGGCTCGGCGATGCAATCGGTCAGCTTGCCAAGGATGAACTCGCGTCCCTGCTTAGCCTGTAGCAATGCCTTCTCCAGAATCTCGTAGCTCAGTCCGTCGCACTTGATATCCATCTGGGTAGCGGTGATACCGTTTACTGTACCAGTCACCTTGAAGTCCATATCGCCGAGGTGGTCCTCATCGCCAAGGATGTCGGACAGCACAGCGTATTTCTCTTCACCGGGGTTCTTGATGAGTCCCATAGCGATACCGGAAACAGGACGCTTAATCTTCACACCAGCATCCATCAGCGCCAGCGTACCGGCACAAACAGTGGCCATGGAAGAAGAACCGTTGGATTCCAGAATATCGGAAACCACGCGTACGCAGTAGGGATAATCCTCAGGAATCATACGCTTCAAGGCACGCCATGCCAAGTGGCCGTGGCCAATCTCGCGACGGCCTACACCGCGCTGAGCCTTAGCCTCGCCCGTAGAGAACGGCGGGAAGTTATAGTGCAACAGGAAACGTTCCTTGTGTTGGTCGAGTACGTCGTCCACCAGTTTCTCGTCGGCCTTGGTACCCAGCGTGACGGTACTGAGTGACTGAGTCTCACCACGGGTGAAGATGGACGATCCGTGAGGACCAGGCAGCGGGCCAACCTCGCACCAGATAGGACGAATCTCGTCGGTCTTACGGCCATCGAGACGTTTGCCCTCGTCGAGGATGCAGCGGCGCATAGCCTCTTTCTCCACATCGTGATAGTAGCGGTCAATCATCGGAGCCTTCTCCTCGAGTTCCTCCTCGGTGTACTGAGCCTTGAACTCGTCGCAGATGGCTGTGAACGCATCCTCACGCTCGTGCTTGTTGCGGTTGCCGCTGGCGGCGATGGCATAAGCCTTGTCGTAGCAGGCGTCGTGAACAGCCTTGCGCAGGTCTTCGTCGTTCTCCTCGTGGCAATACTCGCGTTTCACGGTAGAGCCGACCTCTTCCATCAGTTCCATCTGAGCCTTGCAGTGTACCTTGATGGCCTCGTGAGCTGCCTTCATGGCCTCGAGCAGGTCGTTCTCGGAAACCTCGTTCATCTCACCCTCCACCATCATGATGTTGTCGTAGGTAGCGGCCACCATGATGTCCATGTCGGCCTTCTCCAGTTGCTGGAATGTAGGATCGATGACGAACTGTCCGTCCACACGGGCTACACGAACCTCTGAGATGGGGCCTCCGAACGGAATGTCGGAAACAGCCAGTGCTGCAGAAGCTGCCAAACCAGCCAATGCGTCGGGCATATCTACTCCGTCGGCAGAGAACAGGATGATGTTCACATACACTTCCGCATGAAAGTTGTCAGGGAAGAGCGGACGCAAGGCGCGGTCCACCAGACGGCAAGTGAGGATTTCATAATCAGAAGCTTTGCCTTCGCGTTTGGTAAAGCCACCGGGGAAACGGCCGAAAGCCGAATATTTCTCCTTATACTCTACCTGCAGAGGCATAAAATCAGTACCGGGAACTGCATCCTTGGCGGCACAAACAGTGGCTAACAACATCGTATTTC
>CAYZVH010000270.1:0-2597 GCA_964481755.1 uncultured Bacteroides sp. | reverse complement strand
ATCTTTTTCTAATAGCTGTGTTTTTATACTTGATAGAGTAAAATACAACAAGCACCTACAATCATAGGAACTCAAACCCTACAATCATAGGAATAAAATCTCTACAATCATAGGAATTCTGTTGACTTTATCTTCGAAATGATTTATAATCATGAAAAGAAAGGAAAAGTCATGGCAGAATATTACAATCGATTTGTCGAAAAAACTATAGAGCGTAAGCTAAAGTCCTCTGGTGCAGTTGTCATCGAGGGACCTAAATTTTGTGGAAAGACCACCACTGCCCTAAGATATGCAAGGAGCTCTACTAGGCTAAATACTGCTAGTTCCATAGATATAGCAAAGGTCGAGACGAGAAATGTGCTGCGTGGTCAGACTCCTAGGGTCATCGATGAGTGGCAGACGGTGCCCGAGATCTGGAATGAGGTAAAGGCGTGGATAGATGAAAATCCAGATTTTGGGCAGTTTATACTTACGGGTAGTTCGACACCAGCAGATAAAACTCGCATATATCACTCGGGTGCTGGAAGGATAGCCACTGTTAGGATGAGACCCATGAGCCTAGCCGAGTCACGAGACTCTAAGGGAAGCGTTTCGATAGGGGCATTATTTAATAATCAAGACCTAGATATTTATGATGAAAATACGGATTCTAATCTAGAGAGGGTAGCATATCTGGTCTGCCGTGGTGGATGGCCGCTGTCTGTGGTGGCAGGAGAGGACATAGCCCTAGATGTCACGAGAAACTACTACGATGGGCTATTTAGCTTCGAGTATAGTGAAAATGAAAAATTTAGAAATAAAAATCCAGAGCTCATGCGCATGATTCTAAAAAGTTATGCGAGAAATATTTCCACCGAAGCACCTATCAAAACCATACAGTCAGATGTGATGAATACAAATAATAGAACACTAGACAACAAGACTCTATCGGAATATTTAGATGCACTCAGGGACTTGTTTATCATAGAGGACATAACTGCGTGGAATCCGAATATAAGAAGCAAATACGCTATCAGAACTACACCTACTAGGCATTTCGTAGATACTTCCATAGCGACGGCAGTGCTTGGCATCACAGCAGGCGACTTGATGAGTGACTTGCAGTCATTTGGACTGTTTTTTGAGGATATGGCAGTGCGAGATCTTAACATCTATGCGAGCTATATAGGTGCGAGCGTGCACCACTATAGGGATAGCTCAGGGCTAGAGTGCGATGCCATCTTGCATCTCGAAAATGGCAAGTGGGCTGCGATAGAAATAAAGCTAGGTGGCGAAAAGCTGATAGAAGAAGGTGCAAGAAATCTGACGAAGTTAGAAAGCATCGTCGATAGCGACAAACTAGCCTTTCGCATGATACTGACAGCCGTAGGGGCTGCCTATCGCAGAAGGGATGGAATATATGTTGTGCCTATTACCTGCCTGACGGCGTAGGGGTGAGTACTGATTTATCCCACAAGTATTATTGCCATATCCACACAAATACATATCGCAAAAAAAGAGCTATCGCAGTTGCGAGGCTCTTTTTTATAAGTCCATGATAGAAAATGAATACGCCTTCAAATCCCAACTGATATTGCCAATAATAGTTGGCTGTTCTGAAGTGTTTTGTGTTCTCGCTTCAGCAATGCAAGCCTCGACTCTGCGAGGTGTTTATAAAAAAATAAGAGCTGACAATAGTATTAGAAAATGTTGTAAAAAAATTGCGTAGGCGTCATAAATGGAGTATAATGTAGTAAAGCGTGGTGGGAGTAATTTTATTCCGCCGAACATATAGCATAAATATAGCAAGGGAGGGAAGTATGAATAGTAAAACCACAAAAACAAAATCAAAAAAAGAAAGCAAAGAAACTAAGGCTACTAAAGGGGTTAAAATCGCAAAGACAGACAAAGCTATAAAAACTAGTAAGGTTAGGAAGGACAACAAAGCAAGGCAAAAGGCTCTTCCAAGTAGCAAACTCATAGAGTTCACAAATGATTTCATGTTTGCTACAATTATGCAGGGCAATAAAGACATATGTCGCAGAGTGCTAGAGTGCATACTTGACTTTGAGATCGAAAGCATCGAGTATGTGGAAGATCAATATGCACTACAAACCTATATAGATAGCCATGGAGTAAGACTAGATGTCATTGCAAAAGATACAGGAGCTATATATGACATAGAGATGCAAACAGTAGACGATGATGATATACCACGAAGAATGCGATATTACCAGAGTCAGATAGATGTATCAGAGCTCAAAAAAGGCGAGCAGTACAAGACACTGAAAGAATCATATATCATCTTCATATGCAAATTTGATATTTTTGGTAGAGATGAATATATCTATAGATTTGAAAACTATGATGCTGAGAAGCTACTGCCACTAGGCGATGGCACAAAGAAAATAGTCATAAATTCAACAGGAACCAAAGGAAATATATCCGATGAACTGAAAGCATTTATATCATATATAGACAAACCGGGAGAAGTTAGGAAAAGTCGCCAGACGGAATTAGTAGCCGATATAGATACACAAGTAGTGAAGACAAACGAAGATAACAAATGGAGGAATATGTTCATGAAGTACGAAATAGACCTGATGAAAAGAGAAGAG
>CAYZVH010000269.1:0-2598 GCA_964481755.1 uncultured Bacteroides sp. | reverse complement strand
TATGAAGAAGTTTTTATCTCTTTCAATTTCAGTTTTGGTAGGGGCGTTCGTGAATGCCCAGAATCCACCGATTACTCCTGCTTGGGCTTTCGAGCACATAGCTTGGGAGGACAGCATCAACACGACGGAGGGCGCAAAGGCGTTGATTGATGGTTACCTGCAGCGCGATATTCCCGTGGGGGCCATCATCATCGACAGCCCGTGGAGCACTACCTATAATGACTTCAACTGGGACACGCAACGTTACCCGGACCCGAAGGGAATGATCGATTACTTTAAAAGTAAAGACGTGAAGGTCCTCCTCTGGCTCACGGGCGCGGTAAATGTCAAATGCAAGGATACCCGCTACCAGAAGAGCGACACCTATGACGAGGTCGTCGCCAAAGGATATGGTATAAACCAGAGCAAGCCACACGCCTGGTGGAAAGGCGAAGGGGTCCACATCGACTTTACCAACAAAGATGCCGTGGCTTGGTGGTACAAACAACTGGACAAGGTCTTCGTGGATGGTGTGTATGGTTGGAAGGTCGACCAGGGAGAAGCCTGGTTCGGCGACTTCCTCGATACGTCCGTAGGACAGATGAGCAACGAACAGTTCCGCCCTTATTACTACGACGCCATGTACGATTACACGGTCAGTAAGAACCCGCAAGGCATCATCATCGCTCGTCCCTATTCACACCAGGGAGGCTATGCTGCCAGTGTGGAGAAGATGAATATGGGATGGTGCGGCGATTTCTCCGGCGACTGGAAGGGACTGAAGCTGCAGATACAGAATATCTATCGGTCGGCAAAGCGCGGCTATGGCTCACCCGGGTGCGAAGTGGCGGGATTCTTCCAGGGGCGTTCCGACAAAAAGCAGTTTGTGCGTTATGCCCAGTTTGGATGCATGACCGCCTGCATGATCAATGGTGGCGAGAATGGTGCCTTCAGCAATCACCTGCCTTGGTGGCATGGAGCCGACGTGGAAGCCATCTATCGTTATTGTGTCGTGTTGCACAATGAGCTGATTCCCTATCTGTTCTCAACCGTTGTGGATGCCCATCAGCACGGAGGGTCATTGATAAAGAATGCCTCTTATGAGGAGGAGAGCCATCAGGTAGGCGACTATCTGTTTACCAAAGCCATCACGTCGGACGGCGACCGCGTGTCGTTTCATCTCCCGTGCGAAGGGGAGTGGGTCGACTTCTATGATGGGCAGAGGTATGCTCCCGGCAGTCTGATAGAGAAATCATACCCATTAAACCGTTTCCCCTTGTTTGTGAAAGCGGGTGCCATACTGCCGTTGAATGTAACTGGTTCGCTGACAGGGCTGGGTGACGCTTCGATGACGGGACGCAAAACCATCTTGATTTATCCCAATGGAGTGACTACTCGACAGCTGCATCTTCCGAGTGGAGATGGCATCGAGTATGAGGATTGCCTGGTGTCCTACGATGAGGCGACCGGTAAACTGAAAGTAGACAGTGACACATCTCAGCGATACACTTTTATACTGAAGAACGTATCCCGTGTGAAGAAGGTGAAGAACGCCACTTCCTGGAAGTACGATGCCGCGAAGCAAGAGCTCCGCATTGATGCCGAAGGCAGTGCACTGGACATTGCCATCCACACGTTATAAAAGCCCCACGAGCATCCACGAGTAGGATGCTACCATAAGACAACCCAAAGCGCCCGGGCCTTTCCTCGCGGAAAGACTCGGGCGCTCTACTGATTGTAGTACTTATCAATACCTAATATCTATGAGAAATTGTTTATCCTCTTGAGTGACCGTGGCCTAAGCCCTCATCAGTTCTTGAAGGCCAGGCCGCCACCGGCGGCTACGTCCACGATGATGGGCTTGTTGCGGTCCACCTCCTGGGCAAGGAGCTTCTTCGACAGGTCGTTGAGCAGATACTGCTGGATGGCTCGCTTCACAGGACGGGCACCGAACTCGGGGTCGTAGCCCACGTTGGCCAGGAACTGCAGGGCGGCGTCGGTCATCTGCAGGGTGACACCGTTCTCCTCCAGCATCTTGCGGATGCCGTTGATCTGCAGGGTCACAATCTGCTGTATCTGTTCCTTGTTCAGCGGCAAGAACATGATGGTCTCGTCGATACGGTTCAGAAACTCCGGACGGATGGTCTTCTTCAGCATCGCCAGGACCTCCTTCTTCGTCTCCTCTATCACGGCCTCCTTGTTCTGGTCGGTCAGCTTCTCGAACTGACTCTGTATGTAGGCGCTGCCGAGGTTAGAGGTCATGATGATGATGGTGTTCTTGAAGTTCACCGTACGTCCCTTGTTGTCGGTCAATCGGCCGTCGTCCAACACCTGCAACAGGATGTTGAACACATCCGGGTGAGCCTTCTCTATCTCGTCGAACAGCACCACCGAGTAAGGTTTACGCCTTACGGCCTCGGTCAACTGTCCGCCCTCGTCGTAGCCTACGTAGCCCGGAGGCGCTCCTATCAGACGCGAGACGGAGTGCTTCTCCTGGTACTCACTCATATCGATACGCGTCATCAGCGACTCGTCGTCGAACAGATACTCCGCCAGGGCCTTCGCCAGCTCGGTCTTACCCACACCGGTGGTACCCAGGAAGATGAACGATCCGATAGG
>CAYZVH010000268.1:0-2611 GCA_964481755.1 uncultured Bacteroides sp. | reverse complement strand
TGAAGAAAACCGCATCAGCAAGAACGACTGGCACGACCTGATGAAGATATTCCTCGACCTGACGGTCCGTTCCAACCAGTCTGTTTTCCTCAAGATGAATGATACTGACCCTGTGGACATCTTCGAGTGTGTGCGCTTTGCCACACAGAAGGAAAGCCGCCGTCCGGTTCACAAGCCTATGGTTAAGGAAAAGGCAGCGAACCGCTCGCGTGTCATCCGACTGATAGGCCAACTCATTGCCAACGACAAGAACCTGTCGCTGAGCAACGCCATATCCAGTTACAAGGACGACATACAGGCAGTGATAGACTGCATGTGGAACGAACTGACGCTGAAATATGAACTGCTGGTGCATAGCACACACTACGACGAAGACAAAAATGTGCGCCAGCATGTGAAGGACAGAGACGAGGTGAAAGACGGCATACACTATACGCCATACCGTTTGAACCTCAATAGAATGGCATTCAAACTCTATGAGAACGTATATCTCTGCGATGCCAATACGGGTAAAGACAACAACCATGTGGAATGGCTCCGACCGGTGGATATGACCTTCCACGGATATGCTCCATTCCTCATTGGCGGTGACGCAATACTACTCGATGAGCGCAGACACGCACAGTGGACGGCTTATCCATACCATATCTATAGCAGTTCGCCTCACCCAGTAGCAGAGGTAGTGGACGCATGGGCTGCAGACAACCGTAAACTGATGTGGGACAACGACCTGTGGGGTGAGGACGGCACCTTTGCCGACCGCTTGCTGCAAATACACCAATTCCCGAATCTCTTCATTCAGGCTGAACATACGGCACAGGTGGACAAGATGATTAGCCGACAGGTTCAAGAAGACTTCAAAGACCACTGCATCAATATTCTGGCCTGCTCCACCACAATGGAGATGGGTGTGGACCTCGGCGACCTGGAACTGGTGATGATGACATCTGTGCCACCCATGCCGTCAAACTACAAGCAGAGAGCCGGTCGTAGCGGACGACGCGGTCAGGTGCGCAGTGCCTGTGTGACGCTGTGTGGTTCGGATGCTGTAGGCATACGCACACTGCTCAACCCGATGGAGAATGTCATCCTCAGACAGGTGAGTGCACCGACGGTTGACCTGAACAGTACGCAGGTTATCCAGCGGCACGTCAACTCGTTTCTTATCCGTGAGTTTGGTGTTTTCCGCATGGCTGGCGGCAGTGTGACCGAACAGGTAATCAACTATTACACCAACTATGAGATAGTGCGTGATGGTGAGAGTAACCATGTTCAGATAAAGAAAAAGGAAAATCATGCTCCTGTGTCACCGCTCGACGGACTCGGCACGGAGGTAGGAACGCCTTACGAGGCTTTCAACAACAAATGTACGGAGCCACTGAGCAACTTGCTGAAAAAGAAATTGCGCACATTGCTTGGTGGTACGATATACAGTGGACGACCACCGCAGTTTGTGGTGGACAGGGCTCGCGAGATGAACGAGAACTGCTATGCCGAACTGGAGCTGCGCATTCAGGACTATGCCAAGCCTTACAATGATGCGAAATCTCCAAGACAGCAGGCTTTCTTTACGTTGAAATTCATAGAACCTTTGGCAGACAGACTGTTGACCTACTGGGCAAACCATCGGTTTATACCTAATGCCAACATGCCGACCAACGTGGTGGAGTTTGACATCAATGCCACAAGTGGCAAGGCATTCACGATGCTGACACCATCCAACCCTTCTTATCCTTTGCGTACTGCCCTGTCGCAATATGCTCCGGGCAACCCAATAGCACGTGACGGTATGGTGAGGATTGTAAGGGGCATCAGATACAGCAACTTCTTCCACCCGCAGGTAACCTTCAAGAAACTCTACTTCAACCGCGAACAGGTGGTGATAGACACAAAGGAGGAACTCGACTCTCTGGAAAAATGGAGAGTGAGCGACAGTACTGAACTCGACCTGCTGCAGCCCGTGGAGTTCATCCCCGACATGAACGAGAGTGCCAGCCGTATCCTCGACAAGAATGTATATACACGTGTGAGTGCGCAGTTGATTGGTGCTGATGAGTGGAAACAAGACCGCATTGAGCCTCACCTCTTCGACACACGTAGCAGCCGGGAGAGCAGCAACGGACGAATACTCTACTACAACGAAGGAACAGGCTATGGCTATTGCCACTGCACGAAATGCGGTAAAACAGTACTGGAGAGTTGGCCGGCAGTATCGTCGTCCGATCCTGAAAAACTACCGAACGAGATGAACAACATGACACCGTCGGAGGAAGACAAGCCATGTTATCACAACTCGCTGGTAAAGAAAGGCCCACGTCCGAACAGATGTTTGGGTTGCAACAGTGCGGACTATATCAAGCGTAATGTAGTGTTGGGAGATACCATCCCAACCGACTATACGGAGATACGCATACGTCATTTCAAGCAAGATTGGATCAACGACCGCTTGAAGGAGGGAAGTCTGCTGATAACACTCGGTTTGCTATTTGCGCGTGCACTCTCTGAAGAACTGAACGTGGAGCGTACTGACCTCGACTTCACCATCACGCCGAACGGGCACCTTTGTATCTTTGATACCAATCCGGGCGGTTCGGGGTATAGCAACCAGATG
>CAYZVH010000267.1:0-2632 GCA_964481755.1 uncultured Bacteroides sp. | reverse complement strand
CTTCAACTGTAGCTTCCGACACCACACCGGTGCCGAGGTTTTTGGTGACTTCGTTCCAGGGGCTCACGGAGATGTTTTTCATGGTGATCTTGTCGCCAATCAACTGCAGATTCAGAGTGTACTCGGTGTTGGTGGCCAGTGTCACGTCACTTGCTGTGGACCATTTGTAAGCCTTGCCGTCGCTCAGCTGGAAGCTGATGGTGAGGTTGCCCTTTGTTACCGTCTGCGGCACGAGGATGGCCTCGAAGCTCACCGTGGCAGCTTTCGTCACTGTGGCTCCCACCGTGGTGGAGGTGCCGTCTGTGACCGCTTCGGTGAAGTTGCTTCGGTGTGCCAGGATGTCGTTTGCGACGGGAGTCGAGAGCGGCGAGAATGTGCAGTCGCTGATGCTGAAGTTGCGCTCCGTCTCAGTGCCTTCAATGTACAGCTCATTGATGGGGGTCTGCGTGTATGCGGTCTCCTTGCCCAGGTCTATCTTCACGACAATCTTCGACATGACGTGCTTGAAGTTCACATTGATGGTGGTGCCGTTCGTAGTAGGATTCACGGGAGTCTCCGTCATCACCAAGTGGTCGGAGCCGTTTATCGATGACATTTGGTTGGTCTGTGCCTTCAAGGTGAGCGCACTGTTCGTGTCGAAATCGAATGTGGCGGCTGTCACCTTCACCGGCTGTCCGTCGCCCGCCCAATACATCCTGAGGGGGGCTGTGTGCGTGTCGTCCGTGTACGCGCTCCATGCGCTGTTCGCGTAGTTCATCGCGGCGTAGTAGGAGTATTTCGGTGTCTTCTTCTCGTTCACTATCTTGAGGTAGAAGTCCTTCTTCACGGCGGTTTTGCCGTCCTCAGCCTTGGTCTGCATCTCGCCCACCACGGCGTTCACCGTGATAGGTGTGCCCTCGGCCACGTAAGTCGATGATGTGTTCTCTTCGTTGGAGCAGCCTGCTATCATCAGAGCCGAGGCTGCCATGAGTATGAATGTCTGTTTCATGATCTGTCAGTGTGCTAGTTTACCTGTGAAACTTAGTGGTTTACTCATTCACCCGCCGCAGCCGTCGGCATGTTCAGCGTTATGGTGTACGGAGTGTTGATCACAAATTCATAGTCGCTGTCCGGGGAGTAGGTGTAAATGTAGGACTTGCCGCCATACGTAAGGCTGAAACCCAAGCTGCCTGCCGTCACGTTCTGCGGAATGATGAACGCTTTGTAGGTAGCTTTGGCGCTGGTTGTGCCATCGCTCTTGGTGTAAGATGTGCAGAAGGGAGTGATGTCGAGTCCGCTGTCCGTGTCGACACTTCCCCATTTATAACCGCCGATTTCAGTTGCTGCCAACGGACACTTACAGTATGTGCCGCTAATCTTTACGTCCGTCAGCGGATTTACATCGCTCGTCACACCGGTGCCCAGGTTGATTGTTACCGTGAGGGTCGCCATGAGGTGTCTCAAGGTCACGTCGATGACGCCATCATCTGACTGTTTTCTACTGCCCGTGTTCATTATTAGCCAATCATTCTTCTTGCAGTTAGTTTCGTCTGATTGGTCGTTGGCAAAGTCGGGCAGGGTCGGATTTACTACGTTTTTTTTGAAGTCGAAAGACGCGGCTGTCACCAGCACGTCAGTATTGTCGCCAGCCCAGTACATCTTGAGTTCCTCTTTGCATGTGTTGTCCGTGTAGGAATTCCAGGTTTGGGCCGTCTTATCGAATCTCATGTACGCATAATAGGTGAACTTGTCCGACGTGTGTTTGATTTGCAGCCAGAACTCGGTCAGCTCGTCGGAGGTTACATCGTTTTTTGTCGTCAGCTCGCCTGTCAGTTCCTCTACGGTGGCGTTCACCTTAATGGGAGTTCCCTCCGCTACGTAGGACGACGGCTCCACGGCCTCTTCGTTGGAGCAGCCCGTGAAGGTCAGTGCCAAGGCTGCCAGTAGGATCAATGATTTCTTTGTCATCATGATGTATGTCTATTATATGTTATTTATTCACAGTTTTCGCAATCGGTCGCCGCGGGCATCGGCCTCAGGCACAGCGTGCTCGCGGCAAGCGACACTTTTGCCCGGCTAAAATATAGGATAGAATCCACATTGCCAAATGTTTCACGAACTTTTTACTTCTGGCGTGGACGATGCATTTATTGTGCTAAGCCTCTGAATCCCTTTACCCATCGGCAATGCGACGCGTTATTCTCCGCGAAGAAAACTTTTCCTCCTATACCTTATTATATATGTAGAAGGTGCGGCCGAAGTGCTGCTCCACCTCTGGCATGTGGCCGATGGGCGAGCAGTCCGGCGCCTTGATGCCCGCGCCGAGCCGCAGGGGCGAACGCTCGATGCGAATCTCGTCCCACAGTCCCGCGTCGATGAAGCTCTGCAACATCGTGGTGCCTCCCTCCACCAGCAGACTCTGAACCTGTGCCTCGTGGAGCGCGTCCATCATCTGCGGCAGTATGTCGCGGCCGAAGTCCAGCTGCACGTAGCGCGCCGCCTCGGTGGAGGTGACGTCGCGTGCGGTGAAGACCCACGTGGGTGCCGAGGTGTCGAACAGGCGCAGGCTGCGGGGCAGCGTCAGTTCCTTGTCGACGACCAGGCGGAGCGGACTCTCGCCTATCCACTGACGCACCGTCAGCGAGGGGTTGTC
>CAYZVH010000266.1:0-2650 GCA_964481755.1 uncultured Bacteroides sp. | reverse complement strand
CTGATGTTGGAGAAGTAGCGGTCGGTGGGGTCGCCTGCCTGCAGGTAGACGGTGCGTCCGCTCTCCACGTCGTATACGCCCACGGTCACCTTGTGGCTCGTCATGCCCGCCATGGGGTATTTGTCGGGCACCAGGGTGGCGATGCGTGGGCTGATGTCCACCTGCGGATAGTCCGTCACCATGCTCTGGTCCATGCGGTAGAAGGCCAGCAGGGTGCCTTTCGGCCCCCAGAAGATGCCGCCGTCGATGCCGAACTCGTTGCGGTGCACCGACTGTCCGTAGACGATGCCGCTCTCCGGTGCCTCGTCGGCTCCGGCCACGCAGACGGGTGCCGTCAGTGTGGCGCTGGGCTCCTGCATGGCGCTCACGTACAGTTTGTTGTCCACCGTGAAGGCCAACCGTTTGCCCGCCTTACAGAAGACGATGTTGTCGGCCTTCGGCAGCAGGGGCATCACGCCCGTCACCTTCTTCGCCTCGAAGTCTACGCATATATAATATAAGGTAGAGGGCACGAGCAGGATGGGCTCGTCGGCATAGGGGAACGAGCAGTTGTAGAAGTGGTAGAGCGTGGGTGCCTTCTCGCCCTTCGGTAGGGTGGTGGCGCTCAGCGCTGCGTTTATCTCCTCCAGGGTGAACAGGGTGCGTTCCTTCCCCGTCTTTGGGTCTACGGCCTTCACCTCTTCCACATCGGGTCGGATGCAGGTGTCGCCCCACCACTGCACACCGGGCAGATTCTTGATGGAGCAGTTGTAGTAGTTGCTACCTCCCGGGATGAGGTCGTCCAGGGTGAAATGTTTCTTCTCTTGTGCCGTGGTTACCATAGCTGCCAGCGTAAACAAGATGAACAGTGCGTTAGTCTTCCACTTCATGATTGTCGTCTCCATTATTTATGGGTCGCTTGGGGAGGGATTCGTCTCCCTCCTTGCGGCTGAATGTTCGTTTATGGTCTCTGTCGCCCTCCTTGCCGAAGCGGCTGCCGCGTCTCTCGCCGAAGGATGAGCGCTTGCCGCCCTCTTCCTTGTCCTTGTCGAAGCGGCTGTGTCTTTCGCCGAATGACGAGCGCTTCTCGCTATGGCCATCTTTGTCGAAACGGGGCTTGCGGCGGTCGCCAAAGGATGAACGCTTGTCGCCATCCTCTCTATCTTTGTCGAAGCGAGGCTTGCGGTGGTCTCCGTAGGATGAACGCTCCTTGTCGCCGTCCTTACCAAAGCCTTCCTTACCGAAGCGGCTGCGTCTCTCGCCGAAGGAAGAGCGCTTGTCGCCATCACCCTCCTTGTCGAAGCGGGGCTTGCGGCGGTCGCCGTAGGATGAGCGTTCGCCATCGTCCTTGTGACGGTTCACGCGGCTCTTGTAGGGCAGCTCGTCGCGCTTGGTCTTGAATTCCTCGGTGCTGTTCTGGCGAAACTCCTTATACTTACCGTCGAATATTTGGTACTTGCGGAACTCGCACTCCAGCGCGCCGTTGAACAGGGGTATCTTCTCCGATGGCTTCAGTCCTATCTGCTCGAAGCACTCCTCGCGGTAACTCAGTATCCATGCGTCGTTGCCCGTGAAGGCGTGCTTCAGCCGTTCGCCTATCATCTGGTAGAGACCCAGCAGGTCGTCGGTGGAGATGCGCTCGCCGTAGGGCGGGTTGGTGATGATGATGGACTTCTCCGTGGGGGCCTCGAACTGCTGGAAGGCCTGCACCTTCAGCGTGATGTCCTTCGACAGGCCTGCCGCCTTCACGTTGTGGGTGGCTATGGTGTTGGCCTTCGGGTTGTTGTCGTAGCCATAAATCTTGTGCGTGAACTCCCGCTCCTGCGAGTCGTCGTTGTAGATGGAGTCGAACAGCTGCTGGTCGAAGTCGGGCCACTTCTCGAAGGCGAACTCCTTGCGGAAGATGCCCGGAGCGATATTGCGGGCTATCAGTGCCGCTTCGATGGGTATGGTGCCCGAGCCGCACATGGGGTCTATCAGGTCGCACTCGCCGCGCCAGCCCGTCAGCAATATCATGCCGGCGGCCAACACCTCGTTGAGGGGAGCCTCCACGGCCTCTTGACGGTAGCCTCTGCGGTGGAGCGACTCGCCCGAGCTGTCGAGCGACAGGGTGCATCTGTTCTGAGCGATATGGATGTTGAGGTTCAGGTCGGGGTTGTTGAGGCGCACCGACGGGCGCTCGCCATACTTCTCGTTGAAGTAGTCGGCTATGGCGTCCTTCACGCGGTAAGCCACGAACTTCGAGTGGCGGAACTCCTCTGAGTAAACCACCGAGTCAATGGCGAAGGTCTTCTTCGTGTCCAGATACTGTTCCCACTCGATGGCCTTCACAGCCTCGTACACTTCGTCGGCGGTGTTGGCCGTGAAGTGTTTGATGGGTTTCAGAATGCGGATGGCCGTGCGCAGACAGAAGTTGGCCTTGTACATCAACTCCTTGTCGCCCGTGAATGAGACCATGCGGATGCCTATCTCGATGTTGTTGGCTCCCAAGGCGGTCAGTTCCTCTGCCAACACTCCCTCCAATCCCTGAAAGGTCTTGGCTATTAACTCAAATTCTTCCATATAGTTTTACAGATTCGTTACTTCAATATATATATGATGTCGGTTGCTCTCATTTGCGTTGCACGATGCGCGCGCCGGCGGGCACATCCTCCGTCACCCAGATGTTGCC
>CAYZVH010000265.1:0-2708 GCA_964481755.1 uncultured Bacteroides sp. | reverse complement strand
ACTGAGTAAAATGTAAAAGCATGTACAAAAGAGCTGAATACCAAACGATTATGAGCCGACTGAAAGAACCGCGAAAGTTCATTCAAGTGGTGATGGGCGCACGGCAGGTGGGGAAATCCACTGTCGTGAAACAAGTGTTGCAGGACCTGGACATCCCCTACCAGTTCTTCTCGGCTGACAACGTGCCTGCCACAAACGGCTACTGGGTGACGAACTGCTGGGAGGCGGTGCGCAGCCTGAAGGAGAACAACGGATGGAAGAGCGCTGTGCTGGTGATCGACGAGATACAGAAGATAGCCAACTGGAGCGAGGCGGTGAAGAAGGAGTGGGACGACGACACGTTCAACGACCGCGACATCCGGGTGCTACTGCTCGGCAGCAGCCGCGTGATGCTAGAGAGAGGTTTGTCCGAGTCGCTGGCCGGGAGGTTCGAGGAGATACGCATGGGACACTGGAGCTATGCGGAGATGAAGGAGTGCTTCGGATATACGCTGGACCAATACATCTACTACGGAGGCTATCCCGGAGCCGCTTCGCTAGCGGGCGACGATGACCGTTTCCAACAATACGTGCAGTCGGCCATCATCGATGCCACCATCAACAAAGACATCCTCATGGACACTCCCATCAGCAAGCCCGCCCTGCTACGGCAGACGTTTGAGTTGGGAGCGGCTTACTCGGGCAACCTCCTCTCCCTGTCGAAGATGCTCGGCTCGTTGCAGGACGCCGGCAACACGGTGACCTTGGCTGGATACATCAACCTGCTGGATGAGAGCGGACTGCTGTGCGGACTGCAGAAGTACAGCGTGGACATGGCACGTCGCCGGGCGAGCATCCCCAAGCTGCAGGTGTATAACAATGCCCTGAAGACCGTGTACACCCCGCTGACGCTCGAGCAAGCCCTGATGAACCGCAAGGAGTGGGGCCACATCTTCGAGTCGGGCATCGGTGCCTATCTGGTGAGTCAGGCTTTCGTCCATCGGTTCGAGGTGTTCTATTGGCGCGAGCGCGACGATGAGGTGGACTTCGTGCTTCGCAAGAAAGGCTCTGTGGTAGCGATAGAGATAAAGAGTAATGCCGAAAAGTGCACCGCGGGGCTGACACGGTTCACCGAACTGTTCCACCCCAAGCGTTCGCTTATTGTGGGTGATGGTGGCCTCACCGCCGAGCAGTTCCTCACGATGGACCTGCGGAAGCTGTTCGAGTGACGCGGTGGGAGGGAAGACGCGTCAGAACTTCTGCTCGTCGATGAGCCTCATAATTGCGTTGCGCGCCTCGTTGTTGGGGAAATGCAAGGTGTACTGGCGCGAAGGAGCGTCGTAGGAAGCGATGCTTAGGTAGCCCGACTGATAAAGCAGCGGCATGGGGGTGTCGTATTCGTCTATCAGGACGACGACCTTCCGGCCTGTCTGCTCACACGCGCTGTGTATAAGGCCACAGAAATTTTCCTCTCGCCTTATCCCTCAGCCGGGGCGTATCCCACGCGGTCCGCTTCGGTGATGGTGCGCAGCACACGGCACGGATTGCCGGCGGCTATCACTCCTGCGGGGATGTCGTGCGTCACCACGCTGCCGGCGCCTATGATGCTGTCGTCGCCCACGCTCACTCCGGGCACTATGGACACGTTGCCGCATATCCACACGCGGTTGCCGATGGTGATGGGCTTGGGGATGAGGCCTCCCGCGGCGCGCTCCGTGGCGTCCGTCGTGTGGTTGCCCGAGAAGAGCCCCACGTTAGGGCCTATCAGTGTGTTGTCGCCGATGGTCACCTGTCCGCAGTCCAGTATCACGCATCCGAAGTTGATGTACACGTCGTTGCCTATCGTGATGTTCTTGCCGAACTCGCAGCGGAAGTCGGGCTCTATCCACACGTTCCTGCCTACCGAGCGGAACAGCCGCCGCATGATGTCGTTGCGTCGTTCCACCTCGTCGTCCTCGGTGCGGTTATAGTCCCGGAACAGTTTCTTCGCCTCCACTCGGCGGTCAAACAAGTCGCGGTCGAAGTCGTTGTAGATTTCGCCCGCTTGCATCTTTTCCCATTCTGTCATTTGCATAAGTTTCGTCTTTTTGTCGTTATTCGGCTGCGAAGATAGGGCAAAATCGGTTCCGTAGGTTGTTCGGGAGGTTTTAGTTTTCGACGGTGGAGAGATTTCAGGCTCAAATGCAAGGGGAGCGACGGGAATTTGTTCTGTAAAGTTGTAATGATAAATGCTCGGTTAGGAAAATTGTTTTCTCAAGTTAGGAGAGTGAATTTTCCTAGGCGGAGCGCTGTGAGCGGTGTTGGTTAAGCGCTTTTCCTCATCGTTCACATTGCAAAGGTACGGCGGCGGAAAATGTCGGTCGTCGAGCAGTACCAGGTAGCGGCTTCAGCTCCTCGAGGAAGTCCTCGCTGTAGTTGCCTTGGCGGGGAATACGGCACACACGCTCACCCCGAGGGATGTAGGCGAAGGGGATGCGGCCGAAGAATCCGTTCATCAAGTCCTTTTTATAGAACGCGTGGGCCGCATCGGGTGTCGACGTGAACGTGATGTTAACCCCCAACACCAGTCTTCTCCTTATTCGCTCCTTTGGTTTTCACCTGCCGTTGCTAGTCCTCGTCTTTCTTGTACTCCAGCGCACCGTGCTCACGTGCCTTTCACATGATGGCTTCCACCAGGTGAGTGAGCTGAGCCTTGCCGATGCCGGACGGACCTATCAAATGCCCCATTT
>CAYZVH010000264.1:0-2744 GCA_964481755.1 uncultured Bacteroides sp. | reverse complement strand
CCCCACGGTCTCAGTATCTCAGTATCTCAGTAGATTTTTATACAGCCCTTGCACATCCCGAAAAATCTTGTCCACCGAGAAAAAACACACATAAAGCTTGCGATTCCCGAACTTTCGCATTACCTTCGCAGAAAACAAAAAAAATGATGACGATGGAAACGACTACGTTTAACCCAATACAACAGCACCTGTTGCGGATGTTCTCCTATAACAACACCGAGGAGGAACTGCAGGAGATGAAGGCCGTGCTCGCCAAACACTATGCCAAAAAGGTGGAGGCCACCTTCGACAAACTCTGGGACGACGGAGTGCTCGACCAGAAAAAGCTCGACGAGCTCCGCACGCAAGACCTCCACGCCCTCTACTTGAGGAAGCCATAACGGTGATGAGACAAATAGTACTCGACACGAACAGCCTCATTCAAAGCCTGCCGGCAAGAAGCCCATACCACAGAATATGGACGGACTACTTGTCGGGCAAGTTGGTGCTTTGTGTGACAACCTCCATACTGAACGAGTATGAAGAGATATTGTCCCGTCTGGTGGGAAAGACGGCGGCAACAGACGTAATCAATGTATTGTTGAACAACTCGAGCACACGGATGGTAAACACCTATTATGACTTCAACCTGATAGAAGCCGACCCCGACGACAATAAATTCGTGGACTGCGCCATCGCTTCCGGAGCGGAACTTATAGTGACGGAAGATCGGCATTTCAATGTGCTGAAAACCATCTCCTTCCCGAAAGTTTTCATCATAGACCTCGATGGCTTCATCAAAACCCTCAGCTGACCGAAACAGACGATGATTTCAGTATCTCAGTAGATTTTTATACAGCCCTTGCACATCCCGAAAGAAACAATTACCTTTGGCCCCGTCTAAAAAAAAGAGCACGAACCAAAAACTCCGATATACGCTATGAAACTCAACCGATGGATTTTGACGCTCTGCGGCCTCGCCACCCTCGCCACGGCACAGGCACAGCAACTGACCGTGGAACGCTGGGGACGGCTGGACCTCCCACTGGAAGCCAAAGTGAAGGGAAACCCCTTCGACACACAGCTGAAAGCCGTGTTCCACGGACCCGACACCACGATGACCGTCAACGGATTCTACGACGGCGACAACACCTTCCGCATACGATTCATGCCGCCCACCGAAGGCCGATGGACCTACACCACACAAAGCTCCGCCAAGGCCCTCGACGGCCGTAGCGGATCCTTCACCTGCACCGCCCCCACGGCCGGCAACCACGGCCCCGTCAGGGCGGACGGACTCCACTTCCGTTACGCCGACGGCACACGCTACTACCCCGTGGGCACCACCTCCTACGACTGGATGCACGCCCCCGGCGACCTGCCCCGGCGCACACTGCGCAGCCTGCGGCAGAGCGGCTTCAACAAGATACGCATGCTGCTGCTGGTGCAGAACTTCGACAAGGACTTCCCCGAGCCCGAGCGATTCCCCTTCGAGATAAAACGCCAGACGAAGGACGCCGACGGACGGCCCGTGTATGAGTGGGACTTCAGCCGGCCAAACCCCGAATACTTCCGTCACGCGGAGCGCTGCATCGACTCCCTGGCCCAGATAGGCGTGGAGGCCGACCTCATCCTGTTCCACCCCTACGACGAGGGCCGGTGGGGATTCGACCGCATGCCCATGGAGGCCAACCTCAGCTACCTGCGCTACGCGACCGCCCGCATGGCCTCGATGCGCAACGTATGGTGGTCGCTGGCCAACGAGTACGACTTCCTGAAGGCCCGCCAGCCGCAGGACTGGGACCGGTTCCTCCAGACCGTGGTGGAGGGCGACCCCTACCGCCACATGGTCTCCAACCACAGCAACACGGCTAAATACTACCCCTATTGGGACCCGCGCATCACCCACGCGAGCATACAGGACCAGGCCCCGGTGGACTGTCAGCAGGGGGCCGCCACGGTGCGCAATATCTACAAAAAACCCGTCATCTTCGACGAGGTGTGCTACGAGGGCAACATGGACAACCGCTGGGGCAGCCTGAGCGGCGAGGAGATGCTGCGCCGCATGTGGATGGGCCTGATGGGAGGCACCTACGTCTCTCACTCGGAGTGCTTCATGGACAGCCCCACGGACTACTGGAAGGACTTCCTGGCCGTGGGCGGCGAGTTCCAGGGCGAGAGCTGGAAGCGCATCCGTTTCATGCGTCAGGTGATGGAGGCCCTGCCCCACCCCCTGCAGCTGTGCGACGGCAGTTGGGACCGCGTGACCAGCACGGCGGGCGAGAACTACCTGATGGTGTACCTGGGCAGCCAGGTGCTGACGGAGTGGGCGTTTGACCTGCCCGTGCGCAACGCCTCGTACCCCCGCCTGAAGGAGGGCACCCGCTTCCGTGTGGAGATCATCGACACGTGGGACATGACCGTCACCGAGAGCCCCCGCGTCTACGAGACCGGCAAGCCCACCCGCTACCGCATCTACGACAAGGACAACGCCCGCGTGCCCCTGCCCGGCAAGCCCTACCTGCTGCTGCGCATCACCCCGGCGGAAGACTAAAAGTCGCCAGAAAGTTTTATGTTATAAACGTTGAAGGTTTTATGTTTTACGTTTTGCATTAGAAACTAAGAGGCTAAAGACATTGATTTTACGTGATGAGTCCGAGGCACTTGTAACACAAAACCCAAAACGGCCGAAGGACACTTAACGTTGAAGGTTTTATGTTTTACGTTTTACGTTATGAGACAGAGGCACTTGTAACACAAAACCT
>CAYZVH010000263.1:0-2790 GCA_964481755.1 uncultured Bacteroides sp. | reverse complement strand
CTGCACACCGCAGTTGAGGGCCGTCTGTCCGCCGAAGGCCAACAGGATGCCGTCGGGACGCTCCTTCTGAATCACCTTCTCCACGAAGAACGGGGTCACGGGGAGGAAGTAGATTTGGTCCGCCACGCCTTCGCTGGTCTGCACGGTGGCAATGTTGGGGTTTATCAATACCGTCTGTATGCCCTCTTCTTTCAGGGCTTTCAGCGCTTGCGATCCTGAATAGTCGAATTCACCTGCCTCACCAATCTTCAAGGCACCGGAACCAAGCAGCAATACTTTCTTTATGTTATCTTTCATTTCGATTCGTCAATTAAAATAGGTGATTAAAGCAGTTTCACAAACTCGTCGAACAGGAACTCCGTGTCCGTAGGACCGCTGGCGGCCTCGGGGTGGAACTGTGCGGAGAACCAGGGTTTGATCTTGTGGCGGATACCTTCGTTGGAGCCGTCGTTCATGTTGATGAACAGTGGTTCCCAGTCGGAGCCGAGAGTGGTGTTGTCCACAGCGTAACCATGGTTTTGGCTGGTGATGAAGCAATGCTCCGAGCCTACCAGACGCACCGGTTGGTTGTGGCTGCGGTGTCCGTATTTCAGTTTATAGATGGTGGCGCCACCTGCCTTGGCCAGCAGTTGGTTGCCCATGCAGATGCCGAAGATGGGTTTGTCGGAGAGCGACATGGCCTTGCGGATGTTCTGTACAGCCTCGTCGCAAGTGTCCGGGTCGCCGGGACCGTTGGAGATGAAGAGTCCGTCGTAGTCCAGCGCGGTGAAGTCGTAGTTCCAAGGCACGCGGATGACGGTGACATCGCGTTTGAGCAGGCAACGGATGATGTTGGTCTTCACGCCGCAGTCCACGAGCACCACTTTCTTCTTGCCCTCGCCCTCGTTGTAGCGGATGACCTCCTTGCACGACACCTTGTCCACGTAGTTCACGCCGGAGTACTGGGCCTGCGGCACGTTGTCCGGTTCGTCGTCGAAGAGTATCTTGCCCATCATCACGCCGTGTTCGCGCAGCACCTTGGTCAGCTCGCGGGTGTCGATGCCGGTGATGCCGGGCACCTGCTCGCGCTTCAGCCAGTCGGCCAGACTCTCCACAGCGTTCCAATGACTGTATTCATAACTGTAGTCACTCACGATGATCGCCTCGGCATGAATCTTCTCACTCTCCATGAAAGTGGCCAGTCCGTTGGGTTCGATAGTAAAGGGTGGAACACCATAGTTGCCTACCAGTGGATAGGTCAAGGTCATCAGCTGACCAGCGTAAGAGGGGTCCGTAAGGCTTTCGGGATAACCGGTCATAGCTGTGTTGAATACCACCTCACCAGCTACGGGTTTCTCATAACCGAATGATTTCCCGTGGAAACGGGTTCCATCATCGAGGACTAATGTTACATTTCTCATGTCAGATATCTTGTTTCTTAGGATTGATAAACTTGTTCTATATAATTGATGAAGGCCTGGCTGACGAGCTTCACGCCACCCGGCGTGGGATAGTCGCCCGTGAAGTACCAGTCGCCGGTGTGGTGGGGACAGGCGTCGCGCAAGCCCTCGCGGGTCTGGTAGACAATCTCCACCTTGGCGTTGATGCCCTCGGGTGTCAGCAGTTCCACCATCTTGGCGGAGATCTCCTCGTCGGTGAAGGGGGCGTAGATCTCCTTCACGTAGTTCACCATCTGTTCCTTGGGCAGGGCCATCTGTTCGCGGGTCTTGCGGTAGGCCTCGGATATCACATTCTGCATGCCGCGGTCCTTCAGCAGCTCGATGGCGGCCTTGAAGGCGATGAACTCACTCATCTTGGCCATGTCGATGCCGTAGTAGTCGGGGTAGCGCACCTGTGGCGACGAGGATACGATGACGATCTTCTTCGGACGCAGGCGGTCGAGTATCTTGATGATGCTCTGCTTCAGTGTGGTGCCGCGCACGATGCTGTCGTCGATGACCACCAGGTTGTCCACGTAGGGCACGAGGCTGCCGTAGGTCACATCGTAGACGTGGGCCGCCAGGTCGTTGCGGCTGTTGCCCTCGGCGATGAAGGTGCGCAGCTTGATGTCCTTGATGGCCACCTTCTCGCTACGGATGCGCATGGAGAGGATTTCCTCCAGCTCGTCGTGCCCGGGCTTGTGGTCCAAGGCCTCTATGCGGCGTATCTTCAGTTGGTTCAGATAGTTGTCGAAGCCCTCGAGCATGCCGTAGAAGGCCACCTCGGCGGTGTTGGGTATGAAGGAGAACACGGTGTGCTCCAGGTCGTTGTCGAGTGCCTTCAGGATGGGGTTCACCAGTTTCTCACCCAGTTTCTTACGCTCCTTGTAGATGTCCGTGTCGCTGCCTCGGCTGAAGTAGATACGCTCGAACGAGCAGGCCCGGATGGTCTTGGGTTCGTTCACCTGCTCCAGTCGCATCTTGCCGGCCTTGCTCATGAGCAGGGCTTGTCCGGGCAACAGCTCGTGGATGGCGTCGACGGGGAGGTCGAGGGCGGTCTGAATGACGGGGCGCTCGGAGGCGAGCACCATAATCTCGTCGTCCATGTACCAGAAGGCGGGACGTATGCCCCAGGGGTCGCGCAGGGCGAAGGACTCGCCGCTGCCAGTCAGACCGCAGATGACGTAACCGCCGTCCCACTCCTTGCTGGAGGTGCGGATTACGTTGGCCAAATCAATATGGTCCTCGATGGCTTGTGTCAGCTCCACGCCACTCTTGCCTTCGGCTTTGTATTGTTGGTAGAGGCGCTCCACCTCGCGGTCGAGGCGGTGTCCCACTTGTTCCAGCATGATGTAGGTATCGGAGTAGATGC
>CAYZVH010000262.1:0-2802 GCA_964481755.1 uncultured Bacteroides sp. | reverse complement strand
GGCACAAAGTTGCCTGTGCTGGGGACGAATCCGTCGCCACCCAACTCGATGCAATGGGCCGACTGTGCCGCCCATCCGCAGAAGTAGGAGAAGTCCTCGCGTCCACGTGAGATGGCGATGCAGGCGTCCATGCGCTCGAGGTCGCGCTCAGAGTCCTTCAGACCAACGATGTTGGGGTGTGCGCTCAAGCGTTTAATCACCTCCACGGGGATGGACATGTGTGTGGTCGACTTGATGTTATAGAGCATCAGCGGGCCCTTGATGTTGTCCGCCAGGTACTTGTAGTATTCGTACATCTGCTCGTCCGTCAGTGCGTAGTAGCTGGGCAGTGTTGCCACGATGACGTCGGCACCGGCGGCCGTATAGGCTTCGGCGGCAACGAGTTGCTCGGAGACACAGGTGCCTGTCAGTCCGGCATAGATGGTTATCTTGCCTTGGGCAGCCTTCACGGCTGTCTGCACAAACAGCAAACCATCGGCGGCAGAGACGGAGTTGCCCTCACCCGTAGTTCCCATCAACAAGGGAGAGACTCCCGTCTTGACAAAGAGGGCGATGATGCGCTCCACGGCCTTCACGTCGAGAGCGCCAGTGGCAGTGACCGGTGTAATCATCGGCACTACCACTCCACTGTATTTCTTTATCGGCATATCTGAGGACAATCGGTTTAGAGGTTAGCTTTGATAGCGTCAATCATCTCCTGGTACTCAGCTTCGGTGAGGTACACCTTGCCGGGGTTCATCTGGAACACGCCACCGTAGTCGGGGCCGTCCACATACTTGGGAGCCAAGTGGAAATGGAGGTGAGAGAGTTTGTCACTGTATGCGCCGTAGTTGATCTTCACCGGATGAAAGGCTTTGTCCATAGCGCGGGTCACTCGAGTCACATCGGCCATGAAGGCGTTGCGCTCTTCGTCGCTCAGTTCGAACAGGTCGTTCACATGGTCTTTGTAAGCCACCAGGCAACGGCCTCTGTAGGTTTGCTCTTTGAACAGGAATACGCGTGATACACTCAGTTGGGCAATCTCAATCATCAGATTGTGTAATGTCTCATTGTTTTGACAGTAGAGACAGTCTTTTGGATCAGTTCTCATAGTAATTATTTTTGAACGTTTATAAAATTATCGTGTAAATGTAACAACTTATTCTGATATAGAAGGCATCGGAGCGCATTTTTCTCCCAAAAGAGCGTGAACATTCTCTTTCTCGCCCACAACCCACACGACATCGCCCTCGTGAAGAGGTGAGTCCACGTCAGGACTGAAGAGTGAGCCGTCAGCCTGTTCCACTCCGACAACCAGACAGTTATAGCGGTTGCGGATGCCACTCTCGCGGATACTCTTGTTGACGAAGGGCGAGTCGGCACTGATCTCCAGTTGCATCAGGTTCATCTCGTTGTCTGCGGTCGGTGCGTCGTCGGGCAACTGGGCCACCTTGTTACCCTCGGCAGTAAAAGATGCCAACTGTTCATCGGTACCGATCACCTGTATGGTATCGTTCGGGAAGAGCATCGTGTCGCCTCGCGGAATGTTGATGCGTCGGTCGCCCCTGAGGATAGAGACCACGTGCACCCCGAAGAGCTTACCGAAGTTGAGCTCGCCCAGCGTGTGACCGCCCCACTGTGAGTTGGCGGGAATCTCCATGTCGGAGAGGTGGATATCGCGCGACAGCAGACTTCCAGCGTAAGCCGGGGAGTTGCCCTTGCTCGGGTCGTTATAGATGTCGCGCACATGGAGGTTATGCATGAAAGTGCGCTCCATGGCGATGGACTGTTTCTTCAGTTGGCGCGAATAGACCATGATGATGAGCAGCACCAACGCGATTCCGGTGAGCACAGCCGACGATGCCTGGAAGTAATGCGAGATGACGTAGACGATGAAGAGCACGGCCACAGCCATACGCAGCACGATGGTGGAGACGAGCGAGGCACGGTTGAAGCGGTTGTCCTGCCACAGGGTAGTGAACTCCACGGAGTGGTTCTTCTTCATCATCACCGCACGCAGGAAAGGCGACATGGCCAGGATGGTGACGGTCACTCCAATCCAACGCTCCCACCCTTGCGGAAGGAACTGTTGTATGAGCGGGTCGATGAAGTTGAAGCAGATGGCAATGACGGCAATGGTCAGTATGGTGTAGACCACCACGATGCGCACGATGGCCAACAGCAGCTTGCGCCAGTTGCTCTCTTGGTTGACAGAGGTATGCGAGCGAGCCGAATAGCGGTCGATGAATCCGAGCAACTGACTGGGCAGATGCTTCTGCAACACATCGTAGGCCGGCACCGCCAACCGAATCATGTAGGGAGTGAGGAAGGTGGTGATGACCGACACGGCAACCACTATCGGATAGAGGAAGCTGCTGGTGACACCCAGACTGACACCCAACGAGGCGATGATGAAGGCGAACTCACCAATCTGCGTCAAGCTGAAACCGCACTGCATGGAGATCTTCAGCGGCTGACCGGCAAGCAGGAAGGCTCCCGAGCCGAAGATAGTCTGACCTAACAGGATGGCCAGCGTGATGACGACGATGGGCAACCAATATTGGGCTATCATGGAAGGATCCACCATCATGCCGACAGAGACGAAGAAGATGGAACCGAAGAGGTCCTTCACCGGGCCCACCACTTTCTCGATGGTCTCGGCCTCCACGGTCTCTGCCAGGATGGAGCCCATCATGAAGGCGCCGAAGGCGGCTGAGAATCCAGCCTGCGAGGCAAGCACCACCATACCGAAGCACATACCCAACGACACGACGAGCAGCGTCTCGGAGCTCATCCACTTGCGGGCTTTCTTCAGAAAGGTAG
>CAYZVH010000261.1:0-2826 GCA_964481755.1 uncultured Bacteroides sp. | reverse complement strand
TTAAAGGCAAGGTGATTTATTACTCAATTCCTCATTGCTATGTACCTACATTGCCCTGTCTGAAGAAACCATTCAACGCCATATTCAAACATGGCGAGAAATTACCATTTGGACATGCCGGTATAATCATTGAAGATGACAAGGGGAATCTGACACTATACCAATACGGTCGCTACAAACAAGGAATAGGTCATATTCTAAAAGGAAGACGGGGTAACTGGAAACGCCAGTCCTTTGGCAACCGTAACGGAAGGACGGACAAGGAACTTATGGAATATATAGGTCCCCGCATTCTCCGTGGCACAGGACTTCATGACACAGGAGGAAGAGTTGACGCCTACTTTATGGAAGTTGATGATGTGACGCCCGCGATTGACTACATCGAACGTGACGCTGCCAATCCCAAACGGGATAGATATTTCTTCTTCTCGGACAACACTTGCGGAGGTGTGGCACGTGATGCATTCGACCGGACACGGTGCCATCCAAGCAGAGTGTTGAACAAATGGTTTGACATCGTAGGGAATTTCATCCCCTTGCCTTCTCATATCTGGAGCGCTTGTACCCACAGCGGCAACATTTCGGGCTTGTCCGGCTTGTCCCCCGAAGGCAATGCGCCAAGCCTCAACACAAATAAGGAGATATACAGAACACACAACGGGAAATTCTTTTGACCTGCACCTATATTTGATACAACCCATCCGGAACTTTGCAGCGAACAAAATAACATTTTTATTGCTATGAACAACAAAGAATCATTTCCGTTGGAAAGTGTCTTAAACTCCAATGAGTTTATGGAATGTACCTATGAACTGCCTATCGTTTTAGGTAAAGCGGTTGCGGCGGACGAAGTCGTTTTGAAAGATTTGGTAGAGCTTGGGCATATATTAATAGGCGGTGCTTCCGGGCAAGGTAAAACCACAGCTCTGTATGCGATGACAAATTCTTTACTCCGCAAGAAGTTGCCGAGGGAATTGCAACTTGTCATAATCGACCCGAAAGGATGCGAATTTGATAGGTATGTTTCTACGGCAAATGGCTTCCTGGCAAAAATTCCTGATGTCAGCAGCCCTATACTAACTGACAAAACTGAAGCCACACGAGCTCTGAAGTATCTGTGCGACGTGATGGATGCTCGTTACAAACTGTTGGAGACAGCCGGCGTATGGAACATCCAGGAATACAATGCGAAGTTCAAGAACGGCGATTTCAGTGAGGAGCAGGGTCACAACTTTATGCCCTATATGGTAATCGTTGTAGATGAATATGGGGAATTGATGATAACGAATCGCAAAGAGGCTGAAGACCCGATAGTCCGTTTGGCACAGATAGGGCGTCGTGTTGGCATACACTTGATTATTGCGACTGCGCGTATCGTCTCTAACGTAATCACAGGATATATCAGTGCGAATTTCCCTACACACATAGCATTCAGAGTAGCCACCAGCTATGAAAGTCGAATGATTACATATCGCCCGGATGCTGCTGAACTAACTGACCATGGGAACTTTATCTTCGTTTCTGGCAAAGAAAAGAAACGTATTCAAGGTGCGTTCGTTGAGGATTGTTTCACTCAGCGTTAGTACTCGAAGCAGCTTTCTGTTCTTCCTCACGGTGCTTGACTATCTCCGCCAGGTGCTCCACCGCCCATTCTATCATGGGTTGGCAGGCAGTCATGAACGACCTGCCACGCTCCAATATTCGGTATTCCACACGTGGAGGGACCTCGGCGTATACCCTACGCTCCACAAAACGGTCTTCTTCCAAATGTCGCAGCGTGGTGGTCAGCACTTTCTGTGAAATGTCCGGTATCGCCTTGCGTATGGCAGAGAAGCGCATCGGGGCAGGGTGTTCCATCAGTGTGTGCATTACCAGCAAAGACCATTTGTCGCCCACACGCGACAGTACGTTGCGTATAGGACAGTCGGGGAAGAGCAAATCGCTCGTATCTACGGATTTTATCATATTGGGTATGAATAGTATATATAAGGCAGACCGGGTTATGTTCTCGGTCAGCCTTATATATTTACGTACGACAGAAAATTACTGTTCGATAATGGCATCGTCGGCCACGGCTTGCTCCAGCGACCCATCTTTTGCCTGAATACAAATGTAGGTGAAAGGCTCCTTGCCTGTATTCTTGTTGCAGCGGTTTACGTCCGGAGCAACGCGTATCACATTACCAGCCTCAACTTCAACATCTTCTCCATCGAGTGTGAACACGCCCTTGCCGCTGAGGATGATGTACACCTCCTCATTCTGTTTATGCTTATGGAAGAATGGTACGGCACCGTCCTCAGGCAGCGTACCGAAGCTTATTTCCATGGATGTAAGTCCGAGCACGTCTTTCACGAAGGCCTTGCCCTCGAAACCGTTGATGTTGCCCACCGTGGCTACGCTGTAGCCCTTGCCTGTCTTTTGTAATTTCGTCTCGTTCATAATGGAGTTTTTTTTGAGTTTCACGCTGCAAATGTACTACAGATCAGAGTGCCGTACAAGATGACACACTACAGTGACTAAGTTACCTCCAAGTAACCATTGCTGACAACCATTCATTTGCACTTCCTACATTATTGTATGTTAACGCAACGCTCATGCATATATTTCGGAGTTTGACCCAATAGCCAAGAACACGGCATAGTCGGGCCCTGGACGGACATCTCATCCTCTGCCGCTGCCCATTCAAGAAGAAGGCGGGGAAATACTGCGTCTTCCTGTCTGACCCTCAGTGTGAACAATTCAAACCACGACAATAACATCGGAATATGGGTTTCAATTTCAATAAATACGACAAGCAACACGACCGGAATCTCACGAAGTACGTGA
>CAYZVH010000260.1:0-2854 GCA_964481755.1 uncultured Bacteroides sp. | reverse complement strand
TCCACTACACCTTCTACCTCATACTGCGTCTGCTGAGCACCTACATGGTCTACACCGAGAAGCAACTGAGCCAAGGCCGTGCCGACTGCATCGTGGAGACGGACAAGTTCGTCTACATCTTCGAGTTCAAGCTCAACGGCACCGCCGACGAGGCCCTGCGCCAGATAGAGGACCGAGGCTACGCCCTGCCCTACGCCGCCGACAAGCGTACACTATATAAGATAGGTTGCAGCTTCTCGTCCGAGACAGGCACCATCGAGGATTGGAAAGTCGCCGAGTGAAGCCAAGCCGCGGCACACGCCAGCTCCTTTTTCCCCCCTTATGCTTGCATAATTGAGAAACATTGCGCAACTTTGCGGCGGAAGAAACTCTTAAATACCTCTAGCGATGGAACAGCAACGGATGAAAATTAGACAAGTGCCCTACGGCGTGTCGGACTTCCTTTTGGTCCGGCGCGAGGACCTCTACTATGTGGACAAGACCATGTACCTCCCCACGCTGGAGGACGAAGCGCACAACCTCTTCTTCATCCGCCCCCGACGCTTCGGCAAGAGCATATTCCTCAGCATGCTCCACGCCTACTACGACCTCCGCTTCAGCGACAGGTTCGACCAACTCTTCGCCGGCCTGTGGATAGGTGAGCACCCCACGCCGCTGCACAACACTTTCCAGGTGCTCCACCTCGACTTCTCGCAGGTGGGCGGCAATATCGACCGCCTGGAAGAGAAATTCAACTTCTACCTCGGTGTGGAGCTGGACGGCTTCGTGGAAATTTATAGTGACTATTATGATGAGAAAACCGTACGGCAAGTGGAGGAAACTAAAGACGCCACGGGTAAACTTGCAATCATCTTCAAGGCCGCAAGGGAAAAATCATACCTCCTCTACCTCATCATCGACGAATACGACAACTTCACCAACACCGTCCTCAACGAACTGGGCGAGGAGGTATACTGGAAGATGACCCACGCCGAAGGCTTCTACCGCGACATCTTCAAGAAGTTCAAGGGCAACTTCGAGCGCATCTTCATGACAGGCGTCAGCCCCGTGACGCTCGACGACGTGACCAGCGGCTACAACATCGGGTGGCACATCTCCACCAAGGAGGCCTTCAACCAAATGCTAGGCTTCTCCACCGAGGACGTGCGCCAGATGTTCACCTACTATAAAGAGGCAGGCGGCATCCGGTCCGACGCCGATGTGGAGGCCATCATCGAACTGATGAAGCCGTGGTACGACAACTACTGCTTCTCGGAAGACGCCCTGGAGACGCAGAGCCGCGTGTTCAACTGCGACATGGTACTCTATTTCCTGCGCAACTACATGAGCAGCGGCCAACCGCCCAGAGAGATGATAGACCCCAACACACGCACCGACTACGGCAAGATGCGCAAGCTCATACAGCTCGACCAGCTCGACGGCGACCGCAAGGGTATCATCCGCACCATCGCCGAGACAGGACAGATAGTGGCCAAGCTCGAGGAGACATTCCCCGCGCACGAGATCACCAACCCGGAAATTTTCCCGAGCCTACTGTTCTACTACGGCATGCTCACGCTGAAGGGCACGCGCGGCGACAAACTCATCCTCGGCATCCCCAACAACAACGTCCGCAAGCAATACTACGGCTACCTGTTGGAGCAGTACAAGGAGAAGGCAAGACTCGACACGAACCGTCTGACGGACTATTTCTACGACATGGCCTACGACGGCCATTGGCGCGAGGGACTGCAGTTCATGGCCGACTCCTACGCCAACCTCTCCTCCGTGCGCGACCAGATAGAGGGCGAACGCAACATACAGGGCTTCTTCATGGCCTACCTCGGCCTCAACAACTATTACTACGTAGCCCCCGAGCTGGAACTCAACCATGGCTACTGCGACTTCTTCCTGCTGCCCGACCTCACGCATTACAAGACAAGCCACAGCTACATCCTCGAGCTGAAGCTGGCACCCAAGCGCGCCAAGACGGACACCGACGAGGAGTACGCCGACAAGATAAACCGGCAGTGGCAGGACGCCGAGGCCCAGATTCGTCGCTACGCCGCGGCCCCGCGTGTGGAAGCCCTGCGCCAAGGCACCCACTTGCACAAGATCATCATGCAGTTCGACGGATGGAAGCTCCTCCGCATGGACGAAGTGCAATGAGCCGCCCGCAAGGCGGATGATTCCGGAGCCGAGCCATGGGCCTGCGGGGAGGTAAGACCGGAGAACAAGTGCAATGAGCCGCCCGTAAGGCGGATGATTCCGGAGCCAAGCCTGTAGGGCCTGCCGGGAGGCATGACCGGAGAACAAGTGCAATGAACCGCCCGTAAGGCGGATGATTCCGGAGCCCGAGCCTGTAGGGCCTGCGGGGGCAAAGCCATAGCCGGAGAGCATTAGCCGTCCATCCTCCCCTAGAAAATTGTCCGTCAGATTTTTTGCATTCTCGGGCATAAAGCCGTAACTTCGCATCGTGAACAAGAAACACACGGCAGCGTATGAAATATCCTATCGGAATACAGACATTCGAGCAAATCATCGAGGACGGCTTCGTCTACGTGGACAAGACCGACATGGTGTATTCCTTGGCAACAGAGGGAACAGTCTACGTCCTCAGTCGCCCTCGCAGGTTCGGCAAGAGCCTGCTCATCTCCACCCTGGAGGCTTACTTCCTCGGCAAGAAGGAGCTCTTCAAGGGGCTGAAGATGGAGGCCCTGGAGAAGGAATGGAAGACGTATCCCGTGCTGCGTGTGGACTTCGGCGCGGGCAAGTTTACCGACGTGAACGCGCTGGAAGGAGTGCTTGGCGGACAGTTCACGGAATGGGAAGAGGCGTACCATGTGGAGAACAAGTACACCGATTTCGGGCCGAG
>CAYZVH010000259.1:0-2877 GCA_964481755.1 uncultured Bacteroides sp. | reverse complement strand
ACTCAGTTCGTTTCTAACGCTTCTTGTACTACAAACTGCTTGGCTCCTATCGCTAAGGTGTTGAACGACAACTTCGGTATCACCGATGGTTTGATGACAACAGTTCACTCTACAACAGCTACTCAGAAGACAGTTGACGGTCCTTCTATGAAGGATTGGAGAGGTGGCCGCGCCGCTTCTGGCAACATCATCCCGTCTTCTACAGGTGCTGCTAAGGCTGTAGGTAAAGTGATCCCCGCTCTGAACGGCAAACTGACAGGTATGTCTATGCGTGTTCCGACTCTGGACGTTTCTGTAGTTGACCTCACAGTGAACTTGGCTAAACCGGCTAAGTACGACGAGATCTGCGCAGCTATGAAGAAAGCTTCTGAGGGCGAGTTGAAGGGTATCCTTGGTTACACAGAGGACGCTGTGGTTTCTTCTGACTTCCTGGGCTGCACACTGACTTCTATCTTCGACGCTAAGGCTGGTATCGCTTTGACAGACACATTCGTGAAGGTAGTTTCTTGGTACGACAACGAGATCGGCTACTCTAACAAAGTGCTCGACCTGATTGCTCACATGGCCAAAGTTAACGGATAATCCAAATTATTTGTTAGATAAAGGAAAGGCTGTCAACCCCGGTTGGCGGCCTTTTCCGCTTCCTAGGGAGGAGAGGGGACCTCGGTCCCGTTCCGCCTTTTCCGCCTTTCCGCCCGATTTGGCTCATGCTCTGCCCAGTCTTTTGTCTCTATTTCGTACTCCTTCCGTCCTTTTCTGTCCGATTTATCTCTTGCTCCGCCCCGGCTTTTGTCTCTATTTCGTCATCCGTACCCCCTCGCTGGACGCTGTCCCGCAATAATTTTACCATAAATTCTTTCGGAAAGCCTCTTCTTTCACAAATTATTCCTTTCTTTGTATGCTCAATTGTAACCCTTCGGATGAGATGAACTACGACTTCATAACGATATTAGGCCCCACAGCCTCGGGCAAGACCTCCTTCGCGGCGGCTTTGGCCCTGCGACTCGACGCGGAAATCATCAGCGGCGACAGCCGACAGGTGTACCGCGGCATGGACCTCGGCACCGGCAAGGACCTGGCGGACTACGACATCGACGGCCGCCACATACCCTACCACCTCATCGACATCGTCGACGCGGGCTACAAGTACAACGTCTTCGAGTATCAGCGGGACTTCCTCCGCGCCTACGACGACATCCGCTCGCGGCAGAAGCTGCCTATCCTCTGCGGTGGAACGGGACTCTACATCGAGTCCGTGCTCCGTGGCTACCGACTGCTGCCTGTGCCCGAGAATCCCGAGCTGCGACGGCAGCTGGCCGACAAGTCGCTCGACGAGTTGACCAGCATCCTCGCCACCTACAAGAAGCTACACAACACCACCGACGTGGACTCCGCCAAACGTGCCATCCGCGCCATCGAGATAGAGGAGTACTACGCCCGGGTGCCCGTCAGCGAGCGCGAGTTCCCACAGTTCCGCAGCCTGGTCATAGGCGTGGACATCGACCGTGAGCTGCGCCGCGAGAAGATAAGCCGCCGCCTCCGTCAACGGCTCGACGAAGGCATGCTCGCCGAGGTGCAGGGACTGCTCGACCGTGGCATCCCGGCCGAAGACCTTATCTATTACGGACTGGAATATAAATATCTGACACTATATTTGACCGGACAAACCACCTACGACGAGATGTTCCGTGGCCTGGAAGTGGCCATCCATCAGTTCGCCAAACGGCAGATGACCTGGTTCCGCGGCATGGAACGCCGGGGAACGCTGATCCACTGGATGGACGTCGGCCTGCCCATGGAGCGGAAAATCGACTTCGTGCTCGGTTTGTTGGAAAAAGGAGAATAAGATAATGTATGTTGTAAACTAAAAACATGTGAGACTATGGCAATAGAAGAAAATCGTTGGGGAATCATATACAATCCGAAGGCCGGAACCCGCAAGGTGCAGAAACGCTGGCACAAGATCCGCGAGTACCTCGAGGAGCGCCACGTGGCGTTCGACTACCTCCAGTCCGAGAGCTTCAAGAGCGTGGAGCGCCTCTCGTGCATGCTGGCCAACAACGGCTACCGCACCATTGTCATCGTGGGCGGTGACGGAGCCCTCAACGACGCCATCAACGGCATCATGCACTCCTCCGTGCCCGACAAACGCACCATCTCGCTGGGCATCATCCCCAACGGCATCGGCAACAACTACGCCTCTTACTGGGGCATCTCGTTCGACGACTACAAGCGCGCCATCGACAACATCATCCACCACCGCACGCGCATGGTGGACGTGGGCGTGTGCAACTTCTTCGACGGCGAGAAGCACGTCACCCGCTACTTCCTCAACGCCGTGCACATAGGCCTGGGCAGTAGGGTGGTGCACATCTCCGACGGCACGTTCCGCTTCTGGGGCACCCGCACCCTGTCGTTCTACGCCTCCATGTTCCTGCTGCTGTTCGAGCGCAAGCTCTACCGCATGCATCTGCGCATCAACGACGAGCACATCCGCGGCCGCATCATGACCGTCTGCATCGGCAATGCCCGTGGCTTCGGCCTCACCCCCAACGGCGTGCCCTACAACGGTTGGCTCGACGTCTCCGTCATCTACCGCCCCGAGCTGATGCAACTGCTCTCCGGCCTGTGGATGCTCTTGCGCGGCCGCATCCTCAACTACAAGATGCTGAAGCCCTACCGCACGAAGCGGGTGCTCATCCTGCGCGCCCGCAACGCCCAGGTCTGCCTCGACGGCCGCATCCTGCCCAAGCACTACCCCATAGAGGTCACCGTGGCCCACGAGGCGATAAACTTCATCATCCCGCAGTAATGGGGGGGGGAGGGGCTCACTCCACCTCCCGGTCTGTTCTCACCGTCAGTCATCCGATGTGCCGT
>CAYZVH010000258.1:0-2963 GCA_964481755.1 uncultured Bacteroides sp. | reverse complement strand
GGGTGGAGGCGAACAGCGACTTGCCGAACCGCCTTGGGCGGCTCAGGAAGACGTATTTCATTTTCTTCTTCCGGAAGTCCACAATGAATTTTGTCTTATCTATGTACAGGTATTCGCCTTCACGGATTTCCTTGAAGTTCTGTATTCCCACGGGATAAAAGTTCACTATCGTTGTCATCGTCTTGCTCCTTTATGGTTTCACGCCGCTAAGTTACGGAATATTTTACGAAAGATGCAACCATCGCTTCAAAACTCTGTATGTATTATGGCTAACATTCTGCACTCTTTTTTGCATAATTCATTTTAATCCACTACTTTTGCTTTCCGATTCTGTAGGCGCGCACGTGCCTGACAGAGTGTAACAGGGTGTAAAACAGTTCGATATCATACTATGAGGATAGGGTTCGATGCCAAAAGACTATACAACAACTTCACTGGCCTTGGAAATCACAGCCGTACGACGATAGACATTCTGACGGAGTCGTTTCCGGAAGAGGATTACCGCCTCTATACCCCCAAGATACCGAACAACCCCGTCACCCAACCTTATCTCCACAAGCCACACTGCCAAACCATCACCCCCAGCGAGCTGCTGAAGGGCGGCCTTTGGCGCACGTTCGATCTGGTACGCTGCTTGAGGCGCGACCGCGTCGAGCTGTTCCACGGACTGAGCAACGAGATTCCCGTCGGCCTCTCCCGGTCGGGCATCGCCTCGGTGGTGACCGTTCACGATGTGGCGTTCAAGACTTTCACCGACATGTATCACCCGCTGGACCGCTTCATCTATGACCAGAAGTGGCGCTATGCCTGCCGTCACGCCGACCGCATCATCGCCATCAGCGAGTGCACGAAGCGGGACGTCATGCGGTTCTACGACGTCCCCGAGGAGAAGGTCAGTGTACTCTATCAACCGGCGAACCCCATCTTCTACACCGACGAGAACAATAGTCCGGCCGACACCCTAGCTGCGGAGAGCCCCTACATGCTCTACGTGGGTTCCGTCAACTCGCGGAAGAATCTGCTGGGCATCGTCAAGGCCATGGAGCTGCTGCCCCACGACCTGCGGATGCCGCTGGTGATTGTCGGCAACGGACGCGGCTATAAGCGACAGGTGCAGCAGTACATCGCCGACCACCATCTGGAGCGGCTGTTCATCTGGAAGCGGGTGACCGACAACAGCGAACTGAAGCGGCTCTATGCGGGCGCGGCACTATTCGTCTACCCCTCCTTCTACGAAGGGTTCGGACTGCCCGTGGTGGAAGCCGAGCTCTGTGGCTGCCCGGTGGTGACGAGCAACGTCAGCAGCCTCCCCGAAGCCGGCGGACCGGCATCCATCCAAGTGGATCCGAGCGACGCCCAGGCCATCGCCGACGGCATGGCAAGGGCGCTCACCGACTCCGCCCTACGAAGCAGAATGATAGCAGAGGGGCGCGCGTACGCGATGGAGACCTTCCGACCCACCACATTGGCCCAGAGGCTGATGGACATTTACAAGATTACATTAAAGCATTAACATAGCAAAGAGATGGCAAACTACGACATAAGAGAACTTCAGCTTCGGCTGCTCGAAATCCTGCAGGTGATTCACGACATGTGCGAGAAGCACGGACTGCGCTACTACATGATTGACGGATCGCTGCTCGGTGCCGTCCGCCACGGGGGCTTCATTCCCTGGGACGACGACATGGACATCGGCATGCCCCGCGAGGACTACGAGGCCCTCATCGCCCACAGCAAGGAGTGGCTGCCCGAGCCGTACGAGTTCGTCTGTTTCGAGAACGACGACAAGTACCCGCTCCACTTCGGCAAGATACAGGACGCCAGCACCACACTGATTGAGCGGCCCCATCTCTACTATCTCGGAGGCGTCTACGTGGACGTGTTCCCCATCGACGGAGCACCCGCGTGCAAGCTGACGCAGCGCCTCTACCAGGCGAAGTACAACTACCTGCGCAAAGCGCTCTACTTCCTGTTCCGCGACCCCTACCGGCACGGACACGGCACGTCGAGCTGGATACCGCTGCTCGCCCGGAAGCTCTACACTCTGCCGGGACTGCAAAAGAAGATCAAGCGCCACATGATGAAGTACGACTTCAACCGCCAACGCTTGGCGGCCGTGAACCACAACGACGGGCTCAAGAGCATGGTGGACCGGCAGACCGTGCTGGGCGACCCCACTCCCATACAGTTCGAGGGCCGCAGTCTGTGGGGGATGAAGGACAACGACGCCTACCTTACCCAGCTCTTCGGCGACTACATGACACCGCCTCCACCCGACAAAATCCATCAGCATAACTTCTATTTCATGGACCTGACGCTCCCCTACCGAGAGTTCGACGAGCGCAAGTTCTTGTCAGAGCATAAACACTAAACTCATTTAATCCGCACAAAACAGCGTATGAAGAAGATATTAACAGTTGGTGTGTACGACCTGTTGCACGTAGGCCATGTGGAGCTCTTCCGCAAGGCCAGGTCGTTGGGTGACTACTTGATAGTGGCGGTGCAGGACTCCGAGGACGTGCTCCGGTTCAAGCCCGAAGCCAAACTGGTGTACGACACCGAGCAGCGTTGCTACATGGTGCGCGCCATCAGGTACGTGGACGATGTGGTAGTCTACCGCAACGTGAAGGACATCGTGAAGGAGGTGGACTTCGACGTCTTCGTAGCCGGTCCCGACCAGACCCACGCCGGTTTCCAGGCCGCCTTCGACTATTGCCGGGCCAACGGCAAGCAGGTGGTGCTGCTCCCCCGCACGGAAGGCATCTCCTCGTCCGAGTTGAAGGAGATTATCGCCAGCATGTAACGCCCCGTCACACATAGCCCGAAGGGAACAACTCCCCTTGCTCGTTTACCGAACGAACAAGGGGAGTTGTTGTTATCTACTATTCCTTTCGGGTGCAACAATGGTACCTTTCCGCACAAACATTCCATACCGGATGGTTGTGCGTCACGTGTCAACCAAT
>CAYZVH010000257.1:988-2986 GCA_964481755.1 uncultured Bacteroides sp. | reverse complement strand
GGACGGCGAGATGCACTACGACATCATCTCCGCCTTCATCAAGTCCATCCGCGGCAGCGACCCCGACGGAGCCCTCTACTGGCTCGCCCGCATGATTGAGGGCGGCGAGGACCCCAAGTTCATCGCCCGCCGCCTGCTCATCTCCGCCGCCGAGGACATCGGCCTGGCGAACCCCAACGCACTGCTGCTGGCCAACACCGCCTTCGACGCCGTCAGCAAGATAGGGTGGCCCGAGGGACGCATCCCCCTGGCCGAGGTCACCGTCTACCTGGCCACAAGCCCCAAGAGCAACTCCGCCTACATGGGCATCGGCGCGGCGCTCGACGAGGTGCGACGCTCGGGCAACCTGCCCGTGCCCTTGCACCTGCGCAACGCCCCCACCAAACTGATGAAGGAGCTCGGTTACGGCAAGGACTACAAGTACGCCCACGACTACGAGGGGCACTTCGTGGAGCAACAGTTCCTGCCCGACGGCGCCGAGCACTGCCGATTTTGGCAACCCCAGGACAACGCGGCGGAGAACAAACTGAAAGAACGCATGAAACAATTATGGAAAGAACGCTATGAATAGACAGAACGACGAAAAGATAACGATTAAGGTGCTCGACGGCTACGTGCTCAACCGTGGCGACCTCTCGTGGGACGGCTTCCGTGCCCTGGGCGAGTGCACCATCTACCAGCGCACCGCCCCCGAGGACGTGCTGCGCAACGCTGCCGACGCGCAGATAGTAATCACCAACAAGACCGTGCTCACGGAGCGCGAGCTGCGTGCCCTGCCCCGGCTGAGGTACATCGGAGTGCTTGCCACGGGCTACAATGTGGTGGACGTGCGTGTGGCCCGCGAACTGGGCATCGTGGTGACCAACATCCCCGCCTACAGCACCGCCTCCGTGGCGCAGATGGTGTTTGCCCAGCTGCTCACCATCACCCAGCGCGTGGAGTACTACGCCGACCGCAATCGCGAGGGCAAGTGGGCCCGCAGCGTGGACTTCAACTACGTGGACACCGACCTCATCGAGCTGGACGGCAAGGTGATGGGCATCGTGGGCCTGGGCCACATCGGACAGGCCACGGCACGCATCGCCCAAGCCTTCGGCATGCGGGTGGTAGCCTTCACCTCCAAGCCCCAGAGTCAACTGCCCGAGGGCATCCGCCGCGTGGAGATGGACGAGCTGTTCGCCACCGCCGACGTGGTGACACTGCACTGCCCCTTGACCGCCGACACCCGCTACCTGGTGAACGCCCGCCGCCTGGCGCTGATGAAGCCCACGGCCATACTTATCAACACCGGCCGTGGCGACCTTGTGAACGAGCAGGACCTGGCCGACGCGCTCAACCGTGGACAGCTGCGCGCCGCCGCCGTGGACGTGCTCTCGTGCGAGCCTCCCAAGGCCGACAACCCCTTGCTCCACGCCGCCAACTGCTTCGTCACCCCACACATCGCCTGGGCCACCCGCGAGGCCCGCGTGCGGCTGATGAACATCGCCGTGGACAACCTCCGCAGCTACCTGCAGGGGAACACTATAAACAACGTAGCACAGTAACTGTAAACAACGTAACTTTTCAAACTCAGAGAGACACAGAACAAGATGGACTTTCCGATAACCATACCCTCCTTCGGCTTCATACTGGAGTTCCTGGGAACCTTTGCCTTCGCCATCAGCGGCATTCGTCTGGCCTCCGCCAAGCGGTTCGACTGGTTTGGCGCCTACGTGGTGGGCCTTGCCACGGCCATCGGCGGCGGAACCATACGCGACATTATGCTCGACGTGGTTCCCTTCTGGATGACCGACCCCATCTACCTCATCTGCTCCGCCCTGGCGCTGGTGTGGGTGATCGTGCTGGGCAAGCGCGTCATCCGTCAGAACAACACCTTCTTCATCTTCGACGCCATCGGCCTGGCCCTCTTCACCGTCGTGGGCATGGAGAAGACGCTCAACCTGGGCTTCCCTCTGTGGGTGGCCATCATCATGGGCACCATCACCGGCGCCGCCGGCG
>CAYZVH010000257.1:0-978 GCA_964481755.1 uncultured Bacteroides sp. | reverse complement strand
CATTTTCATCAACGAGATTCCCCTCATCTTCCGCAAGGAGATCTACGCCCTGGCCTGCGTGTTCGGCGGCCTCGTCTACGGCCTCTGCCAATGGCTCTGTCTCGACCTGGTGCTTACGCAGACCCTCTGCGGCGTCAGTGTCTTCGGGGTGCGCATCCTGGCCGCGAAGTACCATTGGTCGCTGCCGGTGCTCAAGGGAGAGTGCTAGAGGCTCTTCGCGGTGGCTCTCGGAAGAACGTTGGCGGATTGAAGAAACTAGAAACGATTGCTGGCGGCTTGGAGATTCTTGGAACGAAGAAGGTGGATACTATCGGACGAATGTTGGCGGCTTGGAGATTCTTTTAAGCGAAGCCGACGGCTGAGGCTCGAAGGCGAACGCCGATGAGCGAGGTGAGGAGAAAATCGTCTCCTCCCGAAAGTTTTTGTGCGAAAAGTTTCGCCCTTTCGAGGGAAACCTCTACATTTGTGCATCTATGAAATGAAACCCTTCCCGCGGGCCGTTTATCTGAGACAACCAAATGAAGGATGGTTCCCGCCAGGGGTAGGGGAAAATGAAAAACGTAATGTACCATGAAAAGATTCGCATTTAAAATGTACCTCAAACCGGGGTGCGAAGAAGAGTATGCAAAGAGACACGCGGCCATCTGGCCAGAGTTGAAGAAGATGATCAAAGACTCGGGCGTGAGTGATTATTCCATTTACTGGGACAAGGACACCAACATCCTGTTCGGTGTGCAGAAGTGCGACGGCGACACCACCAGCCAGGACACCGATGAGGTGGACCCCATCACCCAACGTTGGTGGGACATGATGGCGGACATCATGGAGGTGAACCCCGACAACTCCCCCGTGACCGTCCCCCTGCGTGAAGTCTTCCACATGGATTGACGACTTCCAGCTCCTTTACTCGTTTCACTCGGATAAGAAACTTTGCGGAGAAAAAGTTCTGCGGGCAAGAAGCCTTGCGGAGAAGAAACT
>CAYZVH010000256.1:0-2991 GCA_964481755.1 uncultured Bacteroides sp. | reverse complement strand
TACCTCTTCACCGCCACCGTACGCCGCGACGGTTCCAGCCGCTTCGGCTCGGACAACAAGTGGGGCGTGTTCCCCTCCTTCGCCGCATCGTGGCGCATCACCGAGGAGCCCTTCTTCCACTTCGATCCCGTCTCCAACCTGAAGCTGCGCGCCAGCTGGGGTATCACGGGTAACCAGGAGATAGGTAACTACAACGCCATCTCCACCCTCGGAGCCTACTCGTGGGGCTACGTCTTCGGCGGCGACAAGAAGACCGTGGTGCTGCCGCAGCAGTATGCCAACCCCGACCTGAAGTGGGAGGAGACCACACAGACCGACCTGGGCCTCGACTTCGGATTCCTCGACAACCGCATCCATGGTAGCATCGACTGGTACTACAAGAAGACCACGGACCTGCTGCTGAAGGTAGCCGTGCCCTCGCCCTCGCTCATCACCACCCAGCTGGCCAACGTGGGCACCGTCACCAACACCGGACTGGAGCTGGAACTGGGCGCCGACATCATCCGCACGAAGGACTTCACATGGGACGCCACACTCAACATAGCCACCAACAAGAACGAGCTCACCAGCCTCTCCAACAGCAAATGGTCCGGCGAGGACGTGCTGTGGGCACCCTGTAACGGACAAGGCCTCTCAGGACAATACTCCCAGCTCATCATGGTAGGTCAGCCCCTTGGCACCTTCTACGGCAAGAAGTTCATCGGCCTGGACGCCAACGGCATGGAGCAGTACGCCAACGACGGCAAGTCGCAGATCATCGGCTGCGCCCAGCCGGACTTCACCTACGGCCTGGCCACCACCCTGCGCTACAAACAGTGGAGCCTCTCGCTCAACTTCCGCGGCAGCCAAGGCAACGATGTCTACAACAACACCGCCAACAACTTCATGTACCCCAACGGCCTGCCAGGACGTAACGTCATGAAGGCTGCCATCACCTCGGGCATCTCCACCAACCAGGCCAAGACCTACTCCTCACAGTTCATCGAGGACGGCTCGTTCTTCCGCTTGGACAACATGACCGTGGGCTACGACTTCAAGGTTCCCGTGCTGAAGATCACCAGCGCGCGCGCCTACTTCACCGCCCAGAACCTGTTCTGCATCACCGGATACAGCGGCCTCGACCCCGAGGTGAACACCGACACATCCGGCTCGGGCAACTCCATCCTGGGTGTCGACTACCTGAGCTATCCGCGCACACGCACGTTCATCTTCGGCGTAAACGTGAACTTCTAACCAATGTATAAATCTCAAAAAAGAAGAACTATGAAAGTGACTAAGATAATGACAAAAGCGACCCTCCTGCTGTTGGGAGGCGTCATGGCCGCAAGTTGCACCGACCTCGACGAGGAGCTCTACGGACGCTTGACTCCCGACAACTACTACGAGAACGAAGAGCAAGCCCTCTCCTCACTTGCCGGATGCTACGAGTACATGGCCTACATGAACCGCGCCGGCGGCGACACCTGGCGCATCGGCGAGTATGGCACCGACGAGCTCTACTGCCCTGGCCGCGCCAACGGCGGTTGGTACGACGAGTATGTCAACCAGATCATGGAGCACAAATGCACGCCCGACAACGACCGTCTCAACAGCTGCTGGAACTCCAACATCTTCCCCGGCATCGGTGCCGACAACGCCGTGCTGCAGGCCATGCAGTCGTCGGCCGTCGCCGACCAGCTGAGCGGACCCATCGCCGAGGTGCGCGCCCTGCGTGCCTACGAGTACTTCTACGCCATGGACTACTTCGGCAACGTGCCCCTCTTCACCGACCCGCGTCCGGATGCCAACAACATGCCTACCACCACACCGCGGGCCGAGGTGTTCGCCTTCATCGAGAGCGAGCTGCTGGCTGCCGCCCAGGACCTGCCGTCGGCCAAGGACGTCAGCTCCAGCTACTATCCGCGCCTGACGAAGGAGGCCGCCTACACCCTGCTGGCATCCCTCTACCTCAACGCCGAGGTCTACACCGGAACAGCCCGCTGGGCCGACTGCGAGGCCATGTGCCAGAAGGTGATCGACAGCGGAGCCTTCGACCTGGAGGCCAAGGTGGGCGACTGCTTCCTCTCCACCAACGAGGGCAAGACCAAGGAGGTGATCATCGCCTTCTCCGTAGACCCCACTAAGAACGTGGACGCCAACCAGTTCATCCTCTACGCACAGCACGCCGTGGACCAGCAGAAGTACGGCCTGCCCTTCGCTCCCGCCTGCGGCTACTGCTTCTCCGACGAGGCCCTGGCTTGGTATGACGACCCCGCCGACGAGCGCCTCAACTATCTGGAGTACGGCCCACAGTTCTACCTGGACGGCACCCCCATAGAGAACCCCGACAAGAAGGGCGAGCAGCTGGTGCTGACCACCTTGAAGTCGAAGACCGCCGCCGAGAACTGGGAGGGCTACCGTGTGCTGAAGTATTCGCCCATCGGCGCCACCTTCTCCGGCTCCAACGCCGACAACGACTACGTGGCCGAGCGCTACTCCAACATCCTGCTGATGAAGGCCGAGGCCCTGTTCCGCCAAAACAAGCAGCTGGACGTGGCCAAGTCGCTGATGAACCAGGTGCGCAGCCGCAGCAACTGCGCCCCCATAGAGCTCAGCCTGAAGAACCTCGAGCTGGAGCGCGCCCGCGAGTTCATCTGGGAGAACCAGCGCCGCAAGGACATGATCCGCTTCGGCTCCTACTTCACGGAGAAGACCTTCTATGCCGACGGCAACACGGAGGCTTGGCGTGGCATCTACCCCATTCCGCAGAAGCAGATCAACGCCAACCCGAACCTGGACCAAAATCCGGGCTACGCCAACTAATGGGCGTTCGGGCTTAGCGTCTGTATGATAAGGGGAATCCCTTGGGCAGCATAGGTTGTCCAAGGGATTTCGTCTTTTCGGCGGTTTCGCTCGCCGGCTTCGTCTCAAGCGGTGGTCATCCCATGCAGCTGGTTATTCCCAGTGTGGTGGCGATGGCGGTGAGGAACGAGATGGCGATTTGCAGTATCG
>CAYZVH010000255.1:0-3021 GCA_964481755.1 uncultured Bacteroides sp. | reverse complement strand
GTTGGACCCCTCTTTAAAGCTAAAGAGGGGACGGGGAGATTTTCGAAAAAGCCGGCGGACTGAGGGAGACCCGAGAAAAATCCGAAGACTTAACCTAAAACGTCCGAAGGACCTTTAACCTTCAACATTCAGAGGGGACGGGGAGATTTTCGAAAAAGCCGGCGGACCGGAAGTCTAAGAGTCGAAAAGTCGAAAAACAGTCTTTCTCGGAGAAACGAAAAACAGACCTTGCGGGTCTTCACCGGCCCGCTGACGTTTAATCGGGATTAGGGGACCGATGGAAGGATTTTCCATGGTAAAGCGCGCAACAATTCCAAAAATCCTCTATCCCACTAATCGCTGATTAAAAAAATGAACAAGAACTCAACGAAAAACCACGGCGCTGACCATAGCGCCCAGAGAACAGTGAACGCTTCCATCGACCGGAAGCAGAGTAATGAACCCGAGGACCGCCGCCGCGCCGCTGATGAGGAGCCCGGAGGGCGCCAGCCAGCCGCCGCCGAGGGACTGACCGCCGCCGCTGGACCGACCGGCAACCCCGCTGGACCGAGCGCCAACCCCGCCGCCGACCTCAGCCAGCTGACCGGCATCGCCACCTACGACCATCTGACCGGCACCTTCCTCTTCGACCCCTCCGACGTGGCCTTCGGACGCATGGACGGATGCCTCACCCACGGCGTGGGCCAGCGGCTGACCGACGGCACCTTCCAGTTCGCCCCCGAGCCACGCCTCAGGGCCCGCTCGCGCCTCATCCTGAAGCTGCCCCACGGACGACTGAGCCGCACCCTGCACGACGAGGTGCAGCTCACGCTGAGGTTCGCCATGACTGAGCCCGTGGACATCCCCGCACACCTGGGAGCCGAATGCCTCACCGCCGTGGAGGCGCTCGACGGTTACCTAGCCGGCGGGCAGGACGTGGCCGACGGCCACTTCGCCGGCCAGCCCGGCCACCCCGACAGCCAAGCCTCCGCCCGCCGCGGGATGATGACCGGCGGCGAGGTGCTGCCCCCCGTGCCCTGCGGCCAGACTGTGGGCAATGACGCCCCGGCCGCGAAGGCCCCCAAGCGACGCGCCATCTACTTCGGCCCGGCAGCCGGGGAGGACGAAGGCTCCGTAGAGGAAAAGACCTCCACGCGTACGCCGCGGCAGCCCAAGGACGCCATCTACTTCGGCCCGGCAACCGGGGACGAAGGTTTTGTAGAGGAAAAGTCCTCCACGGAGACGGCGCAACGGCCCAAGTGCACGAAGGAGCGTGCGGCGACCGGCGAGGCGTTGCCTTGCGGCGAGTGCCCCAGACGGGGCGGCCAGGCGCTGCCGACGGACCATCGGGAGCCGGACGAGGCCGACTGCGGATACTACCTCAAGGTGAACAACCCTATGGGGACCCTCATCCTCTTCGGAAAGGACGCGAACGGCCTTGGTGACAGCGGAAATCACTGTACACCCCGCAAGGGACATTGTCTGCGCTCCGCCGACCGAAGCAAACGCTCTGACGCACAGGGCTTTGTAGGAGGAAGCGACTGCTGACGACAAGGGCGGAAGGTTACAGTTACAGTGGTTACAGTTCTAATTTAAAGTCATATTCACTTTGGATTTCTATTCTCTATTACTATATAACTATCTAATAATCAATAATATATATAATATATATAAGGGATAGATAGAAGTTGAAAACCATCTTTTAAAACAACTGTAACCACTGTAACTGTAACCGACTCCCCTAATCAGAATAACTCATTATCAACTTAACTCTCTAAAAAGCAATGAGATACGACATTTTCAAAAGCACCGCTCCGGCGATGCCTCGCCCCTCAAGGGGTACAGAGATTGTGACATTACTCCTCTCAAGGGTATCCAAAGAGATGAAAACAGCCCTCGTCCCCATGGCAATGCCCGCACTTGCCGCCCGGATGACCGAAGTGAGGGCGATGTACTGCGACAACAAATTCTACGAGATGTGCGGCCAAATGGGTCATCTCGTCGGCTCATCGGGCATAGGCAAGGGACAATTGACGCACCTCATAGAGGCCATCATGCGACCCGCCCGCCAGCACGACGAACTGGAGTACAAAAAACTCACCGAATGGCAACGGCAGACGAAGACGAAGGGGGCCAACAAGGAGAAGCCAGAGCGACCCGAGACACCCTTTTGGTTTCCGCCCGCTGACCTCACCAACCCGGCCTTTCTGCAGAACGCCATGGCCCTGGAGAACGACGGCTGTCGCACACAGTATCTGAACCTGCCCGAGGTGGAGATGGCCAACCACATGTTCGGAAGCCACCGGAAAGTGAGCCAGATGGTGCGCAACATCTACGACTGCCAGCGCGCCGGTGCCCTCCGTGCCACGGCCGACGGTGTGAGCGGCAACCCCGTGCTGAGGGTGAACATCACCTTCTCCTCCACACCCGACGCGGCCCGGGCGTTCTACGACAAGGACCTGACCAACGGATTCTTCGGCCGCATCCCCTTCGCCTACGTGGCCCGAGGCGAGCGCGTGGGCCGCATCCCCCGGCAGGGAACCTACAGCGAGGCCTTTCTCACCCAGTTGGAGGAGCGGCTCGCGCGGCTGGACAGGTGCCACGGCGACTTCGTGGTGCACTCGCTCAACCGGGTGGCGGACCATTTGGCCGAGCAGATGGCTGAGCTGGCGGACATGGCGGACGACGACACCCTGTTCGAGCTCTCGCACCGCAGCATCTTCGCCGCGTGGAAGAAGGGCGTGGTGCTGTGGGCGCTCAACGGTCAACAGTGGACCAAGTCCATAGGCGACTTTGTGGAGTGGTTTTGCTACTACGACATGTGGTCGAAGGTGCAGGTCTTCGGCGACCTGTTCCACAGAGGCACGTCAGCTTCGGGGGGCCGTGGGGCTCAGAAGTATGGTCCAAAGAACATGCTCGACAGCTTGGGCGACTCCTTCACCAAGGAGCAACTCGTGGCCCTCAGGCTGGAGATGGACATGAGCGCCGATGGGGTGGGCAATATGCTCAAAACTTGGAAATTCCGCGGCTTCGTCACCTACG
>CAYZVH010000254.1:0-3057 GCA_964481755.1 uncultured Bacteroides sp. | reverse complement strand
GAACGTACGTTGACTGGTGGTCCACCGATGCTCGTTTATCGGCCATGCTGACGTACGGGAACACACTCTCATTACATACGTCAACAGGATGAGTTAACGTACGTCCACAGCTCCTATGGCCGTACGGGAGCAGGTCTTGTAGTCGTACGTGAACAAGTCACCCTCTCTGCAGCGGATGAATTTATCCCATGCTGAGTTAACGGTTGGTTAACGGCTGGACAATGGTCAGTAATTGCCGGTTAACCCGTAGAGTCTCCCGCCCGAACAGATGGGGGCCATGGTGTGGATGCTCTACTCCATGAGGTAGATGTTCTGCAGCTTCTCGCGTCCGATGGTGGTGGATGGACCGTGGCCGGGGTAGACGATGGTGTCGTCCGGCAGGGTGAGGAGCTTCTGACGGATGCCTTCGATGAGTTGTCGCTCGGTGCCACCCCCTTCGAGGTCGGTGCGGCCAATGCTGCCGGCGAACAGGGCGTCGCCTGTGAAGAGCGCCTTCTCCTCGGCACAATAGAATGCCAGTGAGCCAGGTGAGTGACCTGGCACGTGGAAGATGCTGAACTGGTGCGACCCGAAGCGGATGGTGTCGCCCTCGTCGATGAAACCCTTCAGTGCTACGGGTGGGTCACACTTTGTGATGCCGAAGCGGCTCATGCGTTGCTGCATCTGCTCCAGCCAAGGCAGGTCCGCCTCGTGAGCCTCGCCCCGCAAGCCGAACTCGCTCAGCATAAACGGGTTGCCGAAGATGTGGTCGAAGTGGAGGTGTGTGCAGAGCAGGTGCTTCAGGGTCAGGCCGTTGCTCGTCACGTAATCGCGCAGAGCGCGTTTCTCCGGCTCGTAGTAACAGCCCGCGTCTATCACCACAGCCTCGCGGGTGTCGTCCCACACGATGTAGGTGTTCACGGGCAGCATATTGAATTCATATCGTTTTATCGTCATCATCGTCTGTCAATGTTTTGTTCGTTCCAAAAGTATTCACTTACTGGCCCTGGGTGGTCTTGTCGGTTCAGATGTCTTCCTCAGAGCGTCACGTAGACCACCTTCTTGGTGGTGAAGTATTCCTCGGTGAAGAAGTCCGACAGGTTGGTGACTATGGCGCTCTCCTTGCAGGGGAGAATCTCGTGCTCCAGCTCGCCGCCCTTCAGACAGAACAGTCCGTTGGGGTAGGCGTTCTGCTGCTTCTTGGCGATGTTCTTGCGGACTATCTTCGCAAGGTCGGCCAGTGGCATCACGGCCCGGCTCACCACGAAGTCGAACTGTCCCTTCTCCTCCTCGCCACGGCACTGGCGCAGCGTGACGTTCTGCAGCCCGACGGCTTCGGCCACGGCTGTGGCCACCTTTATCTTCTTCCCGATGCTGTCTATCAAGTGAAACTGCACCTCGGGGAAGAGTATCGCCAGCGGGATGCCGGGGAATCCGCCTCCCGTGCCGAAGTCCATCACCCGTGTGCCTGGCTTGAAGCGCACCACCTTGGCGATGCCCAGCGAGTGGAGCACGTGGTGCTCGTAGAGGTTGTCGATGTCCTTGCGCGAGATGACGTTTATCTTGGCGTTCCAGTCGCGGTAGAGGGCGTCGAGGGCGGCAAACTGTGTGCGTTGCTGCTCGGTGAGGTCGGGGAAGTAGTTGAGAATCCGTTCCATAGCGTGAGGTTTATTGTTTCAATATATCAGTCAAATCGGTGTAGGGGATGTCCAGCGTGGTCTTTCCCTCGGAGAGGGGCGCAATCTCGTAGACGTTGTAGAGGAAGCTTATGGCGTCCTTGCCCAGTAGGAAGTTCTCCGAGGGGTAGAGGTCGTGCCACTGCAGGTAGTTCTTTTCCTTGAGGGCTTCGAGCGAGGTCACGCCCTTCTTCTTCATCAGCGCCTCGAGCAGAATGTCGGTGAGGGGCTCCTTGTAGCCGGAGGCAAAGATGCTGTCCAGGGTCAGCAACGCACAACTCTTCCGGTCGAAGTTGAGGTACGAGAGGGTGTTTTGGCCGTGCGTTCCGCTCGCGAGTTGTGTGCAATCTACGCTGAAGCTGACTATGCCCTCGCGAGTGTCGTCCACGGGTTGTGAGTGGAGGATGTAGGTGTAGTTGTACCAATCGGCTTCCTCGCCTCCGTTCTCTTGGCCCACCTTGTAGCAGTATCCGGCGTCAGTCTTATACTTGTGCGCATAGTTGTTGATGAACGAGTCCACAGCTTCTTGGGGTGTGAGTCCCCAGTAATGGAAGATGTTGTTCACCATCGTAAGGTTGATGAGCTTGGCCACGTTCGTCTCCTCGTCGATGTAGGTGAGCTTCACCTCTATGGAGCAGGCGGGTGTGGGGGTGCTGTCCGTCAGAGGAATGGTGAGGTTCTTCTCTATGGTGGCGAACTTTAGCGACGAGTTCGTTCCCGAGTTCTGCTTGCAGCCCACTGTGCCTCCTGCAACGATGAGAGCCGCCAGTGCGAGTTGTAGATGCTTTTTCATCTTTGTGTAGTCTCCTTATTGTTTAGGTTTCACTATTGTGGTGGCAAAAGTAGTCATTTTCCTCCAATAACAGGCTCGGTTAGTCCCCTCAGTTTTAGAAATGGGTGAGTGAAATCGCTTCCGCGACGCCTAGTGGATAAAGGAAACGAGGAAGCCGGTCCTTTCGGGGTCACCGACTTCCTCGTCTGTGGGGTATCTATCCATGTTCCGCAGCCGTAACGGCGACGTATAAATGTGGAATGGACTCGAGTTTCAACGAACTATATACTCATTGGCCATTGAGCTATATACTCGTTGACGGGCGAGCATCAACCTTGTCGCATCCGGGTCTGCGTAACCTGAATGAATGCCATTACTTCCGGATGAACAGCTTGAAGCCCTTCACACTGCCCGGTGCGCCTTGCTCGGCCCGCGGCAGATACTGGATGGCGGTTATGCGGTGCGATGCGCCCATGTCCACAATGGCCAGGTGGGGGAAGGCGGCACTGCGCTCGGTCTGCCAGTAGGTGCTCTCCTGCAGGTCGAACATCTTGTCGAGCGTGGAGTTGCCCTTCTCGCTGTCAGCATAGTGGGCCACCCAGTCGTTGCGGTCGATGCGGTTGCCCTGGG
>CAYZVH010000253.1:0-3065 GCA_964481755.1 uncultured Bacteroides sp. | reverse complement strand
CTCCATAGTCGTAGAGCATCTTCACGTTGTCGCGCAACTGGGTGCCGCGCACGATGGAGTCGTCGCAGAAGAGGATGCGTTTGCCCTGCATCATCGAGCGGTTGGGGATGAGCTTCATCTTCGCCACCAGCGAGCGCATCGACTGGTTGCTCGGGGTGAAGCTTCGCGGCCACGTGGGGGTGTACTTCGTCATGGCCCGATGGTAGGGAGCGCCCTTGCCCTCGGCATAGCCCAATGCCATTCCCACGCCGGAGTCGGGGATGCCACAGACGCAGTCCACCTCAGAGTCGTCCACCTTTCCCATCTTGTATCCGCTGCGGAAACGCACCTCCTCCACATTGATGCCCTCGTAGCACGAGATGGGGAAGCCGTAGTAGACCCACAGGAAGGAGCAGATCTGCATCTCCTCGTTGGGCTTACGCAGTTGTGTCAGCTTCTCGGCCTCTATCTGCACTATCTCGCCGGGGCCCAGGTAGCGGTCCACCTCGAAGTCGAGGTTAGGCAGGCTGTTCGACTCGCTGGTGGCGGCGTAGGCACCCTCCTTCTTGGCGATGACGATAGGCGTGCGGCCCAGCTTGTCGCGGGCGGCGATGATACCGTTCTCGGTCAGCAGCAACATGGAGCACGATCCCTTTACCTTATTATATACGTTCTCTATACCTTCGACAAAGTTCTTGCCCTGGATGATGAGCAGTGCTATCAGCTCCGTCTGGTTGGTCTTGCCCTGGCTCATCTCGGAGAAGTGCATGTTAGCGGCCAGCAGCTCCTGCTCCAGCTCGTCGATGTTGGCCAGCTTGGCAACGGTGACGATGGCGAAACGCCCCAGATGCGAGTTGATGATGATAGGCTGCGCGTCCGTGTCGCTGATGATGCCTATGCCGGCATTGCCAGTGAACTTCGACAGCTCGGGTTCGAACTTCGTGCGGAAATAGGAACTCTCCAAGTTGTGGATCGAACGCTTGAATCCGTCTTCTTTACTGTATGTGGCCATACCGCCACGCTTCGTTCCTAAGTGCGAGTTATAGTCCGTCCCGTAGAACAAGTCATTGACACACTCTTTGATAGAAACCGTTCCGAAAAAACCTCCCATATGTGAATCTTTTGTTTTTTAGATTGTTTGTTTAAACAGGACACAAAGTTAGGGAAAAGATGTGGTATACTAAAGGATTCGGCCAAATGTTTTGACCTTATGGGAGAGATTTTTCTCTTTAGGCACCTCATAGGGCAGCTACCGCAGAGGCACAATAAGCTACCGGCAAGCTAAATTTTCTCAATTCGTTGGGATTATGTCAGACAAAACAGATACTTTTGTGCTTGAATTATATCTATTGCAAATGAACAAGTTGTTCCACATCAAACTCATAGGCACCGTAGTCCTTACGATGCTCTGCTCCGCCTGCGGAGAGGACCGTACACACGAATACGAAGAGAAGACACAGAAAGACCGTTGGATAGAGACGCAGATGAAGCAATACTATCTGTGGTACGCCGACATGCCTACCCTGAAGGAGACCAGCTACTTCAACGACCCGGAGACGTTCTTCAAATCGCTGCTCTCCACGAAATGCCGCAGCGGCAAGGGCGACACATTCTCTTACTTCGAGGAGACGGACGACACCACCGAGGGGGCGAGCAGCAACATCTACCTGGACGACACCTCCACCTACGGATTCGACTTCGCCATCTACAGCGACCCGACGGGGAAGACGACACACCGCATGGCGCGTGTGCTCTACGTGTTGGCCGACACCCCAGCTGCGAAGGCAGGACTGCGACGAGGCGACTGGATTGTGTCCATCAACGGCTACAACATCACGGCCAACAATTCGTCGGAGCTGATAAACGGCGACGCCATCACACTGAGTGTTTGCGACCTGGGCGTGAAACAGTCGGGAGAGACGGTGGAGTACGTATGGGGCGACGCCACCGACCTGAGCCTGTCGGCTTCGGTGAGTATAGAGAGCAATCCGTTCTACTACGTCGGCATCATCGACGACACGAGTTACTCGGGCAAGAAAGTGGGCTACATGATGTACGACCATTTCGCCGAGGGCACCGATACGGAGAGCACGAAGTACAGAGACAAGATGAAGGAGCATTTCGCCTATTTCAAGAGCAACGGGGTGACGGACTTCATCCTCGACCTTCGCTACAACCCCGGTGGATACGTCACCTGTGTGACCGACTTGTGTAGCTACCTGGCTCCGGCCTCCAGTCTGGGACAGCCGCTGTACACCTTGAAGTACAACGACTTGAACACCAGTTCCAACAAAACCACGATGCTGAGCACCGACGCTGCAGCTGAGAACTTGAACCTCAGCACGCTCTACGTCATCACCAGCCAGTACACCGCGTCCGCGTCGGAGGCGACCATCCAGTGCTTGAAGCCCTACATGGACGTGAAGGTGCTGGGCAGCACGACGGTGGGTAAGAATTGCGCCTCGCTGGAGTTCAAGTCCGACTATGGCTTCACCCTCCACCCTATCGTGGCGTACCTCTACAACAGCAAGGATGAGTCCGACTACGAGGACGGCATCAATCCGGACTATTACTATAGCGAGATAAGCAATGTCTATAATCTGGGCACCATCGGCGACCCCAATACCGACCTGATGCTCTACTACACCATGCTATGGGTTCGCAACGGTTCGCTGGACCTGCCCACAACGAGCGATGGCCTGACGACCAAGCGAGCTGCCGGCAATGCATTGTCACCAATCGACGTGACACTGAGCCACAGACGTTGCCAAGGAATCATGCTCACAGAATAGAGGCAGGACTCACAACCTACAATAGCATAGGTCTACAGCCTATGGCAGTTTGATCCACAACCTGCATTGGCATGCTCATGCCCTATGGTAGTATGAATAAGGCACACGAGTACCTGGTCAGCAGAGTGTAAACGTCCCTTCGTGAGAGGGCTAAAGGTATCCGAAAAATGGCCCTAGGGTCTAGGGCCCGAGAGCATAGGGTCCCGGGGCCTTGAGCATAGGGTCTCCGAAAGGCTACCTTACAGCACCGGCGTAAAGAGGTGAGCGAACCAACCCAGGAAACGTTTCCATAGG
>CAYZVH010000252.1:0-3098 GCA_964481755.1 uncultured Bacteroides sp. | reverse complement strand
CAGTTCTTCGCCCACGCCACCCCCTACATGGAATGGATGAAACGCCAGCTGTGAAGTAAAATCAGTCAAAGTCATAAATACTTCGACAGACGGAAGCATATTATCATAACAGAATAACGTCAAATCCATGGTAGAAACAGACGCATCCGCACTGCTCGCAAAGATAAAAGAGTTGGAAGCAGAAAATGCACAACTAAAGGCTATCCTCGCAAGGCATAATATTGAATGCGACTTGCATGAACAGCCGGAAGGTCGTCTGCATGAGACGCATTCGTCAGAACAGTGTCCGCCAACACAATTGTCCTTGCAGGAGAAAGTCAATCTGTTTCGAAACGTATTCAAGGGCCGAGAGGATGTCTTTGCCCGAAGATGGTACAGCACAACCACTCATAAGTCCGGCTACCAACCTGTATGCGAACGAGAATGGAATCGTGAATTCTGCGATAAGCGCAAGTTTAAATGCCCAGAGTGTCCCAATCGCAAATTTGCCCCAATCTCTTACAACGACATATTCAACCATCTCGCAGGCAAGGATCAGTACGGGCGGGATGTTTTAGGGCTTTATGTCGTTATGCAGGATGACACTTGCCATTTCCTTTGTGCCGACTTTGACGACAAGAATTGCGAACATGGATATCAGAAGGACGTACTGGCATTCGTTGGTGTTTGCAATGAATGGTCTATACCTTATTATATAGAGCGCTCTCGTTCCGGCTATGGTGCTCACGTATGGGTTTTCTTTGATAATCCGATTGCAGCTTCAAAAGCTCGTCGGCTCGGAAATGTGATAATGACGGAGGCAATGCAGAAGGATGCCCGTCTGTCTTTCAAGTCGTACGACCGCTTCTTCCCTAACCAAGACAATCTTCCGGAAGGCGGATTCGGCAATCTCGTGGCGTTGCCTATGCAGGGCAATGCAAGACGTAATGACAACAGCGTGTTTGTTGACGAGAACTTTCAAACATATCCCGACCAATGGAGCGTTTTACTCCGCATCAACAAAATTCAAGAGACTGTCGTTGATAAAATACTGAAAGAGCACTACGCTCTACCGCTGGGAGAACTCTCTACATCAAGCGAGAGCAAACCTTGGGAAACCCCGAAAGTTTCTTCGTTAGATGCGAATGATTTTCCCAAAAGCATTGTATTGACAAGAGCCAATATGCTATATATTCCTTTGACAGGTCTAAATGCCAAGGCCATCAATCATTTGAAGCGTATTGCCGCATTCCGGAATCCAGAGTTTTACGCAAAGCAGGGAATGAGGCTATCGACATACAACATTCCGAGAGTTATATCTTGTTCTGTGCTTACTGACGACTATCTCGCACTGCCGCGTGGTTGTGAAGATGACGTATTGAAAGTACTCGAAGAACAAGGTGTTTCCATACACATTGACGACAAGACGTGCATTGGCACTCCCATCGATGTGCAGTTCAAAGGCACACTAAGGGAAGCGCAGGAAACCGCAATGCGGAATATGCTTGCTCACGACATAGGGACATTATCAGCGACTACCGCGTTTGGAAAAACCGTGTTTGCCCTAGCCATGATAGCCCAACGTAAGGTAAACACATTGATCTTGGTTCACAACAAAGCACTGCTGGAGCAATGGGAACAACGCATTGAAGAGTTTCTAGACATCAACGAGAATATAGAGAGTGACGACAGACGAAAAAGCAGAAAACCCAAGTCCGTGGTGGGCCTACTGCATTCTGGCAAAAACACCTTGCATGGCCTTATCGATATAGCCCTCATACAGTCGTGCCTTGATGACGATGGTGTGAAACCCTTCGTAAAACGATACGGAATGGTCATCGTTGACGAATGTCACCATGTTTCGTCTGTAAGTTTCGAACAAGTATTGAAACAAGTTATGGCCCGATACATATGTGGACTTACTGCCACGCCAATACGTAAGGATGGTCATCAACCCATAATCTTCATGCAATGCGGCAGAATAAGGTATACCGCTGATGCATCTACACAAATAAGCCGCCAATCCTTCAAACGAATACTTGTCCCCCGTTTTACGACATACCGGAATATAAATCCCGATGACAAGGATTCATTCGCACTGACTATTCAGAAATTGGCAGAAGATGAAGTCCGAAACGCTCTGATAGTGAATGACGTAAAGAAAGTCCTACAGGAAAAGCGTACTCCACTTGTTTTGACGAGTCTCACGAGCCATGTGCGAAGACTCGCCCAGATGTTAGAATCAACAACAGAGCACGTTGTAACACTCGTTGGAGCCGATTCGCGGAAGGAGAAAAAACTGGCAATGGAACGTTTGTTAAGCATTCCGCCATCGGAATCGATGGTTGTTGTAGCTACAGGAAAGTATATCGGTGAAGGGTTTGATTATCCCAGATTAGATACGCTATTCCTCGCGTTGCCAATTTCATGGAAAGGCAACATACAGCAATATGCCGGGCGACTTCATCGAGAATATGCGGAGAAAACAGAGGTTCGGATATATGATTATGTTGATATCCATGTGGCCGTATGTGATTCTATGTATCGTAAACGCCTAAGAGGTTATGCGGGCGTAGGCTACGGGAGACCTGGTTCAACATTGACAGCAGACAAATCATCTCAAGACGTGATATACGACGGGCAGACATATCAACCGGTATTTCGGAAGGATTTACTTTCTGCAAAACACAACGTTGTCGTTTCCTGTGTAGAGGTTCGTTACAAGTATGCGCCTTACTTGCCAGAAACATTGCAAGAGTTGATGCATAATGGTATAGAGGTGTCTGTTCATATCAAGAAAGTGGGGGCTCAAGAGACGGCATTGTCTGCCGTTGGGATAAATATAGTGCAAAGCGAAAAGTTGTCAGTCAATTGTGCTATCATAGACAAGTCGATAGTATGGTATGGGAGCGTCAATTTCTTTGGTTACAATAGCGAAGAAGCTAACATTATGAGACTGACAGACGCTTCTGTAGCAAATGAAATGATGGAGGTCATATATGCACATAATGAAACTGACGAATAAACTTATAACCCACACCAGGGTCTTCGAGAAAGAGTTTATAGACAACACGCTGTAGGTGCCCTAAGTTTTTTTGAGAAAGGCGAATTCATTTCAT
>CAYZVH010000251.1:0-3124 GCA_964481755.1 uncultured Bacteroides sp. | reverse complement strand
AACTTGCGCAGCTGCTTACAAAGCTGCAGATAATACATTGACTGAAGCTAAAAAAACAGCACAGGCTACTTACGATGCAGCTGTGAAGAAGGCTGAGGATACCGCAAAAGCTGAGAAAGCAAATCTCGCTAAGGCGATGGAAACTGTAAAGGCTGCTCAGGAGACCATCACAGACTCCAAGAAGGGTAGCTATACTGCTTTCATCAATAAGGTGAAAGATGCGAAAGTAACCATCTCTACTCCGGGCTATGAAGTTGTAAACGCTGCTTCAACACCGAATTCTGAGAACCTGCTCACAGCTGTGAAGATAGAGGAGGTTGCTGCTTTGGATCACACCGAACTGGGTGCTGCTATCAAGGCATATGCAGAGAAAGCATTCGGAACCAAATGTGACGATGATAATGTTAGTATTCCTCGTTTGACCGCCGTTACCGAAGCCCAAATGAATGATTACGTTAAGAAGCATATCGAGGCAACAGAAACCGGTACTGATGAGAATGGTAAGATTAAGTCTTCCATCACCACTATGTCCGACTATAAGAACTTGCTCCTCAAATTCGGATTCCTTGGACAAGTGAAGTACTATAATGAGTACATTGCTTACAAAGAGGCTCTGCAGAAGAACGATAGCGACGTGGCCGCTATGATTAAGACCATAGAGGACGAGATCGCATCCACTGAGGCTTTGAAGGCTTCTATCAAGAAGACTGTTGAAGATGCTCGTGAGGCCTACGATGCAAAATATGCTGAGTACCAAGCTAAGGTTGATGAGACTCAGGTGGCTGTAAAAGAGGCTGAGTATGAGAACGTGGCTATGAATGACTTGTATAGTGCTTACGTTAGCGCTATTAAGTCTTACCAGGATTCTTATGCTGGCACTGCTACAGAGAAAACCTTCGATGAGAATGCCCTCAAAGTGTATGTACTCACTTGCAAGGGAAAAGTTGAGGATGCAGAGACGAACCTTGCTCAGGCACAGTCTTCGCTGACAAAAGCTAAGCAAGCTCTCGCTAAGTTGACTCAGGGCGTCGAGAAAGCGCTTTACGAGCTGAGACAGCAAGACCTCGAGGATGCCCAGGAAGCTTACAAGGCTGCTCAGGAGGAGTACAACACGGCTCTGGAGGCTCTGAATGCTAAGATGACTGAGCTCAACGTTCAGTAACTAACCATTACCTATTATATTATTTAATAGAAATAAGATGAGAAAATTACTATACTCAATTCTATTGTTAATCGCTGTTGCTGCGCCTGTGAAGGCGCAGCAGTCAGCCGGTTGCGACAAGGATGGTGTAGTGTATGCTCCCCGGAAAGGTCAGTGGCAGGTGTCGCTGATGCTGGGCAACAGCGGTCAGACCTATGGCGACGACTACTCGGCCCTGCTTCAGTCGAAGATTACCAACACGACCGGTTCAGTAGGTCTTCCCAACGGAAGCACCGCCACGTCGGGACAACTCGGCAGTTATCTGAACATCTCCGGCATGACCGATAACAGTTTGACCAACATGCTTGGTGTGCAGGTGAAATACTTCGTCTCCGACTTCTGGAGCCTCAATCTGTCGCTGGGTATGAATATCGATGTCACTCCTAAGAAGGATTATGTGGAAGGCGACTACGAATCCGTTGCCGACATGATTATCCCCGAGCAGAAGTACATCAACGCACAAGCCTCCAACAACTGGTTTGTCAACGTGGGTACGGACCGTTATTTCCGGACGAGCAATCCGCGCATCAATCCTTACGTGGGAGTAGCCGCAGGGTTCCAAATGGCGCGCGTCGACACGAAGGAACCGTATGTGGGCACCTACGCCGATGGTGAAGACGACTTTGATGACGCAGAGATCGACGGCCTCGACAAGCATGTCTACTATGCTGCAGGCAATGTCGGCCAGATGTATGCCATCAAAGGCGGACTGGTTGCCGGTGTGGAATACAGCCTTAGCAAAGGCCTCATTCTGGCGCTGGAGTGTCAACCGCTGGTTTATCGCTACGATGTCATCCAGATTTGCCCGCAAGGGTTCGACAAGTATTTGGCATCGCACCATAACCTCAAGTTAATGGAGATGCCGGTGGTGAAACTCGGTTTCAGATTCTGATCTCATATCACACACTACTAATAATGTTGAAAAGCGATTCTGCTAATTGCAAGATTAGACGAATCGCTTTTCTTGTTCCAATTACCATTGACTGACTATGAAATACAAACTGATATTTGGTGCGCTGGCTATCGTCGTCTGTTGTCTGGTGGCCCGTTGCACCCAACAGGGGTGGTCGCTCCGGGGACATACCGCTTTCAATGAGTACACCTACGCCCTGCTGCTCGACGAGGACGGCCACCGCGTGGATAGCGTAGCCATACGCAAGGGCGACTTTGCCATCAGCCTGGCCGATAATGTAGGCACCCCGCGCATCATGACAATCCGTCTGATGAACGACCGCGGAGCGGACAACTCCTTCGACATGCCCGTGGTGGTGGAGAACGGCAAGGTGAACCTCAGTATAGGAGACTATGTGCTCATCGGCGGCACCACGCTCAACGACGACCTGCAGGAGTTCTTCAACGACCTGCAAGCCTGCCAGGACAAGTGCCTCCGCACCGTGGGGATGAGCGAGCAGGAGATTACCGGCACCTTCTCCGCCTTCTACCTGCAACAGATAACCCTCCACCGCAACGATGTGCTGGGCCCGTACATCTACCACAACTACGGCATCCATCTCGATGCCGGGGCCAATAGGGAAGCAATGAAACTGCTGAATCTGAAATGACATAACGTACGCTCCGCCCCTCATGCTAATTGAAGTGTTGATGCCGCCAAATTCTGGGGTGGGAGCGTACGTTCCTTTTCTTCTGTTGCTCTGAATGGGTGGCCGATATTACGTGTATATGGCCGCTTCTGTGAATATTTTGTAAAAAAAATGGGTATTATAATTTGTTAGTGTCGATTTATTGTCTAGATTTGCGCAGAAATACTTGAAGACACATGTAAACACGCTAGCGATAGCGCATGTCTCGTAGGGTGTTTTTACGATGCTCCTCGTGTGGGAGTAATCATTGGAAAGACAATATCATATTAATTTTTATTTTAAACAATAGAGTTTAGTATAGGCATGAAGAAAATCACTTACC
>CAYZVH010000250.1:0-3131 GCA_964481755.1 uncultured Bacteroides sp. | reverse complement strand
ATGGCTCGCAAAGCAACGGTTCGCAAGGCAACGGCTCACAGGAAACTGCCGGCAACAGTGCCGAAGGACAGCACGGCATGAGCGGAAACGGTGCCGGCGGCGTGAATCCGGCAACAGACCCCAGCACGGAGCCACTGAACGTGAAGGTCGGCGGCACGGCGGAGGACGCTGACGTGATACCCACCGAGCCCTACAACCCGAAGCTGGACTTGGAGAACTACCACTACCCCACCCTAGACCTGCTGAAGAAGTACGAGAACAACACCCCCTCCATCGACATGGACGAACAGACGGCGAACAAGAACCGCATCATCGAGGTGTTACGCAGTTTCAACGTGGAGATATCGTCCATCATGGCCACCGTGGGACCCACCATCACCCTCTATGAGATAACACCCGCCCAGGGCGTGCGCATCGCCAAGATACGCAACCTGGAGAACGACATAGCCCTCTGTCTGGCGGCGGAGGGCATCCGCATCATCGCCCCAATCCCCGGCAAGAGTACCATCGGTATAGAGGTGCCTAACGCGCGCAAGATGGTGGTGCCGATGTGGGACGTGCTCGCCAGCAAGAAGTTCCAGGAGTCGACCTACGAACTGCCGATGGCACTGGGAAAGACCATCACCAACGAGGTCTACATGGCGGACCTTGCCAAAGCGCCCCACCTGTTGGTGGCAGGTGCCACAGGCCAAGGAAAGTCCGTAGCGCTGAACGCCATCGTCACCTCCTTATTATATAAGAAGCATCCGGCGGAGCTGAAGTTCGTCATCATCGACCCGAAGAAGGTGGAGTTCGCCATCTATGCCCCCATAGAGCGCAACTTCCTGGCGAAGCTGGAGGATGAGGAGGACGCCATCATCACGGACGTGAAGAAGGTGGTGAAGACACTGAACTCGCTCTGCAAGGAGATGGACACCCGATACATGCTGCTGAAGGACGCGGGCTGCCGCAACATCAAGGAATACAACGAGAAGTTCAAGGACCGGAAGCTGAACCCGAACAACGGACACCACTTCATGCCCTACATCGTAGTAATCATCGACGAGTTCGGCGACCTCATCATGACGGCGGGCAAGGAGGTGGAGTTCCCTATCGTCCGCATCGCACAGTTGGCGCGCGCCGTGGGCATCCACGCCATCATCGCCACACAGCGACCGACGACGAACATCATCACGGGCTCCATCAAGGCGAACTTCCCGGCACGTATGGCGCTGAAGGTGTCGTCGATGATAGACTCGCGCACCATCCTCGACCGCTCGGGAGCACAGCAGCTGATAGGCCGCGGCGACATGCTCTACCTGCAGGGCAGCGACACGGTGCGTGTGCAGTGCGCCTTCGTGGACACACCGGAGGTGGAGCGCATAGCCAACTACATCAACCACCAGCAGAGCTATCCCCACGCGTTCATCCTGCCGGAGCCGGACATGCCGGACGAGGAAGGTGGCAGCGGCGGCGCGGCGGACGTGGACCTCAACCATCTGGACCCGATGTTCGAGGATGCGGCCCGACTCATCGTCATCAACCAACAGGGCTCCACGTCGCTCATCCAACGGAAGTTCTCCATCGGATACAACCGCGCGGGCCGCTTGATGGACCAACTAGAGAAAGCGGGCATCGTGGGACCGACGCAAGGCAGCAAGCCGCGTGAGGTGCTCTGCATCAGCGAGGACGACCTGGAGGCACGCCTGCAGAACCTGAAGGAGTTTAACCACTAAAACGACACGAAGCAATGATGAAACGAAGATATATATTGGGCTTTTTTCTAATGATGATTGCCATTGTAGCGAGCTACGCCCAGAATGCATCGCAAGCGAAAGCGGTGCTCGACAAGACATCCGCCCTGCTGACGAAGGACAGCGGCATCCGCGCCACCTTCAAGCTGAGCAACTACGAGAACAACCGCGCCATTGGCGAGGTGAACGGCACCCTCTCGATGAAGGGCGACCGATTCCTACTGGAGACACCGGGCATCACCACATGGTTCAACGGCACCACACAGTGGACCTACCTGACCGAGAGTGAGGAGATAAACATCAGCAAGCCTACGGAGGAGGAGCTGCAGCTGGTTCACCCCTACACGTTCATCCACCTCTACCGCAAGGGATACAACTGCTCGCTCACGGGCATGGTCACCTACAAGGGAAAGAAGACGTACAAGATAGAGATGACCCCGCAGGACAAGCGGTCGGACGTGAAGCGTATACTCCTGTGGATTACCTGCCAGAGCCATCAGCCCACCGCCATAGAGATAGCCATGACGGACGGACACCGTCAAGTGGTGGAGGTGACGAGCTTCGCCAACGGACAGAAGTTCTACGACAGTAAGTTCACCCTCAACACGAAACTCTACCCGCAGGCGGAGATTATCGACCTACGATAAAAACGAAACATAAACCTAAAACACGAATAACTATGAGTAATGAAAAAGTAAGATGTCTTATCATCGGTTCCGGCCCCGCCGGCTACACATCGGCCATCTACACGGGCCGCGCTAACCTGTCGCCTGTCCTCTACGAGGGAATACAGCCGGGCGGACAGCTGACCATCACCACCGAGGTGGAGAACTTCCCCGGATATCCCGAGGGCATCGGCGGCACAGAGCTGATGGACGACCTGCGCAAACAGGCAGAACGCTTCGGCGTGGACATCCGCAACGGCATCGTCACGAAGGTGGACTTCAGCCAAGCGCCTTACAAGATAACCATCGACGACGAGAAGGTGATAGAGGCTGAGACGGTGATCATCAGCACCGGTGCCACAGCAAAATATCTGGGTCTGGAGGACGAGAAGAAATATGCCGGCATGGGCGTGAGCGCCTGCGCCACCTGCGACGGATTCTTCTACCGCAAAAAGGTGGTGGCCGTGGTGGGCGGTGGCGACACAGCCTGCGAAGAGGCGTCGTACCTCGCCAGCCTGGCATCGAAGGTTTACCTGATTGTCCGCAAGAACTATCTGCGCGCGTCGAAGATTATGCAGGAGCGTACACTGAGCAACCCAAAGATAGAGGTACTCTTCGAGCACAATGCCGTGGGCCTCTTCGGGGAGAACGGTGTGGAGGGCGTACACCTGGTGAAGCGCAAAGGCGAACCCGACGAGGAGCGCTACGACCTGGCCATCGACGGATTCTTCCT
>CAYZVH010000249.1:0-3160 GCA_964481755.1 uncultured Bacteroides sp. | reverse complement strand
TCAAGATGGAAATCTTTCCGGGTGAAACGTGGCTTCGGTGAGGCAAACCGATGGATGTCGATGCCATTGTAAACGACTGTTGTCTTGTCGTTGGGAGCAATTGTATCCACTTGCCGCTTGATGTAATCGGATACGGTGATGATTTTATCGTAGCGGTTGAGGATGATCGGTGCTTCCTTGGCATCGGCACTCAGCGTATCGTTGTGCAGATGAAGTATGGTAGGTATTTTTGTCTTCAATATATCGCTGAGGATAAAGCCCTGCCGGTTCTCGATAATCAAACCATCCGCCTTTTGGCTACGAATCTTCTGCATAGCCCAATGACCATAGAAGTCCATGTAGAGGTTGTAGTAGAAGGAGGGTATAGTCTTGCTGTAGAATCTGCGCTGGATGCGGTTTATGATTCCATGAGGATGGTAGAAGTGAAACGTGGTGTGTTTGTATCGCTTCGATAAACGCTTGGCTTGTACGTCATAGAGCGTGTACACATGAAAATGAAACAGCGCCTGTTCTTCATTTGCCAAGAGATAGGCCTCTGTCAAGTTTTCCACTGCCCCTCCTTTACTGCAAGGCACAGGTAAGGTACCCGGTGTGATGATGGCTATTTGTTTCATGACACGGTTTCGTTGGCTGGGTTGTTCAGTCGCTTGATGACTCTCGCAGGATTGCCCACGGCTTCGCTAAAGGGAGGAATATCCTTGGTGACTACACTTCCCGCACCGATAACGCTGTGCCTACCAATAGTTACGCCTGCCGTGATGGTGGAATTCGCCCCTATCCAGACATCGTCTTCTATGGTAATGAGAGAGGTGTTGACTCCCTGTTCGAAGATAGGACGTGGATCATTTTTGAAATTGTGATTCAAACCACTGACGACGATTCCTTGTGCCAAACCTACATCGTTGCCGATGCGTACAGGTCCGATGATGGTGTTGTGTAGGCCGATGCGAACGCGGTCGCCGATAATCAACTCACCTACAGCATTGTTCACACACGTATAATCCTCAATGACAGACTTCTCTCCTAACACAAATGGATGAAAAGGAGTGATGTCCATCCGTACACTATTGTAAATGACAGAGCCTTTTCCTCGTTTGGTGTAGAGGAAACGTAGCATGCGAAGCCACAACCGCGGACGTGACTTCACCGGGTGCATCATCAAATGGTGTAAGGTGTGCTTCGCCCGAGGATGAGCTTGCAACCACTGTATGAGTTTACTTTTCACCGGCATACTCATGTTCTGTATGAAGAAAACGTTTACGAAGTCCGCGCAAGCGGAAGAGGTTCAGTATCATCCCGAATGCCAATGACGGGAACTGGAGCAGAGCCTTGTTGAACCGCTCGTCCACCAGATAGTTGGGGATGGCAAAAGCCAATGCCAACAGGAAGAGGAACAGAGCTATCCACCACTTGAAGGCGTACATCCACCAGTGGATGCCTACGTAGGAATAGACAATGGGCATGAGGAACCCCATGAAGAAGACGAGTACCAAGAGAATGCTTCGTGGAAGCATCATCCATTGGTAAATCTTGTCCGCCAAGTCGAAGTTACGTTGGAAGAGTGCAATGAAGAACTTCTTGAAGTTCATGGTCAGCGAGTTGAACTGCGCTGCCATCCAACGGCGGCGTTGCACGGTAAATACTTTTGCCTTCTGCACTTTCTCGTCGTAGACGTAGCAGTCATTGAGGTAATCCACATAGACTCGGTCGGACATCAGCATTACCTCCAGTTCTCTATCCTCGCCTGAGGTGCAGAGTTTGTCGACATGATCCTTGAACCAAGTGTACTCGAGAGCCATACCCGAGCCGATGAGGGCGGACGAGAAACCTATGTTGACATGGCCTGCCCGGAAGATGGAGTTGTTGATCTCCTCGGAAATGGCATCCAGCAACGCTGTGCTCGTGTTGGTGTTCTTCGAGACGCGGTGAGCCTGTATGGCTTTCGATCCGGCTGCATACACATTGTTGATGCGCTGCAGAAAATCCGTATCCACGAAGTTGTCCGCGTCCAGGATGACAACGATGTCGTATCTCTTTTGTGGAATGTTGTGGATGGCATAGGACATGGACTTTGCCTTTGAACTCTCCTCGAAGTTAGGCGTGAGCAACTGAATAGGATATTGGGCCAACTTGAAGTTGGTCAATTCCTCCATGTGGTCGGAGATGACCACCACGTCGTACTTGTCTGTGGGATAGTCCTGTGCCAGGAATGACTTTACGGTACTCTCGATGATGCGGTCCTCCTTGTAGCAGGGGAACAATACCAGTATCTGACGTTTCAGCTTCGAAACGCCAATCTGTTCTTTGCGGCCCAGTATTCCTGCCAATGAGAAAATGAACAGATAAAGTATGGTCATCAGGCTGATGATGAACAACACCCAATCCAAATAAAATAAAACGGCCTCCCAGTTCATATTGTTTGTGTGTTTAAGTTAACGAATGCCATGACCCCTTGCCACGTAGCTCTTGCCAAGTCCGCACGCCGATGTGTCAAGTGGCGACACATCACTACAGGCGCTACGATGGCGAACTGGTAGATGTATGACAGCCAGCGGTTCACCATCGGCAAGTTGCGCGAGGCATAGACAAGCCGGTTGCGGGTCATATAAAATATCTTTAAGGGACTATCAACCTTTGTGCTCCGGCTCTCTAGATGGTAGACCACACAGCGGGGGTCCACCCATACCTCGTAGCCTTTGCGTGTCAGCGAGGCGCACCAGTCCATTTCTTCGTAGTAAAGGAAATAGTTTTCGGGCATACAGCCAATAGTTTCCAGCAATTTCTTTGGAAAAAGTAACGCTGCCCCATGGGCGAATGCCGTTCGGTAGGGGGCGGCATATTGTCCGTTGTTGGGTTCGCCATGGCCTATTCCCTTGTTGCGTAGTGTAATAGAGGACAGGGGTGTAAATCCTGCGTACTGGATGGTATGCTCGTCGCAGGCGTAGACGAGGAGTGGCGAGAGCATTCCCACCTGTGGATGTTGTCTCATCCATTGAATCATCCCCGTGAAACCATCGTTCCGGATGTAGGTGTCGTTGTTGAGCAATAGGATATATTCTCCTTTAGATTCCTGTATGCCGATGTTGTTGCCTCCCGCGAATCCTCTGTTCTCTGGTGAGGCAATGACCTGCACCTGTTCACTGTTAGCATAGATTGACTG
>CAYZVH010000248.1:0-3207 GCA_964481755.1 uncultured Bacteroides sp. | reverse complement strand
GCTACGCCGAGCCCTTCAAAGCGGACCACCGTACACCCATCTGCCTGGCCATCGAGCTGGACGACCTCGGCAAAGGCCTGCTCGACTGGCAGGAAGTGAAGTAATGCGGGCCAAGGTGCTCAACCTCAGACCTCTGCAGATAGTACCCGGACTTTATGAATACTTCCGGTATTTATTCAAAACGGCACTTACATCCTTCATCGGTTGAAAAGGAACAATGATTTTCAAATCCTTGTTGATGATACAATACGCATTCTCTTCGCGATTGGACTCCCCACCGAAGCCGTCCTCATCCGCAAAATAACGGCCATCGGGATAAACAGTCCAGCAAAGCGCGCAAACACCGCCTTCAAAACCACTGTGCAATCCGAAATAGTAGTCTACATCTCTGCCGCCAGGGAAATCCGGACATCCCTCGTCTATTGCCTTGAAGTCAATCTCACTGTCATCAACCACGAGTATTTTGTCTTGACTTACAATTTCTCGCCACTTGCCTGTCTCTTTATTACCAATTGCGAAACCATCGCCTTCCAGAACGACCATATTCTCGCCTATATCCGCGGCATTTCCAAAAACATTCTTTTTCATAGTTTTCTCCCTAATATGTGTCGGGCGCAACTTTTAAGTTTGTTGTTTATCTGTTTATGTGACTTGGTGTCCGAAAGTAACCACTCACTGTCAAAAAATAAGTTACCAATCGTCGAGGGAACCGCCAAGGGCAAGGGCAATCTTTTCCGCCAACGTTGCGACCTCTTCTTGCTTTGGCATACTTCCCCTTGCCGCCTTAATTTGGATATTGTAAATGGTCTGTTCGTCTTTGGATACATCGCATGAGTAGCAAACAGCTTGTCTTTGGCAATATTCCAATTGGACAAGAGAATCGCAATAAATTCCCCCTGATTGCAATGCTACCGAATCCATAAGCATAGGGATGTAATTAGCGTCCTCATAATCATAATAAACCCCCGACCCGTTCTTCCTTGCCTTAATCCAAGAAACCTCTTTGTCAGCACAATCCGTCACCTCGACCTCGATGCGGTCTTCAGGCTGATAATCATTATCGGTCAGATGCTTTTCTGCCAGTGCGCAGATACTGTCCTGGAGGATATGGTCGATGTCATCTCCACAGCGGAAACTGTTATTGCAGATGTCGTATAAAATAACATATCCATTCTTCCTTAATTCCAGTTCTCCAAACCAATGTCGAACTGTATGATATACAATGTCGTCGTACTCAGGATTGACCAATATGCCGTATCTGTCACGCAGTCCTATCTTTTCGGTATTCTTGTTCTCAATACAGAAGATACCATCGTATGTGTCCAAACTATAATATGCCGTTCGACCAACGTTGAGACAGGTATATTGGTTATTGCCAATAGCCAAACTTGGAAGCAACACACCCAAATACAACGATGACAACAGGGTTAATAGCAGCATCCTCTTCTCTCTGAAGAAATTGCAGCACACACAGACGACACCGACCAGACTGACCGCAAGCATCCCCACACGCCACGCTCCGGCAGAGGTTTGGGCGAAGAAGAACAGGACCAGTGACAGGGCCATCAGCCATACCCTCCTACTCTTCATGCCGTAATACCTGTTCAAAACGACATAGCTGAGAGTCGGTGCGACAATACAGGCCAACAGGCACGACCTTGCAGACATGGCCAATCCGATACAGAGGGTCCCGACAACAATCAGCATCAGAGAGCAGTAAGCCTTGGCTCTATGGTCTGTCCATAAAATCGCGCCGAAGGCTTCTTTCCACGACAGGCTGTTGTTGGATAGACTTCTGCAACATAGTGCCACTACATAGGCGACAACCGGAACAAGCCATATCCATGCTATGAACACGAGACGCATTCCGATGTAAACGGTGCTGTCGAAGTTTATCCCAAGCATAGGGAACGGCAGACTTATCAGTTTCCAGATGCCCATGTCCTGTTGGGCGGCCAAGCACAAACACGTTGCTCCGGCAAACAATGCCAATGCCACCCACGAGCGTTTCTCTCTTATATAGAAAGAAAACGAGAAAGCGATACGTGCCAGAATCGCCGCCAACACAAGCCACGCTGCCGGGCGGTCAATCCACAAGTCCCTGCTTCCCAAGGCCGCCAACATCCATAAGGCGCATACGGCCAAATCAAGCCATAATATTTTTTGTTTCATACCCTTGTTATAATATGTTTTTATTTGATGAATCTTTGCAACTTAGGCATCAGGCCATCATGCTTAGAATTTTCTATTTATTCTTATTCAACATTGCGTTGGCTTTTCTTGTATAGTCAGTAGCTCTATCTCTTGCATTGTCTGCTTTACGAGAATATGTCAAAGCTTTGTCGGCCATACTTTTAGCTCTGTCTTGATATATCTTAGCCCTATCATATTTCTTCTGTTTTACATAATACTCGGCCTCTCTCAAATTATTTTGCGTCTGCCTATTATAAAATACAGCCTCTCGCTGGTAATTTTCCGCTTGCCGCATATAATACGCAGCTTCACGCTGATACGATTGGGCTTGACGAGTGTAATAACTTGAAGTTTGAGCATTGATTGCCAGACTTGACATGAAAAATAGCAATATTGCTACCAAGTACTTCATTGTTCAGATGTGTAATATTCTTTTTTGTGACCGAATTTGTTGGTAGAACATCCATGCGCATCACAATTAACGCACTCTCTTTGCCCTAGTTTGTGCTCATAAATCTGACAACCGCACCCGCCATTACATCTTCCATAAAAGAAAGACCGTCCCTTAAAGGAAATATCAGAGTTTGAACGTGTTTCTACACAATCAGCCACAATCTCTCCTGTTCCACCGCATCTGTTACATGTATATCCTGCATAAACGCCATATCCGCTACATAGTGTACATGGGAACGTTATCTGACCTTCTTCCTCATACATATCTTCATTTGCATACGAATTCGCTGTTGAAGGCTTCGAGTCACAACTTACAATTGTAGAAGCGACTATAATGCAAAACAATGCTACAAAGATACTTGCTAATGGTTTCATATCTACACCCTAATCCGTGTCGGGCACAACTTCTAGGTTTGTTATTTTGTCTATTTATGAGATATAGAGTATTGAAGTAACCATTTGCTATCAAAAAACCTCTAATCTTTCGAAATCCTTTCTGAAATCCGACATTCATATTCAATGTCGGCGAAATATACAAGGCATAATGCTATGCTTCAGGCT
>CAYZVH010000247.1:0-3244 GCA_964481755.1 uncultured Bacteroides sp. | reverse complement strand
TTTCTGGGCCGTAGATTGTATTACGGTTCCTGGGGATGGATGTCGAAGGGCAACAAAGGCTCGTCTCCACCTTCACCACCATCGTTGAAGCGGTCGAAGTCGGAGATGAACGAGCGGTCCTGCGTCACCTTGAATTTTTCGTATTCGCTGAAGGCTTTCTCCCTCGCCTCGTCCTGCGAAACGGAGCCTGCCGAAGAGACCGCCTCATAGTCCATCATTTTCAGGAATTGCGAAAGTCTGCTTCGCCACTCCTCCATCGTGGTAATCAGATGACGACTGGCCCGCAACTCTGCCAAATCGAGGAACGAGGTGGTGATGCCGTTCAGTGCCTCCAACTCCTTATCCGACAGATAGTTCTTCGCCACGATGGTGTCGGACTTCTGCACCCGTCCGTCCGGAGCGTTCTTCCATGTGGTAAGTCCCATGTGAGGCTGTTCTGCATCCGCTCTGTTGTAGACTATCTCCGCAGCGGTGTGGTGCGTCACGGCCAGATGCATCATGTTCTGCACCATCTTGAAGAAGAGCCTCGTGCTCTCCGAATCCTTGTCATAGTCCGAGCTACACTCTGCATAGATGTCCGTGATCTTTTGGTAATACCGCCGTTCCGAGGTACGAATCTCGCGGATGCGTTCCAGCAAATCATCGAAATAGTCCTTCCCGAAATGCTTGCATTGCTTCAGCCGCTCATCGTCCAGCACATACCCTTTCACGATGAACTCCTTCAGCACCGCGGTAGCCCAGATGCGGAACTGTGTGGCTTGATAGCTGTTCACACGATATCCCACGGCTATGATAGCGTCGAGGTTATAAAACAGCGGGCTGCGTTCCACGTCCCGTTCCCCTTCCGTTTGAACTATCCCAATTTTTCGGATAGTTGCCTCTTTCGATAGCTCTCCCGATTCATAAATCTGCCCCAAGTGATAGTTCACGGTTCTAACGTCCACCCCGAAGAGGTCTGCCATCCGTTTCTGCGACATCCAGAAGGTCTCGTTGTTGAATATCACCTCTATGCGGGTCTCGCCCTGCGCCGTCTTGTAGAGTAAGATGTTCGATTCCAGTGAGTTTTGCACCAACTCGTCCAAAGTCACGGATCCCGAGAAGTAATCCCTTGCCTGCTGCACCAGCGGCTTCTTCCCGTCGGCATTCTCCGCCACTATCATGCAGGCCATGCGTGAGAGGTGCATCACCTCCACCTTGCGAAACGAGCCGCTCCCCAACTTCACCATTTCAACCGTTTGGTTGAAATGGTCCTCCACGTCCATTCCACGCAAGCGTGCCACGTCGATGGCCTTCTCCATCACCCTTTTGAATTTCCAATAAGCCGAGTATCCCATTGCATTGGAGAGTTCGCGAGAGCTCCAGTACTCCTTGCCGTTGTCGTCTGTCCTGCGGATTTCCTCCAGCGAGGGTCGCATCTGTGGAATGTCATTGTTCATCCTGCGTCAAAAAAAATAAGTTTCTCCAAAGGTACACATTCTTTTTCTAATACTGAGCATGTTTATGAACAGGTTTTGCCGAACCGACGAGGTCGAACGAGGAACAGGTAACTAGCTTCATCCTCCAACAGTGGCAAATACATGGTTTTGTCCACATAGTAGAGGTTGTCCCGTCTTACTCTGTCAAAATCCGAAATGCCGTAAGGCACCTGCTTTATTTTATTCTTCAGTTGTTCCATCGTCATTTTTCTTCAGTACGCCACAAAGTTACGTGATGTTTCCCGAACGGCCAAACATTCGGCCGTTCTTCTCGCGCCCCTGCCTGTTTTCGGTTTCTTTTGCAAGGTTCCCACTGGGGGATGATACTTTTTTATTTGAGATACTGAGATACTGAAATGGGCCAGGAGAGAACTGTCCCTCTTGGCCCATTCCTGTTCGGTTCGCTCCGGTGCCGTTGTTCGGTTCGTTCCGGGAGCGTTTATTTCGCTGTGAATGTAGCGACGCTCTCCCAGGCGGAGTAATTAGCGTCTGCCGTCACCTTGTCGTTGAGGTCGCTGCTGAGGTGAACGGTCACCTTTTGGCTCACTCCGCTGAAGGCATCGCTTGCCAAGGTGGGCAGGCTCTCGCAGCCTTGCAGATAGAGGTCCGTGAGCTTAGCGCAATTCTGGAACGCCTTCTCCCCGATAGATCCTATTTTCCCTTTAAACGTGACTGTGGTCAGCTCCGCACACTGTTCAAAGAAGTATTCTTGAATCGTTGTCACTTTCTCAGGTATGGTAATCGTCTTCAGAGCCTTGCATTCTTGGAACACCCACGAACCTATCGACTCCAATCCGTCGGGCAGTTCTATAGCCGCCAGAGCTTCACAATCCGCGAATGCGGTACTACCTATGGATGTCACCGTGGAGGGTATCGTGATTCCGGTAAGGGTCTCACAGCTACAGAATGCGAATTCACCTATCGACGTCAGTCCTTCAGGCAGATTAATCTTTGTCAGAGCGGGACAGCCATTGAACATAAAATTGCCTAACGACGTGATCTTCGATGGTATGGTAATCTCCGTCAGAGCGCTACAGTATGCGAATGCGCCCTCTCCTATCGATGTCACTGTCGAAGGCAAATCCACCTTTTTCAGGGCTCTACAGTATCCTAATGCATACTCTCCTATCGACGTCAGTCCTTCTGGCAGATTTATGTTCTTCAGAACCGTGCAGGAACTGAATGCGGTCCCCCCTATCGACGTCACAGTCGAAGGCAGATTAACCCCCGTCAGAGCGGTGCAATTATCGAATGCTCCCTCCCCTATCGACGTCAGTCCTTCAGGCAAATCTATTTTTGTCAGAGCGGTGCAATTATCGAATGCTCCCTCCCCTATCGACGTCAGTCCTTCAGGCAAATCTATTTTTGTCAGAGCGGTGCAATCTTTGAATACATACGCCCCTATCGACGACAATTCATTCCCTTTGAATGTCACTTGCTTCAAGTTATTACAGCCAAAGAATGCAGATTCCCCCAAAGACTGCAGTTTCTCCGGTAGAGTGACGCTTTTAAGCGATGTGAACTCATCGCCATAGAACCAGGAGTCCTCTATCGAAGTCATTTCCTCCGGAATTTTGAAGGTCTCAATGTTTTTCAAGAAGGAGTTGCTCATTACATAAACCATATTGGATAAATCTGTCCCCTTGGCTTTCGTAAGGTCCAGATACGTGATGGTGTTTGCCGTGTAATTGCCCAACGTTTTCAAGTCTGTCTGGTTCAGCGGACCATCGATTATCAGCTTCTTACCTCTGTTGAGGGCAGCTGTTATC
>CAYZVH010000246.1:0-3275 GCA_964481755.1 uncultured Bacteroides sp. | reverse complement strand
CCACGTAGACGAAGCCGTCCTCGATGATTTGCTCGAATGTCTGTATTCCGATAGGGTATTTCATACGCTGCACGTGTGTGTTTCTAGTTTACGATGCGAAGTTAAGGCTTTTCGATTGAGAGTGCAAAATATAGGGAAATTACTTTCCGTAGGGGCGGCGGAAAAGCTGCTTTGGCGATTTAGTAGGAGATGGTGATTTCATCGGACATTGTGCGTGGACAGAGGTTTTGCCATGTTCTTATAAAAACAGAAGATGCTCCCTCGCGCAGTGGAAGGAGCTTCTTGCTGAATGTTTATTGCGAGCCGCATTCGACGTGGCGAATGGATGGCTGGGTAGTTCCGTGACGATGCTGTTTGGTGGTGATTACTATGTCACTGGACCTGGTTTCACCTTCGCGGAACTGGAAAATCTTTTTACTTCAGCTGCGACTTCATCCACTGGATGGACTGCAGGTTGGTCTGCGGGAAGCGCCAGTGGGCTGAGGTGGGAGTCACCACCACGGTCTTGGGGGCGGTGATGCTGTTGAAGACAGCGCTGACGGAAGTCGGGCAGCAGGTGTTGTCGGCGTAGCCGTGCGAGTAGAAGCCGGGGACGGTGATGCGGCGGGCGAAGTTCACCACGTCGTAGTAGCGCATGGTCTCCATCGCCACCGTGGGGGCGACATCCGTGCCAGTCTCGCGGCCAGGGACGAACATACTAGGCCATCCGCCGGCACGGCCTCCGACGAAACCTGTCACATCGCTCAGGGCAGGGTAGTAGGCCACAAGGAAGTTCACGCGCTTGTCGAGCCCAGCGGTGACGATGCTCAGCGCGCCGCCCTGGCTGCCGCCGGAGACTCCGGTGTTCTTCCCGTCGAACTCGGGCAGCGACTGCAGGAAGTCGATGCACCGCACGCAAGCCAGGTAGACGTCCTTATAATAATAGGTATCCTTGTCCTCGATGCCGATGTACCAATAGTCGCCCAACGCCTCTTTTATGGCCTTGAAACTCTCCTCGTCCGTGGCGAAGTCGATGCCGTGGATCTCGATGTCCAGCGTGATGAAACCCTCCTCGGCATAGAGCGTGGTGGGGGCTATCTTCTTCACTCCCGCTCCGGGCGGCACCAGGATGACAGGGTGCTTGCCGGCGGCCTTCGGTTTGCTTAGGTAGCCGTAGACGTAGCGCCCCTTGCGTGCGCACTGCAGCTTCACCACGGAGACGTCCACCTTGTCGGTGGAGAACTCGGGGCAGGGGGTGACCTCAGCCTGCATGGGCACCTTGGCGGCTTTCTTCATGGCCTTCGCCCAGTAGCGCGCGAAGTCCTCGGGCATGGTGGTGAGGGGCTCTATGCGCTGCGGCTCGAAGCCCACCTTGATGAAGTCCTTGTAGCGCTGGCCGTCGTAGGTGAAGGAGACGTTGCAGTAGCGGAACCCCGGAGTCTGCATGGTGCCGATGGGGACGATGGCCTTGCCGTCCTTGAATCGCACCGTGCCCTTCTTGTCGGCCGGCAGCATGTCGTCGCCGGCGTCGTAGGTCACCTCCACGTCGCTGAGGCCTATGCCGCCCGTGTAGGCCAACACCTCCACCGTGGCCTCTTCGCCCAACTTATAGCAGCGGTCGGCAGAAGGGGTGGTGAACAAGTATTCCAGATAGTCGCGTTTCGCTTTCGATATTTGCGCCTCCGCCGTGACGGTGGCGCTGCCTGCAAGCACGAGCAGGCAAAGCATCATGATGTAGTGTTTCATTTGGTATCGTTGGTATGGTTTTGGTTTCTGTGGATGTCCTCCTCGCGCTGGGCTGCCGCCTTCTCTTTCTTCCGGAGCACCAGCCACAGCAGGCCGATGATGACGTAGGAGAGGCCGATGGTTCCCCACTTCTCGGTGTCGCCGATCTGTGTGTTGCGGGGCAGGAAATAGATGGCCATGCCGGTGGTGTAGACCAGCAACACCAGGGGAAGCCACACGGAACGTTTCATTTTTCTCATCTCACTATCTTATTTTTCGCAAGTAAACTTCTGCAAAGTTAGGCATTCCCTTGGAATTTTTGTGTAAGTTTGCGCTCAAATTCGAGATGATGACAAATTATAACAGACTCAATATACGCTTCTACGCCCTGCTGTGCGGTGTACTCAGCCTACTTTCACTCCCTGCCCAAGCCCAGCAAATGCCTTTCTCGCTCGCTGCCGCCTCGGAATATCCCAAGGTGGAGACGCGCGCCGTGTGGATAACCGTGCTCAACCAACTCGATTGGCCTGACACGCACGCCCTCTCGCCTCAGTCCATCGCCCGGCAGAAGCAGGAGATTGTGGACCAGCTGGAGGCTTTCCATCGCGCCAACTTCAACACCGTGCTGATGCAGACACGCATGCGCGGCGACCTGATATACCCTTCGGAGATAGAACCCTTCACCGACGCGCTGACAGGCACGCCGGGCAAAGACCCTGGCTACGACCCCTTGGCCTTCGTCATCGACGAGTGTCACAAGCGCGGCATGGAGTGCCACGCCTGGGTGGTGGCCATCCCTGTGGGCGGCGACAAACACGTCCACAGCCAGGGCAAACTGTCCGTGGTGGCGCGCAAACGCTCCCTCTGCATGCACTACAAGGGCTGCTGGTACCTCAACCCCGGTGTGCCCGAGACCAAGGAATACCTCTTCTCGCTGGTGAAGGAGATGGTCACACGCTACGACCTCGACGGCGTCAGCTTCGACTACATACGCTACCCCAACGGGAAGAACCACCAGATGGACCGCGCGCAGTTCCGCAAATACGGCAAGGGCCGCACGATGGCGCAATGGCGGCGCGACAACATGACAGAGCTGATGCGCTATATATATAAAGGTATAAAGGCCATCAAACCTCACCTGAAGGTGGGTAGCTCGCCGCTGGGCAAGTACAACGACACGCGGCGCTACACCTCCCGGGGCTGGAACGCCTACAACTCCGTCTTCCAGGACGCGCAAGGTTGGCTGGCCGAAGGCATCCAGGACCTGGTGATGCCGATGCTCTACTATCGCGAGAACAACTATTACCCCTTCGTCTACGACTGGCAGGAGCACTCCAACGGCCGCACCATCGTGCCTGGCTTGGGTGTCTACTTCCTGGAGGAAGCCAATTGGCCCTTGCGCGACGTGGAGCAACAGATCTACTTCACCCGCAGCGCCCATGTGCCAGGGCAGGCCTACTTCCGCGCGAAGTTCGTGCTGCGCAACGTGAGCGGACTATTCGACGCCATCAAGCGCGACGTCTATCCCTATCCGGCGCTGACGGTGCCCATGCGTTGGCAGGACAGCATAC
>CAYZVH010000245.1:0-3289 GCA_964481755.1 uncultured Bacteroides sp. | reverse complement strand
GGAGTGTGAACCTCCACATCCACCACATACGCCGTCAGTAGCGAGAAGATGATGAAGAGCATCTGTTGGTAATGCCCCTCCAAATTGGTCACATGGCAGTAGGGCACGGTACCGAGGAACGTCTGCAGCAACCGCAAGGCTCCGTCCATATCATTCTTACGTATCAGTACGGACATCTGTGCCACAGTCACTCCGCCATTTTGCGCCGACATCCCATCCAGATAGTTGGGCATAAGGCTCTCAAAGAGTCCTACCTTTATCTCCTTGTTGGGAATGTCCAACGTATAGAGGTCCGACAACTCGTCGTAACCTTTGATGGTGAGATAACCGCTCTGATAGAGCAACGGCGTGATAGCCGTCATATTTTCCGTGGGAGCATCGAAGGCACTGGACTTAGCCTCCATCCTTCCGAGATTAGCCGGAAGGACACCGAACTTGCGCATCATATAAATAAGGTACGTCGGTGTGCCCGAGGTGAACCAGAAGGAATCGAACTTTCCCTTGGCAAAGCAGTTGAGCAGACTGAAGGGGTTGAACACATCCGGGGAATAGGCTGAGAAGTGATAGCCGTCGTAGTGTGCCTTCAGCGTCTCCACCACCTCCTCTTTGGCCATACGCCTCTTCCGGCCGAGCTCCTCTATATCCGGAGCCATTTGTGAGAGTAGTTCTTCTTCGGTGATGCCGCAGATGCCTGCATACTCGTCGTCCATGGAGATGTTGACAATGTTGTTCAGCTCACTGAAGATGCTGAGTTGCGAGAACTTGGTGATGCCCGTCAAGAAGACAAAGTGCAGATATGGCTCACAATCCTTCAGTGGGCTGAAGAAATTACGCATCACATTGCGCAGCATCGGCAATGTCTCCTCGTCGTGTGCCACGTCGAGCAGTGGAGCATCATATTCGTCGATGAGTACCACCACTCGTCGGCCCGCCTGCTCGCAAGCCGCCTTGATGAGTGCGGATAGCCGTGTGTTGAGGCCTTTGGTGGAGGGAGTGACACCCCATTTCTTCTCCTCGTCGCTCAACAGGAAGTCGAGATACTCCTCCAGTTGTTCCTTCTCCATGTGTTTACCACTGGCCATACTGAAGTGAAGCACGGGATATTCCGTCCACTCCTTCTCCAACTTCTCGATGGCCAGTCCCTTGAAGAGTTCCTTCTTTCCCGAGAAATAGCTGTGAAACGTGGAGACCAGCAACGACTTGCCGAACCGTCGTGGACGGCTCAAGAAGAAGTACCGACCGTTGGTATGTGTCATACGGTACACGTATTCCGTCTTATCGATGTACAGATTGTCCTCTTTCACAATCCGTTCGAAAGTCTGTATGCCTATCGGATATAGTTTCATTTCGCGTATCTCTTTTCTGCTCTGCAAATATAGGCTTTATCTTCGACATACAGAAACAAAAACAAGCAATGTTCGTAGGGCGCTACACAACCGGTTGTGTGAGCCAAAACAACCGGTTGTATAAGGCAAAACAACCGGTTGTATAAACCATTTCGAACGGTAGTCTTGGAACGGACTCTTTTACCAAAACGAGAGATAGGTTACAAACAGAAAACAGCATCGCTTGTTATTCCGGCAGCAAAGGATGTCTCGTGAGGAGACAGCGGGGAGTTGCTGCGGGAATAGCAAGCGATACTACAGAAGCGGAACGGGGAACAAGAGGGTTATTTGTAGTTCTCCGTCACCGAGAGACCTTGCGACATCTTCTTGTAATGCGTCCAAGGTCTCTCTACTTATCTACGGATATCAGAGGTTCACCGAAAAAAGATGAAAGTAAAGATATCGTCTTGATAGTGAAGTTATGCTGTCCACTCAGCCACTTCGTCACTTCACTAGGGTGTTTGCCCAAAGCCTGTGCGAACTGCACTTTCGACAATCCATGCTCTGTCATCAACTCATAGATACGATTGGATATTTCAAATTCCAACGACACCTCTTGCTGAATAGCCGGAGATGTGTTTGCCAACATTTCATCAAAAGAAGTCTTAATCGTTTTCATAAGTCAAAGGTATTATCTGTTTCTATCGTATTTTCTACAACCATAATAGTGCCATTATTAACGCCTTCCATCATAAGTCTGTCAAAATTCTGAAGAGTGATAACATAACCTTTCAGTGTCGAATCCTCGTTGTACGTGCGGGTAGCCTTTACTCCACCATTACCAAGTATGAGAATCTTATCTGACAATCGCAAGCAATAAAGCCGTAAACGAGACTTCAAGACAGGCAAAGCACAAACTCTATCATTCATCTTCCCCTCCGGGCGAAAGAATCGTTCAAATGCACCAAAGTCCGCAATTCGTCCGATTATATTCAAAAGGCGTTCAAAGTCTTCGTTATAAACAGACTCACTCTTAAATTTGGCATAAAAGCGTTCAAACTCACTTTCATCTTCGGACAAGAATTGAATGGAATACAACGTACAACCATCCGCTTTCTTTATCAATCTCAATTCAGCTTCGCTCATACTCTATAGTTTATCCAATTGCAAAGGTACATCTTTTATTTTACTTATAAGTATAAATCCGAATTATAAATGCAACATGCCTTAATTGAGTATAACGTTAACGAGAAATAGGTTACAAACAGAAAACAGCATCGCTTGTTATTCCGGCAGCAAAGGATGTCTCGTGAGGAGACAGCGGGGAGTTGCTGCGGGAATAGCAAGCGATACTACAGAAGCGGAACGGGGAACAAGAGGGTTATTTGTAGTTCTCCGTCACCGAGAGACCTTGCGACATCTTCTTGTAACGCGTCAAAGCCTCGATATAGTAATAATCGGCATAGTTGATGGAGGCGTCTATCTCCGACTTGGCGGGCCAGTGGCCGGTGGAGTGAAGCAGGAACGAGGGCTTCACGTCACGACTCTGGTACTGGTCGGTGGAGAGTTCCGCTAAACTGGCTACAGCAAAGCGCTTGTACTCCTTCGACTTCTCGGCGTCATCCTCCAGTTGCGAGAGCTCCAACAATGCGGAGGCTACCACAGCGGCAGCGGAGGCATCCTTCGGTGCGTTGGGGATAGCAGGGTCGTCGAAATCCCAATAAGGTACACACTCGCCCTCCGTCAACCGACTCAAGTAGAGGTCAGTCACCTTCTCGGCAAAGCGGAGGAAGCGTTTGTCGTGCGTCTCGCGATAGACCATGGTGTAGCCATAGATGGCCCACGACTGCCCTCTTGCCCAGAGGGTGCTGTCGCCATAGCCTTGGTGGGTCACGCCTTTAATGAAGTCGCCCGTGATGGTGTCGTAAACAGCCACATGGTAGCAACCGCCGTCCTCACGGAAG
>CAYZVH010000244.1:0-3320 GCA_964481755.1 uncultured Bacteroides sp. | reverse complement strand
AGATGCGTGCCCGCTCCTCCACGGTCAACGGCAACAGCACCACCTCCGTCTCCTTCTGGATGTCGGCCGCCTCGTTCCTCATGTCCATCATCACTTTCATAACTAAATAAACGACACTCCTACTCTCTAATATACACACGTAATGACTGAATCGCAAAAACGCACGAAGCCTGCGCAGAGTCCACAGACCCCGCAGGACTTCATCCGCATACAGGACGTCCTTCAGCTGTGCCTCGCGCACTGGCAGTGGTTCGTCGTCTCGCTGGCCGTCTGCCTCGGCATTGCCTTCTTCTACATCCTCTGCACCCCCAAGGTCTACACCCGCTCGGCCTCGGTGCTCATCAAGGACGACTCCCAAGGCAAGTCCGCGCCTTCCGACGCCGGCTTCTCCGACCTCGGCATCTTCGCCACCAGCACCAACATCAACAACGAGATGGGCACCATGCAGTCGCCCGACCTCATGCGCGAGGTGGTGATGCGCCTCAATCTCGCCACGACCTATTACGTGGAAGGCCGTTTCCACGACAACTTATTGTATGGGAGTAGCCTCCCCGTACACGTTTCTCTTCCCTCGTTCACGCCGGACGAGGTAGCCACTTTCCGGCTCCGGCTCGCCCCCGACAGCACCTTCACCGCCACAGACTTCACCCGCAATGGTGACGAGGTCGATGGAGAGGCCAAGGGGCGCCTCGGAGCCACCGTGCAGTCGCCCGTCGGTCAGCTGGTGGTGACGCCCTCCACCTTCTACGTGCCCGCCGAGGCCGACATCCAGGTGGTGCGCTCCAGCGTCACGGCTACCACCAACGCCGCCTGCGCCAGCCTCAAGATAGAGCAGATGGACGATAAGTCCGACATCATCGTGCTCACCTACGTCGACCGCAGCACCCAGCGTGCCGAGGATGTGCTAAATACCTTCATCGCCGTCTACAACGAGAACTGGGTGAAGGACAAGAACCAGATTGCCGTCAGCACCTCCCAGTTCATCAAGGAGCGCCTCGGCGTCATCGAGAATGAGCTCGGCCTGGTGGACGACGACATCTCCACCTTCAAGAGTCAGAATCAGATGCCCGACGTGGAGGCCGCCGCCAGCATGTACATGACCGAGGCCGTCGAGGCCAAGCGCACCGTGCGCACCCTCGACGAGCAGGTGCAGCTGGCCCGCTACGTGCGCGACTATCTCACCTCCGACAAGTATCAAAACCAACTCCTGCCCGCCAACGTAGGCTTCGAGGGCACGGACATCAACGCCCAGATCTCCACCTACAACACCCAGCTGATGGAGCGCAACAGCGTCGCCTCCAAGAGTAGCGACACCAACCCCCTCGTCGTGGAGATGGACACCGAGCTCGCCTCCCTGCGCCGCGTCCTCGTCTCCACCATCGACAACGCCATCGTGGCGCTCCAGTCGAAGATACGCAACCAGCAGACGGTCGGCGCGCAGGCATCGCAGAAGATCTCCTCCAACCCCGAGCAGGCCAAGTACCTCCTCAGCGTCGAGCGCCAGCAGAAGGTGAAGGAGTCGCTCTACCTCTATCTCCTCCAGAAGCGTGAGGAGAACGAGCTCTCGCAGGCCTTCAACGCCTACAACACGCGCGTCATCATCGCCCCCCACGGCAGCATGGCGCCCACCGCCCCCGTGCGCAACAACATCCTGCTGGTGGCCTTCGCCATCGGCCTGCTGCTGCCCCTCGTGGTCATCGTCCTGCGCGAGAATGCCAACACCACCGTGCGTGGCCGCAAGGACCTCGAGAACCTTACCATGCCGTTCCTCGGCGAGATACCTGAGTATATAAGCCACGCCGACCGCCGTCGCCTCTTCCACCGGCATCAGCCCGTGAAGAGCCTGCTCCTCGTCAAGAGCGGCAAGCGCGACGTCGTCAACGAGGCCTTCCGTGTGCTGCGCACCAACGTCGAGTTCGTCACGCGCGACAGTGCCCACCCCGGCCAGGCCAACGTCATCCTGCTCACCTCGTTCAACGCCAGCTCCGGCAAGAGCTTCCTCTCCGTCAACATGGCCGTGTCGTTCGCCATCCGTGGCAAGCGCGTGCTGGTGATGGACTGCGACCTCCGCCGCGGCACCTCGTCGGACTATGTGGGCAGCCCCGCCAAGGGTCTCACGGACTATCTCAGCGGCAAGGAGGACTCTTGGCAGAGCCTCATTGTTACGGACGAGAAGCTCTCCGGCGTCAGTGTCCTGCCTATGGGCACCATGCCGCCCAACCCCACCGAGCTGCTCTATAGCGACCGCCTCGCGCCCCTGTTCGAAGCCCTCCGCGGTCAATATGACTACATCTTTGTGGACTGTCCGCCCGTGGAGATTGTGGCCGACGCGCAGATCCTCGAGCAGTATGCCGACCGCACCGTCTTCGTGGTCCGTGCCGGTCTGCTGGAGCGCTCCATGGTGCCGGAGTTGCAGAAGCTCTACGACGAGCAGAAGCACCGCAACATGTGCGTCATCCTCAACGGCACCCAGAGCAGTGGCGGCCGCTACGGCAAGTATGGCTACTACCGCTATGGCTACGGCTATGGCTATGGCTACGGCTACCACTATGGCAACGGCAAGCGTTCGTCGCGGAAGTGACCTCCGTGCGCGCGTTGCCGCCCCCCGTCTAAACGAGAATCATCAACAAACCCCCGAATATGTTTTTCTTCAACTTCAAACGCCGGCTCTGTGACAGTGGGCTCTTCCAGGGCTTTACCGATGCCCACTGTCACCTGCTCCCTGGCGTGGACGATGGTGTGCAGTCTCTCGACGAGTCTCTCGCCATCCTCTCCCGGTTCCAGCAGCTAGGCATCCGCGAGGTATGGCTCACGCCCCATGTCATGGAGGATGTGCCCAACGCCACCGCCGCGTTGCGCGAGCGTTTCGCCTCCCTCACCGCGGCCTACCGTGGTCCCGTGGTGCTCCATCTGGCGGCCGAGTATATGCTCGACAGTCTCTTCCACGAGCGTCTCCTCTCGGGCGACCTTCTCCCCTGGGGTCCCACGGGCAACCGTCTGTTGGTGGAGACCAGTTTCGTGCATGCCCCCGTCAATGTGCACGACCTCCTGCGTGGCATCCAGTCGCGGGGTTACTTCCCCCTGCTGGCCCACCCCGAGCGTTACCTCTACATGAACCCCTTGGAGTTCCGAGCCCTGAAGCAGCAAGGCGTCGAGTTCCAGCTCAACGTCTTCTCCCTCTTCGGCTTCTACGGCTACCGTGTCCGCGAGAACGCCCGTTTCCTCCTCGAGGAGGGCCTCTACTCCTGTGCCGGCACCGACCTCCATGCCCTCGCGCGCCTGGAGCCCGCCCTGCAGCAGAAGCTCCGCCGGAAGACCAT
>CAYZVH010000243.1:0-3361 GCA_964481755.1 uncultured Bacteroides sp. | reverse complement strand
ACGACGAATACATGTATAAGTCGATTGAAACCAAACCGATTCATCCAAGCCAGAAAGAATCGGTGCCATTTGGTGAACATGATGACGGTAAATACGGAGAGCTTGTCGTTAACGTGGAACTAAACAACGAGTTCGTCGGAAGAATCCTTCAAATGGGGAATGGCATAGAGGTAGTTGCCCCCAAGGAGATAAGAGATAAGATTAAGAATAGGGTCCTGAAAATGGCCAAACACTATGAATCGGACTGATGGAAGCCCTGGAACCAAACTATGGAATGGTTCCAAACCCGTGGTACCATTTGAAAGATAAAATTCCTTTTCGGCCCATAGGAAACTACTTACCTTTGCAGCGTCAAACATCGGAGATACCCCGGTGATTGGCGCTGCAAAAATGTTTTTGTAGCAACCTTAAAACAGCTAAAGAATGATGAAGAACAATGCAATGTCAACAATGCTTCGGTCCGACAGAAAGAAAAAAGCTACTCGTAGAGAGGCCGAGGCTAATGCCCGTCGTAAGGTGGCGAAGTACTGGGACGCACTGGCCAAAGGCGTTAAATACCGGAAGGCTACGGCCCGAGTGAGTTGCAGACGCGTTACGTCGCAATTGAAGGACGAGCTCTTCGAGGGCATCCTGATGAACCTCCAAGGGAAGAACGGCCAGAAGTCACATAGCGCGCAGAAGCGTGTTCTTCGTCGTATCGTGGAGAAACGTCAGGCGCAACAGACGCACCACAATGTGGGCAGAACAGAGAACAGATTCTCGGAGCATGTGTCGCGCCACTGCGTCAGTGCGAGCATGAAAGCGCTAAGACTTTACCAGATGTGCGTTTAATCGCACATCTGCCAATCTGTAAAGCCTCTTGTGCTCGAATAAACAGATCCATCTTCTTGCCACACCAAGTGGTGGAAGAAGGTGGACGAGAGTAGTAAAGAATATAAACATAATAAAACGAAATGAATATGATCATAGTGAGAAGTAAATCAGAATTGGAACAGGCCCTTAAGAACAACAAAGGTGCTTGCATCCGGGTGGAAGGTGCTTACGCCCAAACTCTCGCAAACAAGCTAAGCTTAAGAAAGAAAGCGGGAAAGCTTGCCGTGGCAGGAGGAGCGTTGGCTATACTGGGTGGACTCGTGGCGGCTCCCTTCACAGGTGGCGCGTCTTTAGCCGGGAGCGCCGCAGGTGTGGCTACTATGCTCACAGTAGGAACTGTCACGCTTTCAACAGGGCAGCTGGCGATGGTTCTTGGCTTAGTCGGAGCACTTGGCGGATATGCCATTCACAAGAACTACCATATAAAGGTAGTGAGTGACGGCAAATCTGTCGCAGTAGAGATGTCCCCAGCCAAATAGCGAAGGCGTGGAATGGTTCCAGATGCAAGGTACCATTGTTCCGGGAAGATTCTTCTTCCGTCTTCAAAAACGTACTTACCTTTGCATCACCGAAACCTCCACGGTTGAATATGGAGGCTCACTTAAAACCGGTAAAACGATGAATGACGCAGAGAAAGAACGCTGGCAGCTCATCGGAGTAATCGCGGTTGCAATAGGGACTGCAATAGCAAGTCACTTTGCATCGAAGAAATAACTCCGTAAGCCTTGGGCCCGTACCAATGGTTTCATAGAAATGAAGCCATTGGTATAGCCGGCACAACAGCAGGGCCCTTTTATATTGAAATGTCCACCATCGGAACCCCGCCCCGATGGTGTACTGAAGAAGCTTGGCGGGAAAATCAACAGAAATATATATGGAAAACACTTCAGCGAATTCTCTCGCACTTGTCGCCGCAAAGGCGCTTCCCGCCCTCTCGGGCGATTCTCTCACTTACAATGCTGAGAAGAATGTGTATCTAACCCTCGGTTACACCAGCGCAGCTGGCAATACCTACTTCCGGGCCGTGCGATTTTCGAAACGACTGGCTGTGTACTACAACGTGGGGATAGGCTATTGCCGTACATTCCTCAACGGCATCACCCTCTTCTGTTGGGACGGCAAGCAAGCGAGAATCATTGCCCAGAAGAGTTGGGGTGGCGACAACTGGAGGGACTTCTCTGAGTCTTTTGCAAAGGAGGAAAGTATCCACATGCTGAAAGACTATCTGCAAGGCCAGATGAAGTCTCTCGGACAGTCTGTCAGTGAACAACAGTTGCTGTCATTCTCACGCGAGATGGTGGAGGAAACTCAACGTAAGCAGCTCGGCTGATGCAGATTACACTTCACGAGAGTAATAAAATAGTATAAACCTTAAAAAACAGATAACTATGGCATCATTTGAGAAAGCTATCAGTAAAAACTTGTTTGACAACTTCTTGCCGGCCTTCGGTAACCCGAGAGTCCACATCCCTACATGGGATAATGGTCAGAAGATGTTCCTCTGCGACGAGCACGAGAGCCCGAGCGGCAATCGCTACTATTGCGGAGTGCGGTTCTGCGACCGGATAGCCATCGTGGAGAAAGTGGGCCTCTTCCACTCGTTCACTTTCATAGATAGCATCGAGCTCTATGCATTCAATGGCGAGAGACCGGAACTGATCCAGAAGCGAGACTATACCAAGGTCTATAGGAACGAAGAGTTCATTCGTGCCGAGTCTGAGGATATGGTCAAGGACTATCTCTCTGCCATAGCGAAGATGCAACACTTGGCAGTGTCGGAGGAAGAAACTGAGAATCATGCGAAGAGTCTCGTCGAAAGGAGCTACAAGAGTTTCCTCGATAGTGACTATGATATACGTTTAACACGAATACTCCCCTTAATAGAACAGAAATGACAATGGAACAGATGCAAATAGACACACAGAACCCGCAACAGGTGCTCGCATACGAGCTTATTGCCAACACCAACAGTAGTTTCTTCCTCACAGGACGTGCAGGGACAGGTAAGACTACATTCCTGCGAAACGTACAGAAGATGGTTGACAAGCAGTTCGTTACGCTTGCTCCCACAGGCGTGGCTGCCCTCTTGGCAGAAGGGGATACCATTCATTCCTTCTTCGGATTGCCCTTGGAAGTATGCACTCCCGGGACCTGCGGCAACCTTAATGAGGTTCGTCTCCAGGCGATACGCCACGCTGACACCATCATCGTTGATGAGGTGTCAATGGTGAGATGCGATATCGTGGACGCGATGGACTACACACTTCGTAAGGCTCTCAGAACGACGCAACCTTTCGGCGGAAAACAGATTGTCTTTGTCGGTGACATGTTCCAACTGCCTCCTGTGGTGAAAAAGGGTGCCGAGCGTGAGATGCTCCACGATCTCTACGGGACGGATGACTGCTTCTTCTATAAGGCGAATGCGATTAAACGGATGCCACTGGTGAAGATAGAATTCCAAAAGGTGTATCGTCTAGAGGATGACAAA
>CAYZVH010000242.1:0-3390 GCA_964481755.1 uncultured Bacteroides sp. | reverse complement strand
CCGACCTTCCTCATCAACGTACTGAAGAAGTACAACGTCAACGTGATGGACATCGAGCAGGACGGCATCAGCGTGATGGATTTCGACGTGTCGCCCGAGCAGATGACCTCCGCATTGCCGTTGCTCTACCAAAGCGGCTACCTCACCATCAAGGACTATGACCCCTTCACCGCCAGCTACAAGCTAGGCTATCCCAACACGGAAGTGAAGATTGGTATGCTCAACAGCTTGGCCACCAACTATCTGTCGCCCGTTTCCGAGAAGAACAACGGGTTGGTCGTCAAGCTCATGAAGAGCCTCCGCAAAGCCGATATGGAAGGAGCGATGACTCAGCTGCGCGCCTACCTCGCCAGTATCTCCAACCGCCTCGCCAACAAGAATGAGCAGGACTTCCAGACGGTGTTCTACCTCATCTTCAACCTCATGGGGGCCCTCATCCGTGTGGAGGAGGACAGCGCCATAGGCCGTGCCGACGCGGTGCTCTACTTCCCCGACGCCGTCTACGTGTTCGAGCTGAAGTTCGACGGCTCCGCCGAGGAGGCCATCAGGCAGATAGATGACAAGGGATACTTGATACCCTACACCGCCGACGGCAAGCGCCTATATAAAATAGGTGTGAACTACGACAGCGAGCAGCGCACCATCAGCGACTGGATCATCCGGGAAGAGGCGTGACGATAGGTGCCATTTCTTTTACGAGGGAGTGAGCACCAAGCGCATTCCTCTGGGCCCACTCTCGCCCTGCATCTAGTTACGCGAAACGCTTCATTTCCGCGACAGTTTAAAACGTCTTGTGCGGACCCATTAGCTTTGATTATGAGGCATATAAGCTCAGAGCACCCTCTACGAAACTTCGCCAAATTGAGGTATTTTGGTTGAATTTGGCGAAGTTTTGTAGCGCCTCATGCACTCTATATCATCGGAAAAGCGTAGATTTGTAGCACGAATTTATGTCGAGTAGTGTAATTCCAAGAAGAAAGACTTATGGCAAAGTATAATCTGATAGGCAGACAGAAGGAGATAGAAGAGCTGGAACGCTTGTTCTCATCGGACAAGTCGGAGTTTGTGGCAATCTACGGCCGCCGACGTGTGGGGAAATCTTATCTCATAGACGAGGTCTATGGGAAGCGGATGGTCTTTTCCACCACCGGCATCTATTTTCCTAAGGACACCCGGCCGGAAACCCGTTACCGGCAGGAGCAGTTGGCCCACTTCTACGAGAGTCTCCTGCAGTACGGGATGTCCCAAGAGACACCTTTGCCCACATCGTGGCGCGAGGCCTTCCGACTCTTGAGGCAGTTGCTCGAATGCAAGAGGAGCCGTCGCAAGGTGGTCTTCCTGGACGAGCTCCCGTGGTTGGCAGGTCCGCAGTCGGCGGAGCTGATAGCGGAGCTAGGCTTCTTCTGGAACTCGTGGGCCTGCAAGCAACGCAACGTCATCCTTGTGGTCTGCGGCTCAGCCACCAGTTGGATGCTCGACAACGTGATTCGCGAGTATGGCGGACTCTACAGCCGGCTGACGATGAAGATGCAGCTCCACCCCTTCACCCTGGGCGAGTGCGAACAGTATTACGAGCGGAAACATTTTCACCTCTCACGCTACGAGATGGCGCTGTCATACATGACTCTTGGCGGCATACCTTATTATATGGATATGCTACGCAACGACAAGACGTTGGCCGAGAACATCGACCACATCTTCTTCGACAATGCCCAGATAAAACAGGAGTTTGAGGACGTTTACGTCGGCCTCTTCTCGTCGACCGAGAGGTACGTGGACGTGGTGATGGAGCTAGGCAACCATAAGTACGGGATGACACGCCAAGAGATAGCCTCAGCACTGCATCTGACGAGCGGCGGCGGGTTGTCCACCATGCTCGACAATCTGGGACAGTCCGGCATCATTGCCAACTATCCGCGCTATGGTGCCAAGCGCAAGGAGACGGTCTACCAACTGGTGGATTTCTTTTCGCTGTTCTACCTCAGTTACATACACAAACAGAAGGCAGCTGGAGGCCGATGGGGCGCGTTGCAACGCTCTCCACAGTTCTTCACATGGGCAGGTCTCACCTTCGAGATACTCGTGAAGCAACATCTGCGCCAGTTGTTGAGTACATTGAAGATAGGGGCGGTGACAAGTTCCTATTGTTGGAAAGGAACCTCCGCCGACGGCGATGGCTCGCAGATAGACCTTGTCATCGAGTGGCATGGGGAGCGCACCGATTACCTCTGCGAGATTAAGTTCTCCGAGAACGCTTACTCCATCAGCGCCGATTACAAGCAATCGCTGTTGGACAAGATTTCCGCCTTCAGGGACTCGTCTCAGCACGTGAAGAGCCATTCCATCCTCCTGGTGATGGTCACCACCATGGGACTCAAGAGGAACGCCCATTCCGACTGTGTGAACGCCGAAGTCACGCTCGACTCGCTGTTCGGATAGGCCATGGCGACGCGGGTGCCTACCAATAGTTCTATATGTTGTAAGAGCAGCCCACGTATCGCGACAGACTTCAATCACGACATCGTGCTGGCTCCGACGTGAGTAAGAAAGATATTACAGCAAGGGACTGAATGAACGGATATCGACCGGAATGCGCGGGCAAAGCTATATAGACAGGTGATGGACCCGCTAGAGACGGCAGAAGCTCCCCCGCTATGGAGGAGCTTCCGCTTATCTAGTCGACTGTGGGTCGAATGAGGGCTATTCAATTGCTCGCTGAAGGGGGATTCAGCGAAGGGAATCATCTGCTATCAGTTATTAGTTAATCCTATAACTTCCTCACCTTGAAGCTGTTGCCAACCGCTATTAACAAATGCACTAAGTGATGATGAATTTACATAAACCGTGGGCTTATTAGTGCTAGTAAACACATCCGTTCCAAGCTTCGGAGCCTCAGTGTACGTAGCCTCGCTAAGATTCAATGATGTAAGTTCGATACAACTAGAGAAGGCTTCATTACCAATCTCTGTCAGTATACCCGGGCACGTGACGGATGTCAACTTTATACATTGTTTGAAGCAGCTTGCCGGAATCGCTGTCAGACTGCTGGGTAGAGTTACACCCTGTATCATCTTGAAGGAATTAAATGTTAAGCTGCTGGCGAGGTCCGCACTCATGGTGACATCCTTCAAGTTGAGGGAAATCAATTGTATATCAGAATCAGAGTTCACCAACGCGTTCCAATCAGCAGAGTTCATCGGTCCGGCGATGGTCAGATTGCCGCTTGTGTTTGCAGATTCAATCAACGCTGTTGTCAACTGACCTTCGGCATAGGTGGTGATGATGTGGTTAGTGGCATCAACTTCAGCGGGACTGGCCACTGTGACACCTTTGGACAACCAACCCGACCAATCGCTGCTACCCTTGATTGCATCCCTGATGGTAGTGTTT
>CAYZVH010000241.1:0-3410 GCA_964481755.1 uncultured Bacteroides sp. | reverse complement strand
AATCGAAGGTCAAGGAGCTTGAGACGCAGCTTGAAGACGCGAAGAAGAAATGCGCGGATCAAGGCGAGCTCAAAAACGACCTTGCGGAGATGAAGAAGACCCTGTCCGTGCGGGACGAAGAGATCGCGGAATTGAAGAAGAGTCTGGCCGCCGAGAATGATCGTCGTCAGGAGATCTCGGTCAAGTATAACGAACTCATGGCGACGTTCAACCAGAAAGTCGCTCAGTCCCAGAATGACCAGGCTGAAGCGAAGCGGTCTGCGACTCAGAAGGTCATGCAGTTCCAGAAGGACATAACGGAAGCAAAGCAGTCTGCGTCGGAGGCCGAGCGGAAATACAAGGAAATGGTTGTGCAGTATAACAAGCTTGTCGACAAGTATAACGATCTGGTGCGCAAGTATAATACCCTGCTCAAGACGGGCAGGGACAACGAGACGGCCTTGTTGCCAGGCTATGACTACGATGGTCACTTGATTGACGTCGGATATGACGGATCGGGCGTTTTGTGGGGGTGGATCGGCAGAGGCCTGGCCACTTTCTTCTCGTCGCCTTGCAATTTCGTTCGGACGATACCGGCTGTTCGAGAGGTGTATAAGACGGCTGAAGCGCCCACGAGCACTCCGTATGCTTTTTTCTTGTCTGCCATAAGCGTCCCCGTCGTGTTGTGTGCTGAGACTGTCCCGGCTGTTTGCGATGTAGGCAACGGATTGCTGGACGTGATCTCGCTGGGCGCTTATGGCGACTGGCTTTATTCGGGCAAACTGGAGCCCCGTTGGAACAGACGAGACAACTCGCATTTTCCGTGGCTGGATCGAAAGTGACTGACAGGAGCGATTCATGAAGAGCGGGCTCAGGTTCTCCTTGAAGAGCGAATATCGTCCGATGACGATCTCCGCTCGCAATTCGCGCAAGTGCTGGGAGCCAGATTTCCAGTTGTCCTTGCGTGAGGTCGCGGGGGATACGTATCCTCAGGCGGATTATGAACTTGGAGGCGAGGATCCGCATGTCGTCTTCAGCAAGGTCAGGTTTGGACGGGAGTTGCTGAAGCGGTCGAAGGACTACGACCAGAGTAAGCCTTCATCGACTGAAGTGGCTCGTGTGCAGGGGCAGATCGAGCAAATCCATGCGCTGGCGAACGATCCGAACGTGCCTTCTGACCGGCGTGAGTTCTTCAGAGACTTTCGACTCCCAGATCCGAAGGCGATGCCCGAATGCTGGCGCACGATGGGGTTCTTCCGCAAACGGCTGCATATTCTCTGGGGGATGGAGAAGGTCGGGAAGAACGCGACGTTCCTTCCGTCGTCGAAAAATTCGCTCGAATGGGCAGATGGGAAAAATCGAAAGAAGGTCGAGGATGTTCTTGACGTCCACGACTTGACGCGAGCGGACTGGCGGCCGTGGTTGCTGAACGCGTTGACGTTTGGCTGGTATGGACGGCGCCATGGATATCGTCAGCGCGGCGGATGCCTGGGCTCTATCTTGACTTGGCTTGTCCGGCTGCTGCTGATCATGCTTGTCGCCTCGTTGTTCCGCGGCTGTCTGCCCAGATGCTCGAGCGTTCCTCCTGTTTCGATCCCTCCGATTTCATTTCCTCCAGTTTTGCCTCCTTCGGCCTCAACCCCGTCGGAGGACGACAAGGGATCAGAGACGCCGAAAGATGGCAAAGGAGAAGAGGCACCGGCGCTGCCTGAAGATGAGGACGGCGCGAATTCGGAGAATGCCGAGTCGTCGTCGCCTTCGAAGTCAGAACTTTCGAAATCCAAGGACTCGGGACTCGATGATAAAAAGCCAGAGTCCCCGCCGTTGCCACCGCAAGACGAAGTGAGCGGACGGGAGTCTGTCGAGGCGCTGTCGTTTGGCTTCCGCGTCAATCCGCCGAAAGAACTCTCGGCGTCCGACGATATCGCCAAGGTCGAGTTCTCTGTTTCGCCGATCGCGGATCTCCAGGGCAAAGACTACGTGATTTCGGACTGGTGCGTGAATGGCGAGGTTCGGAGGCCGGGTGCGTCCAGGACGTTTGCGCCGCCTGAAGGGCTTCGTTATGACAAGTCGTATACGATCTCCGCGTCGGTGACAGTCGACGGCAAGGAGCATCGCGTCGAGCCGTTCCAGTGGAACATGGTCGATTCGCCGACATGGCAGATCCTTGAAGTCGGACGTGATGCGTCGGGAGAGAGGCGGCAATACAAGATCGTCTGTTGTAATTCGTCTTCCGTCGAGCCGACGGTCAAGTCGTGGAAGGTCGCCTTTCGTCCCGGCGGGAAAAACGAAGGGACGGCACTTGCTTTTGACCACGACGAGAAGGATCTTGGCAAGGACGGCATCGAACTGGATTGGGGAATCGACCGATACAAAGGTGCCTACTATCTTGAATTGACGGCTGAAGTCGAGTATTCGCTGCGCGGCAAGGATAAGACGGCGACGCATGTCGAGACGTTCCCGTTCACTCACGATTCGTCAGCGGACGCCTTGACGAAGGCCAAGTATGAAGTCGTGATTCCAAACGTCTACTTCTGCCTGGCGCGGCTGACGGACGGCTCGCTGATCAACGGCACGGCATTTGCGGTCTCCGAGAAGCGGCTGCTCTCGAACTACCATGTGGCGGTTGGCGGCATCCCGGAGTGCTATGCGAACAGCGGCGACTACAAGGTCGCGGGGCCCGTCACGCTGACGAACATCAAGGGCAAGACGTATTATGCGAAGGTCGAGTGGTCGGATCGCGGACGCGACCTCGCCGTCCTTCGTCTGTGCGACAAGCGGGGCAATGACGCGGACGATCGGCTTCCTGGATATCTGCATCTCGCCAACGACGCGCTTGTGTCGGGCATCTGCGAGACTGCCGCGCGGCATGTGTTCGCGATTGGCTATCCGAAGGGAACGGTCTGCAAGGGTCCGCCGGCGTTTACGGACGGCAAGGCGGAGCAAGTCATCTCGCGGGATTACAAGTGGAACGGGGATGCGCAGACTTTCGACACGATCGTCAACTACACGAGCACGAAGTGCGGTTACAGCGGCGGTCCGCTCGTCGATTATCAGACCGAAACCGTTCTCGGCGTGAACTTCGGAGGTCTTGTCGAGCAACTTGATGGACACAAGGCCGCGTCATTGGCCACGAGCGTCAAAGAGGTCCGCCGCGCTTTCACTAAACTTGATGCAAGATGATGGATTCGAATGCCGAAGGACGACGGCATCACGCTGCGCGGCATGAACTACGACAACACGTCCGGAGGCAACGTGCTGATGCTCCTTGACGCGCTGGCCGCCGACGGCACGCCCGCCGTCGCGCCGATGACAATGACTACGAGATGAAGGACGGCGACGTCGTCGAGTTCCTGTTCGGTTGACGACGCGGGTGTCTCGGCCTTAGACACCCAGACGGGGGGGCAGTCCGAACGGTGAAGTATGGTATA
>CAYZVH010000240.1:0-3474 GCA_964481755.1 uncultured Bacteroides sp. | reverse complement strand
TTTGTGCATTGACGAGGATGTATATCATTTTGGCGCATCGATAAAAGACTTGGGAAAGAAATGGTTCGGCTTTTCAAAAATGGAGATACTAACACCTGGGGAATTGGTGGAAAGAATAAATAAGGGGTAGGGACAAAGATACTGTAAATATGAGCCAAATGGAACAAGCCAAACAGAGCCCGTTAGTGGGTGAGATATGCTCCATCATAGAGCAAGGCCAAAGGCAAGCCTATGCAGAGGCCTCCAAGGCAGCTATTCTGACATATTGGAACGTAGGAAGGCGTTTGGTGGAAGAAGACCAGCACGGGAAGGAGCGTGCAGCCTATGGCGCTGAGCTCATAAAGAACGTGGCGAAAGCGCTTGTACCTCTATACGGAAACAGCTACAATAAGCGAAATCTGGACTACTATAAGCGCTTCTATATGCTTTTCCCCGACATGCAGATTGTGAACACGCGTGTTCACAATCTCAATTGGTCGCACATCAGGCGTTTGCTCTCCGTGGCAGATTCGCAGGCCCGCATGTGGTATATGGAGACGGCAGACAGGGATATGTGGAGCGTACGCACTTTAGACCGCAACATTTCTTCGCGCTATTACAATAGGTGCATATTCCGGAGCATACCCAGTCACATTCCGGAGGCGTTAGTCACTGCCTAAAAGGGCGATTTTACCCCTTTCTGATACCCGTTTTTCCATTAAAAGCATCAAATAATGGCAAAAACGGCAAGAAAATCATTCTTTTTCCGGAGCATACCCGGTCAGTCGTGTAAACAGCTCGCGAAAGCGACCTTTTTCCGGAGCATACCCGGTCACTTTTTGAACGTACTTTGTGGCCAAACACATGCTTTTCCGGAGCATATCCGGTCACTCGGAGCTCCAAATATGACGGGGGCGTCATCGCTTTTATTTCTTTTCCGGAGTAAACCCGGTCACTCCTTTGGTAGGTTCTCTTATTTTTGTACTATTACCAATATAAATTATAGTACAGAAATGGCCGGAATGACCAAAGAAATGAGCCTAATCAAGCAAGTTCTCCTGTTGAAGGAACTTGGAGAATCGAATCGCGGCATAGCCCGCAAGTTGTCAATCAACAAGGACACAGTCAATGTTTACATCCAGACCATAAAGAAGAATGGATGGAAGTTTGAAGATTTATTGAGCAAGGAAGATCCAGAGCTTGAGCGCCTGTTCCATGCAGGCTCTCCCGCTTACAGCGACTCGCGTATGCAGGAATTTCTCAAGAACTTGCCCTATTACAAATCGCAGTTGACCAATCCTAAACTTCACGTAACACGTCAGTTGCTTTATGAAGAGTACAAGGCGTCGCATCCTGAAGGCTACGGAAAGTCGCAGTTCTATTTTCATCTAAAGCAGAACCTTGTAGCGCAGAAGGACTGCGCGGCGGTATTGTCGGACACATACGTGCCGGGGCAAAAGCTTATGGTCGACTTCGCTGGAGATAAACTGAGCTATGTGGACCCTGAGACGGGAGAGGTAATCAAAGTTGAAGTGTTTGTTGCATGTATGCCTTACAGCGATTACACCTATGTTGTCTGCGTGCCGTCGCAGAAGACGGAAGATTTTATTTATGCCATCAGGATGTGCTTGGAGTACTTGGGAGGAGTCCCGCCTATATTGACTCCCGACAATCTAAAATCCGCCGTTATATCGAACAACAGACATGAGCCCAAACTGAACAAAGCGCTGGAGGATATGGGAAACTTCTATCACTTTGTTGTATTGCCCTGCGACCCGAAGAAACCGACGCAGAAAGCGCTCGTTGAGGACAAAGTGCGAACCACCTATAACCGCATCTACGCCAAGTTGAGGAATCGTACGTTCTTCTCCATCATCGAACTGAACCGAGCTGTATGGGAACTGTTGTCGCTGTTCAACAAGACGCGAATGCAGAAACGTCCGTACAGCCGTGAGGAGCGTTTCCATGCAATGGAAAAAGATAATCTCAAGGCCCTGCCGGCGAACATCTACGAGATGAAACGCTATGCAGACTTGAAAGTGCAAATCAACGGATTCGTCGAACTTCGTCACGACAAAATCTCCCACTTCTACTCAGTTCCCTACATACACATTGGGAAAAGAGCGCGCATCATATTTACCCGTTCAGTAGTCAACATCTACATAGACAACGTGCAGGTTGCATCTCACGCCCGCAGCTTCGTGTATGGGTACACGTACGTTAAGGAACATCTGGCCTCCAACTGCAAAGCCATTATGGAACGTTCTGCTTCATACTACATCTTATGGGCTAGCCGAATATCGCAGGACTGTAAGAACTATGTCACAGAGATTTTCAATCCTGGGCGAACGCGCCAACCACCCGAAGTATATTACAAGCTATGCGCCGCCATTATGAGCCTCAGTCGCAAATACGAAACTAGCGAGTTGAACGAGGCATGTCGCCAATGCCTCAACTACAAAGTGTTCTCTTACGGGAAGTTTGAAGCCATACTGAAGAACATCCACTCCCGGTCAGCAGCGGACGAGCAGACAATCTGCTTTGAAGCACCAGTGCCGACAGACCACGAGAATATGCGAGGACGCAGCTATTACCAATAACACAAAAGAGTTGTATAACAAATAAATCCGTTTACACATGACAATCAATGAAACCACAAAGGCTCTACACGAGCTAAAACTTCCGGGAATGGCCAAGTGTTGGGAAGTCCTAGAAGAAATGCATCAACTTGACCGGCTCACCTTGCGTGAGGGGCTGCTACAAATGCTACAGTCGGAACGCGACACACGCTGCAATAACCGTATACAACGGTTGATAAAAAATGCGAACTTCCGTCTAAAAGCCTCTCTGGAGGAACTCGAAACGGACACTGCCCGCGGCATATCTGCCGCCAGCGTGGCCGACCTGACTGCAGGCAGCTACATCTCCAATGGGATGACAGTCATCATCACAGGACCAGCCGGAACGGGGAAGACCTACTTCGCATGTGCGCTCGGAGACCGCGCATGCCGAGAAGGCCACAAAGTCCTGTACTTTACGATGAATATGCTCGTTGAGACGCTTAAGCTTGTGCATCTCGAAGGGCGTGAGACCAACTTCTTCCGCAAAGTCTCATCTCAATCAGTTCTCATTGTGGATGACTTCGGAATGCTCAAGTTGGACGGACAAATCCAGCACGACTTCGAGCAGATAATAGATGACAGATACAATCGGAAGGCAACAATCCTAGCGAGTCAGCTGCCTGTCCCCGATTGGTACAACGTGTTTCAAAGCGAGCTTGTCGCGGAGGCGTGCTTGGACAGAATCGTCCACAAAGCGATGAAATTTAATCTATCTGGCGAGAGTTTAAGGAAAAAGTATTAACTTAGCGGCCGATACGAACATCACCAACGGAGTGAACGGGTATCACCGGAATTGGTGACCGGGTATCGGCCGGAATATGCAAAAGTCTTGCCAACAACAGTAAAATAATCCTCAGCATCTGCCATATCCTCC
>CAYZVH010000239.1:0-3509 GCA_964481755.1 uncultured Bacteroides sp. | reverse complement strand
GCATTATTTTATAGAATCATAGCAGAAGTCTCTGCGCTAGCATTGTAACTAATGGTTTGCACCCGGTTACAAGGCAAAGGTAGTGAATGTTTTCTATATCCGTGAGGTCTTCGCGCAAACATAAAGTTTTGCGGCTATAATCAATAAATCTCAGCTGGCCTACATCAAGAATCACATTGACACCTTAAACATATATTGAGCCACAAATATGCGAAATACGTGAAATCTTGACTAATTTTGCGGCGTGTTTCATGGATAAATAGAAATAGCATGAAGATTATCAATACGTATGCGGTGCTAGCGGCGTTGACGCTGTTTTCGGCTTGCAACGATGGCTCATCGGACAAGGATTCCATTCCCTCCATCTCCGGCTGCATTGTTGAAGTTAATAGTTTCGGCCAGCCGATACCTAGCTTCACCCCAGCCGAAATGAAGGCCGCTGGGTTCGATTATGCAGACCTGGTGGATGTCACTATCGACGATATCCATCTGCGAAATATGCCCTTCGTCAGTTCGTTCAACGAGGTGGCAGTGCTGGAGCCTTCCTACGTGGACTACAATGCCAAGGGCGATGACTATGGCTTCGCAATGCTCAACGGCGACTTCCATTACTACATTTGTGGAAAGCCGGGAGATAAGGTGACGATGACCCTCGCGCAGAAGGGCGGTTATCAGAAAACCTATGAACTGATGAAATCTGTCTATTCGACCGACCGACTGGCGGGAGAGACTGCGACGGAATATGCCAACTTCCGTATGGTGACCACAACGGGTATTGCGCCTGGAGTGCTCTATCGGTCGAGCAACCCGCTCAACTGTGTGAAGAACGCCAAACGCTACGCCGTAGCTGACAGCTTGGCTCGTGTGGTAGGCATCAAGACGGAGATTGATTTGGCGGACACGCCCGAGGATGTACAGAAGTACATGGCCATGGACGGATATTCATCCAGTTACTGCCCGGGCCTTTTTAAGGCCGGCAGCACCATAGCTTGTGGTATGATGGCCAATAGTTTCAATGATGATTTCAAGACTCGTATGGGTGAGGCTGCCAAGTTTATGTTGACGCACGAACCGCCTTACCTCGTCCACTGTAACGAGGGAAAGGACCGTTGCGGATTCGTCTCCATGGTGCTCGAAGCCTTGGTCGGAGCCAGTGTGGAAGAGCTGCGCCGCGACTATATGGTGACGTTGCTCAACTTCTACAAGATAGAAGACAAGGGCGAATCGTACCAGATGCGTCAGAAACTCTCCATCGACCGTATGATTTGGCTGTTGTGCAACGAGGAGTCGATGGAGAACTACGTTGCTATCAACTGGGACGAGGCGGATGTCACGGCCATAGACTGGGAGGGGCTGGGGCTCTTCACTACCCAGACTGGTGGATTCCAGGGTGCCCGGTTGCAGGCCGCGGCTAAGAAGTACCTCCAGGAGTGTGGTCTGACCGACGAGGAGTGCGAGGCTTTGCGCCTTCGCCTGACCATAGGGCTGGATGAGGAGTGAACGGCGTTAGTACGAATAGAAAGGTTGAATAATTGCTGCCCACTAAACTCCGGATGAGTGTAAAAACGGAGGCACGAAGTCGCTCGGCAATCGAACGCTATGGGCTGGCTGATGACAAAAAAGAAATACAATGTTCTTCGGAACGAACCTAATAAGAATGATATTATGAAGAAAATTTGGTCTCTCATTCTGTTGTTGCTCCTGTTGCCTTACACCGGTGAGGCACGGAAGAAAGTGTTGTTTATTGGCGACTCCATCACCGATGCAGGGTGGGGACGTAGCGGCGGTTCGCCTAAGCCCACGTCCGAGCGCAACCTGACGGACTTGAACCACATCTATGGACACGGTTTCATGTTTCTCTGCGCGGCACACTATCAAAGTGAATACCCAGAGGCGGACTATGAGTTCTTTAACCGGGGCATCAGTGGCGACACGCTGGAGAAACTGGAGAAACGGTGGAAGACCGATGCGCTCGACATTCAGCCCGATGTGCTCACGCTGTTGGTGGGCATCAACGATGTGTACGACTTCCTGCGCGACTGCGAGGGCGATTTCGACTTCTCCGCATGGGAACAACGCTACCGCGCGCTGCTGGATAGCTCGCTGGCGGCCAACCCCGAGCTGAAGCTTGTGCTGGGCGCTCCCTTCATCGCCAACGTAGGCAGCATGCGCAAGAAGACCGACTATGCCAAGCGTGAGGCCTTGGTGAAAGGCTGCGCCGAGGTGGTAAAGCGGATTGCCGAGGACTACAAGGCAGTGTATCTACCCTTTGATAAATTATTTGAAAAACTGAATACTGAAACCCCCGAGTCGCGGAGCACCTATTGGATTTGGGACGGCGTGCATCCGACAGCCGCTGGTCACCAACGTATGGCGAACCTCTGGATAAAGGCCGTCGACAAGAAACGGTGGCTGAAATAGATTGATAATATAATAAGGTATAACTCTGACAACAATGAATGTTCTAAGAATCATCTCGCGCTTCTTTAGCAAATACATGGCCCTCATCGTCATCGCCATGGCTGTGTTGGCCCTGCTGCTGCCCAGCGCGGTCAGCTTCATCAAGACCAGCTACATCAACACCCTGTTGGGCATCGTCATGTTCGGCATGGGACTTACGCTGAAGCCCAGCGACTTCCGTATCGTCTTCAGTCACCCGAAGGATGTGGTGATAGGTGCTGTGGCGCAGTTCACCATCATGCCCCTGCTGGCTTATCTGCTGGCGGTGGTGTTTCGCCTCTCGCCCGAGCTGACGGTGGGCGTTATCCTCGTGGGAACCTGTCCCGGTGGAACTTCTTCCAACGTGATGACCTATCTGTCGAAGGGCGATGTGGCTTTGTCGGTGGGCATGACGGCAGTTTCCACCATATTGGCTCCCGTGATGACTCCTCTGCTGACGTACCTCTATGCCGGGCAGACTGTAGACGTGAACATGATTTCCATGTTCCTCTCCATCGTTCAGGTGGTCATACTGCCTATCGTACTGGGCTTCCTCATCAACCACTACTTCTCCCGCTTCGCCGAGCGGGCGGTGGAGGTGCTCCCGCTCGTCTCCACCCTGGCCATCGTCGCCATTGTGGGTGCTGTGGTCAGCGCCAATGCGGCTAAACTGATGAACTGCGGCCTGCTGATATTCTGCATCGTGGTGCTTCACAACGTGTTGGGTTATGCGTTGGGCTATGCGGCTGCCAAGCTGATGAAGATGGACACTACGAAATGCCGTGCCGTCTCCATCGAAGTGGGCATGCAGAATTCCGGTCTGGCCACTTCACTGGCTACCGTTCACTTCGCCCAATACCCATTGGCCACCATTCCTGGGGCGGTGTTCAGCGTGTGGCACAACGTGTCGGGGGCCATACTCGCCAACTTCTTCCTCCGCCAGTCGGAACGGAAGGAGGGTACAGGGGCATAAAAACAAAAGAGAAGGGTACCGCGGTGGTATCCTTCTCTTTTGGTGATCCGCTTGGGGCTCGAACCCAAGACCCCAACATTAAAAGTGTTGTGCTCTA
>CAYZVH010000238.1:0-3683 GCA_964481755.1 uncultured Bacteroides sp. | reverse complement strand
CGGCTCAGATAGTTGAACTTGTTGCCTTGGTTGACAAGTCGCCAGACGAGGTCTGTCTTGTCTACATACAAGTATCCCTGCTCTCTGATTTTCTCAAAGTACTGTATTCCTGTCGGTAGTTTTCTTTCCGTGTCCATATCCGTAGGGTGATTATTTACTGCGAAGATAACGAAAGGCGTCGATATATAAAAGACAACGGCTCGTGTTAACGCGAATTAACACGAGCCGAATATATCTTACAGCCTTCCGCACACGGCCCATGGCCTTAGTGCGTGTAGGGGGGGGTAAGTGGATGCCCTCACTCCCTTCGCGCGGGTTAGTTTCCGAGGCGCGTCGTGCGGGAAGGAACCCAGAAGAACCTAGGAGCCACGCTTCATCGCCCTTTCGCTTCCCGCTTCATCCGCATCACATGGCGGCGGTGCACGCCGTAGCAGAAGAGGGCGAACACTAGCATGTCGACCACCAGGATGAGGGTGGGGGGCACGTCCTTCCACGCCATCACCACGTTCAGGGCCACAAGGTCCAGGTCCAGCAGGAGTATCAACCCCAGGGCTTGGTGCTGCGTGTATCCCGCGTCTATCAGCCGGTGGTGCAGGTGGCTGCGGTCCGGCTCAAAGAGGCCCTTGCCCATCCGCTTGCGCGTGAACATCACCCGCAGCACGTCCAGGCACGGCACCGTCAGGAACGACATCGCGAACACCATCTGGTGCTCGTCGAACACCGAGCCTCCCGGCAGCCACTGCGCCAGCTTCACCACACACGTGGCCAGTATGTAGCCCAGCGTCAGGCTGCCGCTGTCGCCCATGAATATCTTCCGGCGCTTGCTCAGCAGGTTGAAGTAGCTGTATGCCACCAGCACCCCCGCCAGGCCCGCCAGCGCCACCGTGTAGGTCCACACCCCTATGTGGGCGAACATCACCGCGAAGCCCGCCAGCCCTATCAGACTGATGCCCGCGCACAGCCCGTCGATGCCGTCTATCAGGTTCATCGCGTTGTCCACCGCCACCACGAACAGCACCGTCAGCGGCACCCCCACGTACCACGGTATCTCCCAGATGCCCAGCAGCCCGTAGAGGTTCGTGAAGTAGAGCCCCGACAGCGGCAGACAGCAGGCCGACACTATCTGCACCATCATCTTCCGTGTGGCTCGCACCTCTATCAGGTCGTCCAGCAGCCCCACGGCGTACACGATCATCGCCCCCACTATCAGCCCGATGCTCATCAGGCTCACGTGCACCTGCCGGTTGCTCAGCAGGTAGAGCGACAGCGCCGCCATCGCGAAGGCCACCCCCATGCAGGGCAGGAAACAGACCCCTCCCAGCCGGGGCACCAGCGTGTGGTGCACCTTCCGCGCGTCCGGCTTGTCAAACAGTTTTCGTCTCTTGCAGTAGTCCACCACCATCGGTGTCACCGCCATGCCGCAGGCCAGGCTCACCACGAAGGCTATCCCCACCAGCGCATATCTTATCATCATCGTCGTCATCATGTCAGTACAGGCTTTCGTATTGTTCAGCTATATGTTTCCATGTGTACTCCTTCTCCGCTATGCGGCGCATCGGCTCCCCGTCCAGGTCCGTGCGGCCCAGCTGTGCGCTGAGGCTCTCGCTGTCGCTGTAGTAGTACGCCTCGCCGTGCGTCGTCTCCCGGTTATACACCACGTCGTAGCACAGGATCGGTCGCCCGAAGAACATCGCCTCCACCAGCGAGGGGTTCGTCCCCCCGGCGCTGTGTCCGTGCACGTACACCTCGGCGTTGCGTCGTAGGGCATAGAGCATGTCCAGGTCGTAGATGCTCGTCAGCAGCTTGATGTTCGGCCGTGCCTCGTACCGCCGCTTCAGCTCCCGTCCGTAGTCGCTCCGTTCCCAGTTGCCCACGAACACCAGCTCCCGTCCGCTCCGCGCGAAGGCCTCCAGCGTCATGTGGCAGTTGTTCTCCGGCTCTATGCGGCAGATGCTCAGCGCGTAACGGTGTCGCTCCAGGCCATATTTCCTGAGGATGTCCTGTTGCCGCTCCTCCGTCATCGTGCGCATCACGTGGTCGCCCCCGTAGGCTATCAGTGTCGACGGCCGCTCGTAGGTGTCCGTCACATAGTCTTCGATGCCCTTGTTGTCCACCACCGTCACGTCGGCCCACCGCACCGCCATCGCCTCGCTCAGCCGCAGGAACCAGCGTGCCAGCCGTCCCCACTTCGCCCGTCGGTGCTCCAGTCCGTCAATGTTTACGATCAGCCGCTTGCGGTAGAGCATGCGGAACGCCGGCAGACATATGCAGCCCGACACTCCCAGCACCACCACCGCGTCGTACCCCCTGAGGCAGTGCATCAGCGACACGATGTCGTACGGTGTGCTTCCTATCCCGTTGGCGTGCAGGTGTTTGATGTACTTCAGTCTTGCCCCCTTGTAGGTCTGCGGGTGTGTGTCGTAGTCCACAGCCGAGCAGAACACCGTATACTGTATTCCCGGTGAGCAGTTCTTTCCAATGATATTCTCCACCAGCGTCTCAAATCCGCCGTATTGTGCCGGCACCCCTTGGCTGCCGACTATTGCTACATGTTTCATGCTTTCAGTTCTTTTTTTTAGGATTCTGTTATATAGTGCTTATCCGTTGATTATCTCCATTATTTGGGCGGTCATGCGGCGTCCGTCGTATCGCTTTGCCTCCTGCAGGGCGCAGTGTGCCATGTGGACGTACGTCAGCCGGTCCGTCAGCATCTCGCGGATGCGTCGTTCCAGCTCCTCCGGCTTCCGCACGTCTATGTGGAAGCCGTTCTTCCCGTCCTCCACCATCTCCGCTATGCCGCCCACCGGGGGCACTATCACCGGCAGTCCCGCCGTCATCGCCTCCAGGGCCGTCAGTCCGAAGGTCTCTATGAAGCGTCGTCGGTCGCTCAGGTTCACCACCACCGACGCCTCGTTGTAGAATCGTGTCACGTCGTCCTGCCGTGGGTAGATGGTCAGGTTCGTGCTTCGCGTCAGCCAGTTGTCCGCCAGGTACTGGTCTATCCGTTCCTGCCGGTCGTTTATCACCAGCACGAACCGATACTCCGGCATCCGCTTCGCCAGCTCTATGAACTCCTTCGTCCCCTTGTAGGCTTTCAGTGACGACAGCATCAGCACCGTCCGTCGTCCGAACGCCGCCTCCGCGTTGGGCCGCAGCCTTGCCGCGAACTCCCCTGTCAGCGCGTTGGCCACCATCGTCACCTTCTCTTTCCGCCGTAGGAACGATGCTTGGTACTCGGATACGCACACTATCTCGTGCGCCAGCCGTTGCATCGCCGCCGCCAGCATCCGGTAGAACGCTCCCTTCACGAAGGCGTTCTCGTGGTAGTGATACACCACCCGTTTCCCCGTCAGTCGTCCCGCCAGCGCCGGCCCCACGGGCAGCAGTGTGTTGATGTAGAACACCGTGTCGCGGCTCAGTGCCCACCGCAGTGCGATGCAGAATGTGGCCACCTGCGCCAGGGCATAGCGCGCCATCGTCACCGCCGCGTGTCGCGAGAATCGGTATGGCCAGTGGTGTATGCTCAGGTTCGCCGCTCCTTGCAGCTCGTCCAGCACGCCCCCACGTGAGGTCACCAGGTCTATGCGGTATCCCCGCTTCAGCATCCCCTCCAGCACCATCTTCAGCACCTTCGGGCTCCCGCTGTAGTCGTTGTAGAGGTGAAAGCAGACTATGTGTTTCAT
>CAYZVH010000237.1:0-3688 GCA_964481755.1 uncultured Bacteroides sp. | reverse complement strand
GGAAAGGGCTTGGGATAGGGATGGACCCCTCTTTAAAGCTAAAGAGGGGACGGGGTGATTTTCGAAAAAGCCGGAGGACTGAGAGAGACTAAGAGACTAAAAGACTAAAATCAGGAAGCGGGTCGGAAGACATTATTTCCCGAACCGCTCGCACGCCTCCAGATACGTATCCAGACTGCCGATGTCGAAACGACCGGCAGTCATCCGCCACGCATGCATCACGGTGTGCTCCACCATATAATGCGCCAGGTTGCCGGGCGCATCCTTTCCGCAACCATTCTCCACCGAATGGCGCACAACGTCGAGGTCCTTCCGCAGATAGATGTAGAAAGGCGGCACCGCCCAATGACTCTTCGGCTGCTGCGGCTTCTCCTCCATATTGAGCACACGCATCTCGTTGTCCACCACTATCACGCCTGTGCGCTGCAACTTCTCAAGGCTCGGCTGCTCGTGACACATGATGCACGACGTACCCTTCGCCTTGGCAAACTCCACAAACTCGCTGAAGGAGAAGAAGAGCAGGTTGTCCGCCGCCACCACCAGCAGGTCGTCGTCGATGTGGAGCTGGTCCATAGCATAGAGCAGGTCGCACACGGCACCCAGGCGTGTGTCGTTGGTCTCCGTGCCATCGTCTATCACGGTCACCGGCTTGGTGTAGTGTTGCTCGCCGGCCCACTGACGGAAGATGTCGGCAAACTTGTGGTTCGTCACTATGATGTGCTCGTCGATGTCGGCGATGCGGTCGATGTCGTCCAGCATGCGGCCGAGTATGGTGCTCTGACCTATCTTCAACAGCGGCTTGGGGAAGTTGCGCGTCAGCTCGCCCAACCGTGTGGCGTAGCCTGCGGCAATTACAATATTCTTCATCTCGATAACGGATTATTTGTCGGCAAAAGTACGAACTTTGTCGGCATCCACCACAATAATGTGGCCCGAAATGGTGAAAACCTTACATAAGATTCGTCGATTCCATCAATTATCTGTAAGTTTGCAACCGAAACTGAAGTTACACGAATGAAATATTACAGCTATGAGTTCTAAAATTAAACGTTATTTCTTGCCTGAGAGCGAGATTCCTACCCACTGGTACAACATACAGGCGGACATGGTGAACAAACCCCTGCCGCCCTTGAACCCAGCTACCAAGCAGCCTCTGAAGCCGGAGGACCTCTACCCTATCTTTGCCGAGGAGCTTAGCCGGCAGGAGCTGAACCAGACGGACGCCTGGATAGAGATACCGGAAGAGGTGCGCGACATGTACAAATATTACCGTTCCACACCGTTGGTGCGCGCCTACGGACTGGAGAAAGCCCTGGGCACACCGGCCCACATCTACTTCAAGAACGAGAGCGTGAGCCCGGTGGGTTCACACAAGTTGAACTCCGCCCTGGCACAGGCCTACTACTGCAAGAAAGAGGGTGTGACCAACGTCACCACCGAGACCGGAGCCGGCCAGTGGGGCGCCGCCCTCTCCTACGCCGCCAAGGTGTTCGGACTGGAAGCCGCCGTCTACCAGGTAAAGATCAGCTACGAGCAGAAGCCTTACCGCCGCAGCATCATGCAGACCTTCGGCGCGCAGGTGACCGCCTCGCCCTCTATGTCCACCCGTGCAGGTAAGGACATCCTCACCAAGACCCCTAACTGCCAAGGTTCGTTGGGTACGGCCATCTCCGAGGCCATCGAGCTGGCACGGACCACCCCTAACTGTAAGTATACACTGGGCTCCGTGCTGAGCCACGTGACCCTGCACCAGACCGTCATCGGACTGGAGGCAGAGAAGCAGATGGCGCTGGCCGGCGAATATCCCGACATGGTGATTGCCTGCTTCGGCGGCGGATCCAACTTCGGCGGCATCGCCTTCCCCTTCATGCGTCACACCATACTCGAAGGCAAGAAGACACGCTACATCGCTGCCGAACCATCGTCGTGCCCGAAACTGACACGCGGACAGTTCCACTACGACTTTGGCGACGAGGCCGGCTACACACCGCTGTTGCCTATGTTCACCCTGGGCCACAACTTCATGCCTGCCAACATCCACGCCGGCGGTCTGCGCTACCATGGTGCGGGCGTCATCGTGTCGCAGTTGCTCAAGGACGGACTCATGGAGGCTGTGGACATCAAACAGCTCGACTCCTTCAAGGCAGGTTGCCTCTTCGCACAGGCCGAGGGCATCATTCCCGCTCCGGAGTCGTGCCACGCCATAGCGGCCACCATCAACGAAGCCCTCAAGTGCAAGGAGAGCGGCGAGGAGAAAGTCATCCTCTTCAACCTCTCCGGCCACGGACTGATAGACATGTCGTCCTACGACCAATATCTGTCGGGCAACCTGGTGAACTACGACCTTACCGACGAGGAGATTCAGAAGAACATCGACGAACTGAAGACACTCGAATAATACTATAATTCAGACTCGGTCACCAACCTCCCTGTCGGCAGGCACTCTCCTCCGCGGCGATTGGTGGCCGACTCATTTAAACCCACTATTGTAGACCTATGAAATATCTCGGAGCACACGTACCTACCTCCGGCGGTGTGGAAAACGCACCCCTCAACGCGCAGGCTATCGGAGCCAACGCCTTCGCCCTGTTTACCAAGAACCAGCGACAATGGGTATCGCGGCCACTCACCGCCGAGAGCATCAGCCTCTTCCGCCAACGCTGCGACGAGCTGGGCTTCGCGCCGGAGCACATCCTGCCACACGACAGTTACCTCATCAACCTAGGCCACCCCGAGGAGGAGGGGCTGCAGAAGTCGCGTGCCGCCTTCCTCGACGAGATGCAGCGTTGCGAACAGCTCGGGCTCAAACTGCTCAACTTCCACCCCGGCAGTCATCTGAACAAGATTCCCTTGGAGACTTGCCTCGACCGTGTGGCCGAGTCCATCAACTATGCGCTGGAGCGCACGCAGAGTGTGACCGCCGTCATAGAGAACACTGCCGGACAGGGCAGCAACGTGGGCTTCGCCTTTTGGCAGCTGCGCCACATCATCGACCGTGTGGAGGACAAGAGCCGTGTGGGTGTCTGCCTCGACACGTGCCACACCTTCACCGCCGGCTACGACCTGGTGGGCGACTACGATGGTGTGTTCCGCGAGTTCGACGAGACCGTAGGCTTCGGCTATCTGCGGGCCATCCACCTCAACGACTCGAAGAAAGCGCTGGCCAGTCGGGTGGACCGTCACGACAACATCGGCCGTGGGCTGATGGACATCACCTTCTTCCAGCGTCTGATGCGCGACCCTCGGTTCGACGATATGCCTATCATTCTGGAGACTCCCGAAGAGACGCTTTGGGCGGAAGAGATTCGTCTGCTCCGCTCATTCGAAAGTTGAACTATATACAATAAGGTATAGCCATGGCAGATAATTATCTGGAGAAACATTATGCGGAGTATGAGGCACGCAAGGCAGCGTGGGAGCGTGCGAAGAAGTTAGGGAAGAAGAAGCTTCACGGTTCCGCAAAGCCCGTGAAGCCTGTAAAGGATGATGATGAGAGGAATACTTCGGAAGAGGAAGAGTAGGGAATGTTGAATGTTTTATGTTATAGGTTTTACTTTGATAGATTGCCATAACATAAAACGTTCTTTTAGTCTCTTAGACTCTTTGTCTTTTTGTCTTCCCTCAGTCCTCTGGCTTTTTCGAAAATCACCCCGTCCCCTCTTTACCCTTAAAGAGGGGTCCAACCCTA
>CAYZVH010000236.1:0-3726 GCA_964481755.1 uncultured Bacteroides sp. | reverse complement strand
CTTCTTGGAATCGAGTATTTTATTTCTCGAAGGATGGTCTTTTCCTGGAGGAAATGAAGTCCTTCTTTGAAGGAACAAAGTCTTTCTTTCCTCGAGGAAAAAGAAATTTTGAAAAAAAACTCTTTTTTTGATTACACCAAACCTCGGGTGCGGTGTTTATAATAATGTAAGCAAGAAATTATGGACAAAGAACAGTTGACTGTAGTAAGGAATTTGCTCTATCGCCGATTGATGGGCGACGAGCTCACTGCCGAGGAGACGGCCCTGCTGGAGGCTTGGGAGCGACAGCATCCCGCCAACGCGCAGACCGCACGGCGCATCGCCAGCCGCGAGTTCGTGGACCAGGCGATGAAGCCCGGCGACCCCCGCGAGGCCCTGCAGAGCTGGAGCCGCATGCGCCACCGGATGGGCTATCGCAAGTCGCTCCTGGGCAAGCGCTTCCTCCGCTGGACCGCCGCCGTAGCCGCCGCAGCCGTGGTGGCAGGGGCCATTGTCGTGGGCCTGCGCCCCCAGGAGGAGAGCTGCACGATGCCCGCCGGCACCGAGAAGGCCTTCGTCTACACCGCCACGGGCAAGCGTGTGGAGGTGACGGACATCTACGCCTACCGCCGCCTCTACGAGAGCCAACGGCAACAGGGCGGCAAGTCGACCACGCTCCTTTCGCCCAACTTGCACCACACCGTGGAGGTGCCCCGCGGAGGCGAGTTCCGCCTCACGCTGGACGACGGCACCGCCATACACCTCAACGCACAGTCGTCGCTCACCGTGCCCACGGACTTCTCTGCCCACAACCGCTCGGTGAACCTTGCCGGCGAGGCCTACTTCCATGTGAAGAGCGATGCGCAGCACCCCTTCACCGTGCAGACAAGCCGCGCCGATGTGAGGGTGGTGGGCACCTCGTTCAATGTGAAGAACTATGCCGACGACGCCTGCCTGGCGGTCACCCTGGAACAGGGTAGGGTGGAGGTGACTTCCCCAAGCCAACTCGTCACCCTGCAGCCCGGCGAGCAGGCCCTGGTCTTCGACGACGGCCGCATCCAAAGGCGCGCGGTGGACACCTACCCCTACTGCGCGTGGAACGAGTCGCGCATCGTCTACGACAACACCCCGCTGGTGGACATCCTTGCCGACCTGGGCCGATGGTACGACTTCGAGGCCGCCTTCAGCAGCGACCGCCTGCGCAACCTGCGCGTGTCGATGGACATCGAGAAGCAGACCGACTTCACCCAGATAGCCGAGCTGCTGGAGCGGCTCGACAAGGTGAAGATTGAGATAACGCCCAACAAAGTGATTGTGAGAGACAGATAAACAAAACAAATAAATATAAGTGTAATCAAAAACTAAAGAGAAGAATGAAAGTTTTAACTGCAAGATTCCTTCTGCTGCTGTTGCTCATAGCAGCGCCTTGGTTCGCCCAGGCCTTCGCGCAGACGCAGAAGAGCGTTGACGTGGTGCTCAGAGACGCGTCTATCCGTGATGTCTTCACGGAAGTGAAGAAACAGATGCAAGTGAATTTCATGTACAGCAACGAGGACGTGAACGCCTTGCCGCGCAAGAACTATAACCTGCGGCAGGTGACCCTCTCGCGCGTGATGGACTACGCTCTGCAAGGGTCGAACCTCACCTACGAGATTGTGAAGAACACGGTGGTGATACGCCGCGCAGCCAAGCAGGCGAACACCATCTGCGGACAGGTGGTGGACACCCAGGGCAATCCACTGCCAGGTGTGGCGGTGCAGGTGAAAGGCACCAGCCGAGGCGCCACCACCAATGCCGACGGCGAGTTCCAACTGCCCGCCGAGGGACAGACCGACGCCACCCTCATGCTCTCCTTCATAGGCATGAAGCGCCAGCAGGTGGCTTGGAAAGGCCGTCCGCTGAGCGTGGTGATGGAGGAGGACCTCCACGAGATTGACGAGGTGGTGGTCACCGGATACCAGGTCATCAACAAGCGCGCCCTCACCAGCGCCGTCACCACCGTGAAGGCCGAGGACATCATCCGCCCCGACGCCCTCAGCATCGACCAGATGCTCGAAGGTCAGGTGCCCGACATGATGTACATGAGCAACTCCGGCGAGGCAGGCGTGGCGCCTAAGATCCGCATCCGCGGAACATCCTCCATCGTGGGCAACCGCGAGCCTCTGTGGGTGGTCGACGGCATCGTGGTGACAGACCCTGTGCAGGTGTCGGCCGAGGAGCTCAACGACCCCGACTATGTGAACCGCATCGGTAACGCCATTGCCGGACTCAATCCCCAGGACATCGAGCGACTCGACATCCTGAAGGACGCCTCCGCCACAGCCCTCTACGGCACCAAGGCCGCCAACGGAGTCATCGTCATCACCACCAAGCGCGGCCGCGAGGGCAAGCCCGAGATCCGCTACTCAAACACCTTCAACTTCAAGCTGCGTCCGCGCTACACCGACCATTCGGTGGACGTGATGAACTCCAAGGAGCGCATCCAGTTCTCCCGCGAGCTCTACAACAGCGGATATGAGTATAACGACAACATCGCCCACGTGGGCTACGAAGGCCTGTTGCTCGACAGGTTCAGCGGCACCATCACCGACAGCGAGTTCGCCGCCAAGGTGGCACAGCTGGAGACCCAGAACACCGACTGGTTCGACCTGCTCACCCACGACAGCTTCTCGCAGCAACACACCGTCAGCATGAGCGGAGGCTCCGACCGCGGACGCTACTATGCCTCCATCGGATTCAACGACCAGGACGACGTGGTGAACGACACCAAGAACAAACGCTACACCGGCATGCTCAACCTCGACACCAAGTTCACCAACTGGCTGTCGGCAAGCTTCGGACTGAAGGGCAACGTCACCAAGCGATCCTACTATCAGTCGAACCTCAATCCCGTGGAGTACGCCTACACCGCAAGCCGAGCCATTCCCGCCTACACCGACGACGGCGACTATTACTACTACCAGAAGATGGTGACCCACTCCAACGGCTACAACTACAACATCATGAACGAGCTCGACAACAGCTCCATGTCGCAGGAGGGATCGTCCTTCACCCTGGACGCCAACTTCCGCTTCACCTTCAACGACTGGCTCAGCGCCAACGTCATAGGCTCCTACACCGCCCAGAACACCGAGATACGCAGCTACTGGGGCGACAAGACCTGGTACGCCGCCAAGCTCCGCGGCAGCGAGTATGGCGAGGTGGCACCCACCGACAGCTACATGCCCCAGGGCGGAGAACTCTCGGTGAACAACACCCGCTCCAACGCCTACACCCTGCGCGCGCAGCTCGACTGGAACAAGTACTTCGGCGCCGACGAGAAGCACAACTTCAACGGAGGCATCGGCTTCGAGATGAACTCCACACGCTACAAAGGTAACGCCTACACCGCCCGCGGATACTATCCCGACCGTGGACTCTCCTTCGTGTCGGACATCGATGTCACGAAGTACACCTCCTACGGCGACTGGCTCGCGTCCAACGTGCCCACCTTGACGGACGACCTCTCCAACGTCGTCTCCGGATACGCCACCTTCACCTATAGCTACAACTCCATGGTCTACCTCAACCTCAACGGCCGTGTCGACGGCTCGAACCGCTTCGGCGACCGCAGCAACGAGAAGCTCAACCCCATATGGTCCGTGTCCGCCTCGTTCAACTTCTCCGAGCTCGACTTCATGAAGAAGATTGAGTGGATAGACTACCTGACGATGAAGGCCTCTTACGGATATCAGGGTAACATGCTCT
>CAYZVH010000235.1:0-3779 GCA_964481755.1 uncultured Bacteroides sp. | reverse complement strand
ACTCCAGCCCGAGCTTCTTGTCGATGAACTCCTTGATGTATTGCGTGGTGCCCTCCTCGCCCATCACGGAGGAGTTGATGCAGAGATGATAAGTGGCGGCGGCGCCCCACGTGTTGCAGCTATAGTAGTTATAGTAGGCGGCACGCTTGCGGTCGGCATCCTCCATCACCGACAGGGCCTGGTGCTCATCCACGTTCTGGGTGGCGCAGATGCGGCGGACGCGGTCCGCCCGGTCGGCACTGATGAAGATGTTCACGCAACGCGGGTTGTCACGCAGGATGTAGTCCGCGCAACGGCCCACGAAGATGCAACTCTCCTTCTCGGCCAGGCCGCGTATCACGTCGCTCTGTATCTTGAACAGCGCGTCGTTGCTCAGATAGTTGTCGTAGATGGAGCCGTTGCCCACGAACGGCGCTCTGAGGCTCCCCACCAGCGAATGCACGAAGCCGTGCGACGCCTTCTCGTCGGCCTTCTCGAAGAACTCCTGGCAGAAGCCACTCTCCTGCGCCGCCAACTTCAGCAACGTCCTGTCGTAGATGGCAATACCGTAAATCTCCGACAACCGCTTGCCGATGGCCTTACCGCCACTACCCAACTGGCGGCCTATATTGATAATGAATTTCTCGTCTTTCATAACGTCTATTGTTTATATGATTACGCAAATGTAGGGATTTCCTCCGTTTATCGTGCCATCGCAGCGAACTTTTTTATCTGCATGCGATACATCACCACAGCCACGGCCGTAGCCAGGAAGTCGGAGATAGGCATGCTCAGCCACACCCCGAAGGCACCGTCGCCCATCCAGCTGTCCATCAGCGGAGGCAACACTATCAGGCAGGGCAGCAGGAAGAGCAGCTGACGGGTGAGCGAGAGGAAGATGGCCTTGTTCGCCATGCCGATGCTCTGGAAGAAGTTGGTGATCACCATCTGGAAGCCCACGATGGGGAACACAGCCACTACCAGTCGCATGCCTTCGGCCGACAGACTTATCAGTTGCTCGTCGGAGGTGAAGGCCGAGGCCACCAGCGCCGGACAGAGCTCACCGACAACGAATCCGAAGGTGGTCACCACCGTGGCACACAGCATGGTGAGCTTCACCACCCGCTTCACACGGTCGAACTGTTGGGCACCGAAGTTATACCCGGCGATGGGCTGCATGCCCTGGTTCAGTCCGATGACGATCATCACGAAGACGAACGACACCCGATTGACGATGCCGAAAGCGCCGATGGCGAAGTCGCCGCCGTACTCCTTCAGTCCTTTGTTTATCAGAATCACGATGAGGCAGGCGGCCAGATTCATCAGGAAGGGCGACATGCCGATGGCCAACGAGTCGGCCACGATGCGTCGCTTCAGCCGGTAGATGCCGCGCTGCAGGTGGAGCAGTTCTTCCTTGTTACTCAGCAGACGTATCTGCCAACAGAGGGCTACGATCTGTGCCAGCACGGTGGCCAGGGCGGCGCCTCGTATGCCCCAGTGGAAGGCGTAGATGAAGAGCGGAGCCAGCACCACGTTCACCGCCACGGTGGTGATGGTGGCCATCATGGCCTCGCGCGGGTGTCCGGCGGAGCGCAGTATGGCGTTCAGTCCCAGGTACATGTGGGTCACCACGTTACCCAGCAGGATGACCACCATGAAGTCCCTCGCGTAGGGGATGGTGGCCTCGCTGGCGCCGAAGAAGTAGAGTATGGGGTCCAGCGTCAGCAGGATGACCGCCCCCAGCACCAGTCCCAGTATGATGTTCATCGTCACCACATTGCCCAGTATGCGTTGGGCGGTGTCGTAGTCCTTCTGTCCCAGGCGTACGCTTATCAGCGTGGAGGCACCCACACCCACCAGCGAGCCGAAGGCGGCGGTCAGGTTCATCAGCGGGAAGGTGATGGCCAGTCCGGAGATGGCCATGGCGCCCACGCCCTGTCCGATGAAGATGCTGTCGATGATGTTGTAGAGTGAAGAGGCCGTCATGGCGATGATGGCTGGCACGGCATACTTGATGAGCAGTTTCCTTACGTTGTCCGTTCCCAGTTCAGTTGCTACTATTTTCTTGTTTGTTTCTTGCATATCCTCAAATTTGGCCGCAAAGATACGAATTATATTGAGGCGATTCCGTACCTTTGCCGTTAAGATAGGTAAAACGGTCCCGGCAGCCGTGTGCCGCTGGGCTCCCGCCTTACCCAATGCAACGTAAACACGCAGACAGATGGAAGTGATATCGCTCTACGAACTCAACCGACAGGTGCGCCAGCAGCTGGCCGCGGGATTCCCCGACGAGGTGTGGATCCACGCCGAGCTGAGCGACGTGCGCACCAACACAACGGGCCACTGCTACCTGGAGTTCATCGAGAAGGACAGCCGGGGCAGCACCCCCATAGCCCGTGCCCACGGCATGATCCGGGCCAACGTCTACCGCATGCTCAAGCCCTACTTCGAGCAGGAGACGGGCCGCCCCTTCGCCTCCGGCATCAAGGTGTCGGTCTGCGTCCGGGTGGACTTCCACGAGCTCTATGGCTACTCGCTCAGCGTGCGCGACATCGACCCCACCTACACCATCGGCGACATGGCGCGCCAGCGGCGCGAGATTCTCCGCCAGCTGGAGGAGGAGGGCGTGCTCACGCTCAACAAGGAGCTCCCCATGCCCCGTCTGCCCCAGCGCATCGCCGTCATCTCGTCCGCCACAGCGGCAGGCTACGGCGACTTCCGCAACCAGCTCTTCGGCAACGCTCCCGGGTTCGTCTTCTACTTGAAGCTCTTCCCCGCGCTGATGCAGGGCGAGCGGGCGGAGGAGTCGGTCATCGACGCGCTCAACCGCATCTACAGCGAGGTGGACCGTTGGGATGCCGTGGTCATCATCCGTGGCGGCGGCGCCACGTCGGACCTCTCCTGCTTCGACTCCTACCTGCTGGCCACCAATTGCGCGCAGTTTCCCCTGCCTATCATCACGGGCATCGGCCACGAGCGCGACGACACCGTCATCGACTGTGTGGCCCACACGCGGGTGAAGACTCCCACCGCCGCGGCGGAGTTCCTCCTCAGCACCGTGCAACAGAGTGCCTCCCGCCTGGCGGAGCTGCAGACACGCCTAGAGGACACCGTCACCACCCGCTTGCGCGAGGAGCAGCGTCGTGTGGAGCAGCTGTCGGACAAGCTATCCACCATCTTCGCCTTGCGCAAGGTGCACGAGGAGCAGCGCGCGGCCTCCCTCTGGCTACGGCTCACCCAGGCCTGCCGCCTCCGCATCACCCAGCAGCAGCACAAGCTGGAGCTGATGGAGCAGACCGCCCGCCACGCCTCACCGGAGCTCCTGCTCCAGCGCGGCTACAGCATCACCCTCCACCATGGTCGTGCCGTCACCGACGCCACGCAATTGCAGGATGGCGATGAGCTGGAGACCCGCCTGGCCAAGGGCACCGTCAAGAGTATAGTCAAGAAACATAATAAGTAAACGTAGATATGGCAGCAAAGAAAGAATCATACGAAGCGTCCATGGAGCGGCTCGAGGCCATCGTGGAGCAGATAGAGAACGGCGAGCTCAACATCGACCAGCTCAGCGCCAACCTCAAGGAGGCGAAGCAACTACTGGCCTTCTGCAAGAAGCGCCTCTTCGAAGTGGACGGCGAGATAAAGGAACTGCTCCAAGCCGACACGGAAATATAAGCCGCTTGGCTGGCTCGCCGTTCGCCGGGATAAATCAGCTCGCCGCTCGCTAGCGAGCGCGTTAGGCCGAAGGCCTAACGATGGCGAACGAAGTGGCTGGAGGCCTAACGATGGCGAACGAAGTG
>CAYZVH010000234.1:0-3780 GCA_964481755.1 uncultured Bacteroides sp. | reverse complement strand
CGAGCGGAAGAACTTCGTTTCTTCGTGGGTGAAGGACTTCGTTCCTCCGAGCGGAAGAGCTTCGTTTCTTCGGAGGAAGACCGTTCCAAGGAATACAATATTCGATTCCCAGAAGGAAGACCATCGGTCCTTCGAGGGGAAGGCCGCCAATCCACGAGAGAAAGCCGTCGAGGAGGGAAGTCCATCGCCCCTTCGAGCGGAAGTCTGTCGCTCCCCTACCCCCCTCAAAGAGAAGGGGAACAAATCAATCGGCCCCGCTGGTTGTTTCTCAACAGAGCCAACGGAGCCGACCGTGTTGTGTGTGCTATATAATATAGGTATAGGCGGCGGAGAGAGGAAGGCGCGCGCACTACAGATCGTCCATGGCGTCCATGCGCAGGAGCTGGATGTTCTCCTTGTCCTTGTAGATGAGCATGACGAAGGTCTTCTGGTCGGCGTGCTTGATGAGGAGCGAGAGGTCGCCACTCTCGCTGATGAACCGCGTCTCGTACTTGAATTGGTCCAACAGGATGGCGTGCATCTTGCCGGTGTCCTTCTGCGCGTAGGGGTTGTCGAACCGCTCCACGCACGACTTATAGCCGCCGAAGCCCCGCGTCATATAGTCCTTCAGCTCGGTGTAGGCGGTCTCCAGGTCGGACCAATCGTCCATAGACGGCAACACGACGGCTATCTTCGACACCAGGTCGCGCTTGCCCAGCGTGTTGACGTAGACCCGCGTGCCGCCGTAGCCCAGGAACGTCCCCACGAGCACGGCCACGGAGCCGTCGTAGCGCTCCACCTTGAAGCCTGCACGGCGCATGCGCGACACGTACTGCCGGAGGGTGCCGTCGATGGGCACATCCACGAACTTCATGTGATGGCTACTGCTCATGGCGGCGTTGTCCGCCTGCACGTCGATGCTGTCCACGTCCACCCAGGCGCTGTCGTCGATGGTGGGCGTCTGCTGGCGATTGAGCGTGATGCAGATGACGGTGAAAGCCACCACACACGCCAATCCGAAGATGATACGGTGTTTATTCATGATTCCCCTCCTACAGTATTTGGTGTATACTATCTCAATTTAAATGTTTACTTCGCAAAAGTAGGCAACATATTCCGCTTATGCAAATGTTTTCCTCAGACTTTTCGCCCCTCGAAGCCCAAAAGTTGCGACTTTCGGGCAAAAATGCCGCTCCGGAGAAAATAAAGCGAGGCAAGAGTTTGAGGGATAGCGTCAAATGACTACCTTTGCGGCAGTTATAACCTCAAAAAATTGTAGTATGAAAGGTATTGTATTGGCAGGTGGGAGCGGCACCCGGTTGTATCCCATCACAAAAGGAATCAGCAAGCAACTTATCCCCATCTTCGACAAACCGATGATTTACTATCCCCTCTCCGTCCTCATGTTGGCGGGCATCAGGGAGATTCTGATTATATCCACCCCCCACGACCTGCCCGCCTTCCGGCGTCTGCTGGGCGACGGCAGCCAGCTGGGCGTGCGCTTCGAGTATGCCGAGCAACCCTCGCCCGACGGCTTGGCACAGGCCTTCATCATCGGCGAGCGGTTCATAGGCGACGACAGCGTCTGCCTGGTGCTGGGCGACAATATCTTCTACGGCTCCGGATTCACAGGCCTGCTGCGGCAGACGGTGAAGCTGGTGGAGGACGAAGGCAAGGCCGCCGTCTTCGGCTATCAGGTGAGCGACCCCGAGCGCTACGGCGTGGCGGAGTTCGACGCCGATGGCAACTGCCTCAGCATTGAGGAGAAGCCCGCACAGCCCAAGAGCAACTATGCCGTGGTGGGACTCTACTTCTACCCCAACTCGGTGGTGGAGATAGCCAAGCACATCAAGCCCTCGGCACGCGGAGAGCTGGAGATAACCACCGTGAACCAGGAGTACCTGCAGCAGCACACACTGAAGGTGCAGACCCTGCAGCGCGGCTTCGCCTGGCTCGACACCGGCACCCACGACTCCCTGTCCGAAGCCTCCACCTTCATAGAGGTGATAGAGAAACGCCAAGGCCTGAAGGTGGCTTGCCTGGAGGCCATCGCCTACAACCAAGGGTGGATAAGCCGCGAGCAGCTGCTGCGCGACGCCGAGCCCATGGCCAAGAACGAGTACGGCAAATACCTGCTGCGCCTGGCGGAGGGAAAATAAAGCACTTTCACACGCACGCACACATACATATATTATAATCTAGCACACACAAACGTATATGGAAGTTATAAAGACCGCCATCGAAGGCGTTGTCATCATAGAGCCGCGCATCTTCACCGACGCGCGCGGCTATTTCTTCGAGAGTTTCTCACAACGGGAGTTCGACGCCAAGGTGCGCCCCATCCGCTTCGTGCAGGACAACGAGAGCATGTCGTCCTACGGCGTGATGCGGGGGCTCCATTTCCAGCGTCCGCCCTTCACCCAGAGCAAGATAGTGCGCTGCGTCCGCGGCGCCGTGCTCGACGTGGCCGTGGACCTGCGCGTGGGATCGCCCACCTACGGCCGTCACGTGGCCGTGGAGCTGACGGAGCAGAACCACCGCCAGTTCTTCATCCCCAAGGGATTCGCCCACGGATTCGCCGTGCTCAGCCCGACGGCCGTGTTCCAGTATAAGTGCGACGAGTTTTACCACCCCGAGGCCGACGGCGGCATCAGCATTCAGGACACCGACCTGGGCATCGACTGGCGCATACCCACCGCCGAGGCACTGCTCAGCGAGAAGGACACCAAGCACCCCCTGCTGCGCGACTTCAACTCGCCCTTCACCATGAATATGTATAACGAATAATTACGGAACTATGAATATACTGGTTACAGGAGCCAACGGACAGCTCGGCAACGAGATGCAGCTGGCAACAAAAAACAGCGCCGACCGCTACCTCTTCACCGACGTGACGGAGGGATACACACGGCTCGACATCACCAACCTGGCCGACGTCTGCCGCACGGTGAGGGACAACCACATCGACGTGATCGTCAACTGCGCCGCCTACACCAACGTGGACCGCGCGGAGACCGACACGGAGCTCGCCAACCTACTCAACAACACCGCCGCCGGCAACCTGGCGGAGGCCATGCGACAGGTGGACGGCACCCTCATCCACATCTCCACCGACTACGTGTTCCAGGGCGACCGCAACGTGCCCTGCCGCGAGGACTGGGAGACGAACCCCCTGGGTGTCTACGGCAAAACGAAGCTCGCCGGCGAGAAGAGCATCGAGGCCACGGGCTGTCACGCCATCATCATCCGCACGGCATGGCTCTACTCCCCCTTCGGCCGCAACTTCGTGAAGACGATGCGGAGCCTCACCGCCCAGAAGGACTCGCTGAAGGTGGTGTTCGACCAAGTGGGCACGCCCACCTACGCCGCCGACCTGGCAGCCGCCATCCACCACATCATAGAGACACGCCAGCTGGCGAAGACCGGCACGTACCACTTCTCCAACGAGGGCGTATGCTCGTGGTTCGACTTCGCCAAGCTCATCTGCGAGCTGAGCGGCAACGTGTGCGACATACAGCCCTGCTACAGCGAGGAGTTCCCCAGCCCCGTCGAGCGCCCCCACTTCTCGGTGCTCGACAAGAGCAAGATAAAGCGCACCTTCGGGGTGACGGTCCCCTACTGGACCGACTCGCTCCGCCGCTGCATCGACGAGCTGAAGAAGCAAGAATAGATTCCTCCACTCGAACGAAAGCCCGCAAACGAAAGCCGACGGCGATGGACCTTCCTCGTCCGATTCTATTCGATGGGGAAATCCGGGAAGAATGGAAGAATCCGAGGAAAACGGAAAATCCGGGAGAAAAG
>CAYZVH010000233.1:0-3802 GCA_964481755.1 uncultured Bacteroides sp. | reverse complement strand
ATAATTTTATATGGTCTGTGGGACAAATATGACAAGCGCCTTCAACAGTGCGTAAAATGGTCAAAAGGAGGATATGGTTTTGAGGATGCCATGGCAAGTATTTACAAAGAAGGTAAGTCTATCGAACATGAACTCGCAACAAAATTTCCTACCACAAGAATGACTGAAGCGGAAATCAAAAAGATGTTCAGCGAATAGGCAATACGAGTTATCTCAAATGGTACCGCCTTACTGAAACCATATTTGGTCAGAGCGATTTGCATTAATCGTTCTGCAATCACAAGAATTGAGTCATGTAGGCAGGGACGAGCAGTGTCTCTCCGTCTCTCTTCAAATCTTTGGTGTAAATCAGATATCTCTTGTCAATGATATGTGAAAACTTCTCGCAGAATGTATCAAGTGATCTATGAGACTTGTATCCTGATGATTTCACTTCTATCGGTTGAAGTTTCGCTCCACGTGATAACAGAAAATCAATTTCATAGTTGTGGTTATCGTCCTTTGGCCATGTGTAATAAAACAACTTGTTGCCCGAGGCCGTCAGCATCTGTGCGATGACATTCTCGTAAACATACCCCAGATTGGTACTGAGCTTGTCGTTCAGCAGTTTCTGATAGATTACATTCTCCGTATAATCCTTGTCCCAAAATGCGAGAGTAACGAATAGCCCCGTGTCCGCACAATATATCTTATACTTGGAGATGTCCTTGGTCAGCGACATGCCTACATTCGGGTCGTTGGAATGATAGGAGAAAAGTGTCGTTTTGCTGTCCTCCAGATCTCTCAAAAGTTCCACCAGTTTGATGTCATCAACTTGACCTAAAACAGAGAATGGTTTATAGCGGTTGTTGACTTGGCTAAGCTGGGACGGGATTTCCATAAACAGCGTTTCCAGACGTCCAGTCACATCAAGTTTCTGGAAGTCCTCCTTATAAACCTTAATGATACCCCGCTTGATTTGGTCCACCATACTGAAGTTGTTCGTCTCAATGTAGGTATCCACTGCCTGCGGCATACCGCCTATCAGCATGTACAGCCGAAAGTCACGCATTTTGTCTCTGTGTACCTGAGCCAACGGCAGTCGCTGCTCGTAGAATGTACGGAGTAAAGGCAAGGTGGCCTCGTCGCCCAAAGCCCAACGGAATTCTTCGTAGTCCATCGGATAGAGTGTAACACGATCCTCTTCACTGGGGATTGTTATGTCCTTTGTATTCTTCTTGATGCTGATGAGTGAACCGGTTTCGATGTAATCATAACGCCCATCCTTGACAAGATACTTTATCGATTGCCTGGCCAACGGACAATTCTGCACTTCATCGAAAATGATTACGGATTTTCGCTCCTTCAAGACGACATTATAAAACGACTGGAGCTGAAGGAAGATATAATCCTTGTTCATGAGGCTTTTGAACAGGGACTTGACCTCTTCCGACGCCTCGTTGAAATCTATAAGTATGTACGAGTCGTATTCGTTCTTGGCGAACTGCTCCACAAGTGTTGACTTGCCAACACGCCGAGCTCCTTCTATTAAGATTGCCGACTTGCCGTTTTGAGTACGCTTCCACTCAAGAAGGCGGTCGTAAAGCTTTCTTTTGAATATCCGTGCCATATGCTTCTGTGTTATTTTCAGACACAAAAGTAGTACCTTTACTCGAGTTACCAAAATGTTTTTGCCGAAAACCTACGAAAACACCGAAATGTTTTTGCTAGGAACCTACGAAAATGCCAGAATTACCTTCCTTAGAGACCAAGTGTCACACTTAGTTCCAATAGATAATCAAGCTACTATAGACACAAGCCCCAAGCGTATGGGAGACTGAACAAGACCAGTACCGATAGGGATCACACACCTCGGTTGATATAGTCCTCGAGCAGAAAAGGGATGACACCCACGTAAATGACTCCGTCGTCGTCAATCCAAAGCTTTTGGTTACCGTCGAGCACTACTATCTTACGGAAAATATCCTTCGAGAGCATCTTCGAGTTGGAACCTGTTACATAAATGTCCAGATTCGGGCGTGACATCAAGTCGTTCAACACATCATAGAAAGTCGTATAAAGCATGTCCTTGTCTTCATCGGGCACCAAGGACTCATCAATGGACGTATTCCTCACCTTATACGACAATTGGATTTCGTCAACCATCACATAATACCTCTTGCTACCATCCTTGGACTTCTCCATAACATATTCATAGAGCATATTGGGGTTTCGATAGGGAGCGCTAGACACTTTGTCCAACGCCATCTCGATAAAACAATCCGGTCCTACTCCCTCTTCTATCAGTTTTTGCTTGAAGAGGGTGCTTAAAAGGTATGACTTGCCGCAACGTCTTATGCCAGTAATGATTTTCACCTTGCCATTCCAACGTTTCCGCATCAGCAGGTCCACATATCCACTTCTGTCTATTGCCATACTGGATTTCATGATTTACACTGCAAATTCAGTCGCAATTGCGACCGTTTTTGCAGTGGCGGGGATGGATACGAAAAGCTCAGTCTAAAATGACAATAAACTACGGAAATGTCATCGGGAGCACTAACTCCGCAGATTATCGTCAGTGCGTCACTGAAAAGAGCCCACCCTTTTATAGGTGGGCTGAATCGTTGACAGAACCATTACGGAAAGCTGTTCCTATGGCTGCTTGTTTATCGCTGTAGCAGGCAGTCCTTTCCATCGGAGCAGGTAGGAATACTGGTACAGAGCCGTGGCGATAGGCTGCAGGAAGATTCCCGCGAACTTACCTCTGCTGCTGTGGCCGCTAGAGATGATACGGTTGAGCACATCGCAGTTTATGCCACGGAAACTGATTTGAAACTCCCGCTTTTCCACGGTGATGTCCACGAGTATGCCCGGCGAATCGCTGACGGATATCCGTACGTTGGGATTGTTCTCCTCTGCCAGGCGCACCAAGCACTTGAATATCTGGTCCTTAGCTTGATACATGCGGTTGACCTGTTTGCCGGAAAAGTCGGGGTTACCTTTGCACTGGTTGACATAGGCATTCACCAGATTAGCCGCACAGAGATAGTGAAATATGTCAGCATGCGACTCTGGCTCATCACCAAGCACATTGAGAGCATCCTCCAGCAGGGTGCGGGTAATCTTGCGGTACCACGGCATCCCCTGTCCTCCATCTTTCAAGCCCTTCTTGCCTTTCTTCTTGGCCCTCTTGCCGTCCTTCTTGCGGCCAGTTTCCTGTTGAGGGTTCATCACAACGCGTTCGATGCGGCTCATGTGCCACTCAAGATGCTCGTTGTGGAGAAGGCTCACGAGTGTAAGCATGCGCTTCTCTATCAGCCGACGCTCCAGGGTATCCATCGGAAGACTCATCATGTAGCTGCGAGCCGACACGATATGGGTGTTGCCGGAATCGTAGCCTACGATGTTTCCGTCGCGCTCAAAGTCTTGATTGAAGAAGTAGATGACGGTCAGGTTCTTGCATGCTCCGTCCAGCCGCTCCGCCGTCTCACGGGCTTCTCGCTTACTGAAAGCATACATGATCCACTCGTTGCGGTTGGCGTCGGCTGCCAGCACAGGGATACGTCCATCGTCCTTCGTGTCAATCACCGTAAGAAGCTGCAGCCCTGGACGTTGTGTTTCGAGCAGTCGGAGCAGGATGTAGCGTGCCAACAGATTGTTGATGTAGGCCGACCGATGGGCATAGAGTCCTGCATAATCATCATTTTCGAACATGTCGATGACCTGTTGGAAGTAATCCTCGCGGTCGGAATAGATGGTCTTGACGTTCTGGTGGTTCATCACCACCTTGAACTTGTTGTAGCCCATCAGCAGATTGTGC
>CAYZVH010000232.1:0-3849 GCA_964481755.1 uncultured Bacteroides sp. | reverse complement strand
GCCACCGCTGAAGCCGCTACCGCCACCGCCGAAGCACAGCCCGACGCCGCGGACGTTAAGCCTGAACCGCAGCCTGCTCCTCAAGCCACGGCTCAATCGGGCTCGGCGAATGCCGTCCATGCAGGAGCCGCTACCGCACAGACAACTCAGACATCTTATCACGAGCCGGACTATACAGGCCATGGTGGAGCAGACCCTGTGTCGGGACAGCCTCACACACAGCCCACAGGCTCTCATCAGAGCGAAGGGTCGAACGAGGTGCAGGTGCTGGGCATCTACGGCGAGCACGGACAATCCCTGCAGACCGCTGTGTTGACCGACGGCGAATATGTGGCAGCCGTGGTGGACATCGATGGCGACGGTCAGGCCGAGGTGATGGCTGTGGACGCCGATCACAATGGAGAGATTGGCGAAGGCGAGGTGTTCGACGTCACCAGTGAGAACGTGCCTATGGCAGGCTACGAGCAAGCCTACGTCGCACAGCAGAATGACGCTTCAGCATACGAGGCTTCCGAGGCCGTTGCCGACAATGGTGGCGGCAATGAGGTGCAGATTCTCGGAATGTACGAAGCTGAGGGCGATTATGGGCAGACCATGCAGGCCGCTGTCTTTACCAATGGTGTGGATGTGGCTGCCGTGGTGGATGTGAATGGAGATGGTAGGGCTGAGGTCTATGTGCAAGATGTCAACGGAAATGGTCAGATTGAACAGAACGAGATTGCCGACATCTCCAACAATCCGGTGGAGATGAGCCCAATAGAACAGGCTTATGCCCTTCAACAGCAAGCCGAGGCTCAGGAGATGAACACAATAGTTTATAATGCTACGGATGAACAGCCTGACTTTAACAATGGCATGGACACGCTCGTATAGGTGGTCGGGAGTGCTGCTCATGGTGCTGCTCCTCTCCCTGTTGCCGCAAGTGAGTGATGCGAAGATTTACTTGGTGTCCGTGGGTGTTTCCGATTATCCCGGCACCCGCAACGACCTTCGCTTGCCGCACAACGACGCCGCCACCATGGAGTGGCTCTACAAGGAGAACAAGCAAACACGGACGTGGCTCCTGCGCAACGCCAACGCTACCTTGGCCTCCGTGAAGAGCGCCCTGCGCGAGATGGCCTCCGTGGCAAAGGCGGACGACATCGTGGTGCTCTTCTTCAGTGGCCATGGCGTGCGGGGTGGCTTCGTCTGCTACGACGACTTCCTCTTTTACCAGGACGTTTACGCCATCCTGGCAACGTGCAAGAGCCGCAGCAAGATGATATTCGCCGATGCCTGCTACGCCGGTGCCATGCGCCAAGGGCGACAGGGCGCGCAAGCCGATGCGGATGTCCGCGGCGCCAACGTGATGCTCTTCCTCTCTTGCCGCGGCAACGAGCGCTCCCTGGAGAGGCGCGGAATGACCAACGGTGTCTTCACCTATGCCTTGCAGCATGGTCTGCGGGGTGGGGCGGATGTCAACGGCGACCGCGTCATCACCGCCCGCGAGCTGTTCGACTATGTGAGTGAGAAGGTACAGAAAAAAACAAACAACCGTCAGCATCCTGTCATGTGGGGAAAGTTCCCCGACAACATGCCGGTGATGCGATGGTAAAACCAAATAACAGACAGAGATATGAATGAGATAATGATAAAATGCCCCACCTGTGGCAAAGTGCTACGGCTGAATGACGCGCCCAACATCAACGCGGCCACATTCACCTGTCCCGTGTGCCATAGCAAGCATCTCGTGGGCGATTGCCAGCGCTACGAGGACCCTGCCAAGCGGCCTGCCCCAGCTGGCGACAACACCATCTACGGCAGTTCCCGCTCGTCCGCTCCTTCGGGAGACGACACCCTTTACGCCGGCGGTCCAAGCTCGAAATCAAGTGATGGCGATACGATAATCGGTGGCACTCTGCTTCAGACCACCGTTGGCCGTTTAGTGGACGCCAAGGGCAGAATCTACCAGCTGAGCATGGGCCTCAACACCATCGGCCGCAAGGCGACAACCTCCATGGCCACTGTGCAGATAGTGACGGACGACCGCACGATGAGCCGCAGCCACGCCATCATCGAGGTGCAGCGAACCGCTGACCATCAGCTGTTGCACATCCTCAAGAACGGAGCCAACAAGAATCCCTCGCACCTCAACGACACCCTCATCGGGGTGCGCGACCAATTCGTGCTCAACGATGGCGACCGCCTCAAGTTGGGCAACACCTTATTAACTTTCAAGAAATAAGAGAACGTATGATGAACTTCAAACTAAAAGCATATAGTCTGCAGGAGATAGGGCAGAAGCCCAACCAGGAAGACTCCCTGTTCCCTGCCTTAGGCGCCTCCACGCCGGACGACCGTCTGTTCATGCTCTGCGACGGCATGGGCGGTCACGCCAAGGGCGAGGTGGCCTCGTCCACCGTCTGCCAGGTCATCAGCGACACCATCCTTGCCGCGTGGCATCCGGGCGAACCGCTCCTCGACGACCTCTTCCAGCAAGCCCTCAGCGCCGCTTTCGATGCGCTGGACGCGAAGAACGATGGCGACGACTCCGACCGCCGCATGGGAACCACCATGACGTTCCTCTGTCTCCACGCCAACGGTGCCACGGTGGCTCACATCGGCGACAGCCGTGTCTATCAGCTTCGCCCCGCGAAGGACGGACAGCCGGCCCACGTGGTGTTTCGCACCCGCGACCATTCCTTGGTGAACGACCTCGTGAAGATAGGCGAGATCACCGAGGAGGAAGCCAAGCATCATCCGCAGAAGAACGTCATCACGCGCGCCATGCAGCCCTGCCAGGAGCGTCGTGTGAAAGCCGACATTGCCCACCTGACCGACATTCAGTCCGGCGACTACTTCTTCCTCTGCTCCGACGGCATGTTGGAGGAGACCACCGACGACAATCTCGTCAATGTCCTCTGCACCCCCAAATCGGACAAGGAGAAGATAGAGATGCTCCGTCGCCTCACCAAGGACAACAAGGACAACCACACTGCCCACCTCATCCAGATAGAGTCGGTAGAAGGCACTGCCGTCCTGCCTCAGCCCGATTCCGATGGCACCTGGGTGAAGCCTGTCTTCAGTGCTTCGCGACGCGAGATAACCACCGCCAAGGTCGTTCCCCCTCACCGGCGATACTCCCTCAAATGGGTTCTCCCCGCAGCGGTCCTCGTTGCCGCCGTAGCGATAAGCCCTGTCTTCCTGCAGGGCGACAAGGAGGACGAGGGTTCGAAAGTCTCTAAGGACGATACGATTCGAGTTGAGAAGTCCGAGAAACCTATAGCTCCGAAGTATGAGGTCGAGGACGATGAAGTAGAGTCCCTAGCTGATGAGGATTCCGCGGAAGTAAAGGTCAAGAAAGAGGTGAAGAAATTCTCTAGGCGCAGTCATATTAAAAGGATAAAGAAGTCGAATAGATAACGATAAAGACAGATAAGCATGCATTTACCAATAGGAACATTACTACGTAGTGGAACATACAGAGTGTTGAGTGTCCTCGGACAGGGAAGTTTCGGAATCACTTACCTTGCCGAGCATGTGAACCTCGGAAAGAAAGTCGCCATCAAGGAGTTCTTCATGAAGGAAATCAACTCCCGTGCTGAAGACGGCAGCATCACCGGAATATCGGACGGCAGCCTGTCGTATAACTATTGTAACAAATTCAAGAAGGAGGCTATCAACCTCTCGAGGCTCGACCATCCGAACATCGTCCGTGTGACGGACTCCTTCGGTGAGAACGGCACGTTCTACTACGTGATGGATTTCATCGAAGGACAGAACCTCAACGATTACGTGAAGCAACACCACGTGGATGCGGATGAGGCTATCGACATCATCTGTTCCGTAGCTGATGCCCTCATCTACATG
>CAYZVH010000231.1:0-3909 GCA_964481755.1 uncultured Bacteroides sp. | reverse complement strand
TCCCTCGCAGGGGTGACGACCACGGAGCATACAGATGAATGAAAAGTTATTCTCTTCCTTAATTAGCGAATATCCAAAGTCTTTTAAATGAAAGAGCCGTGGTCTCTTCTGATAAAAGTTGTGCGATAAATTTTTGTGTATTGTAATGAATGACTAAATTTGCAAATTCAGAACTATAGTTTATATTGATACGGTAGGTTGAATGATAGAAAAGCATATTGTCTTAGAAGATGTTGACCCGGTGATCTTCTTCGGTATCAACAATGCGAATCTGCAGATTATCAAAGCATTGTACCCGAAGCTGAGAATCGTGGCCAGAGGTGATGTCATCAAGGTGATGGGTGACGAGAGTGAAATCTGTGCCTTCGAGGAACGTATACTCACCCTGGAGCAACATTGCGCGCACTACAATTCCCTGAAGGAAGAAACGCTGATAGAAATCATGAAAGGACAATCCGTCACGGAAGAAAAATCGTCGGACGTGATTGTCTACAGCGTGACCGGCAAACCTATCACTCCACGTAGCGTCAACCAACAACGCTTGGTTGAGGAGTACGACAAGAACGATATGCTCTTCGCTACTGGTCCGGCCGGATCGGGAAAGACCTACACGGCCATTGCTTTGGCGGTGCGCTCGCTGAAGAATAAAGAGATACGCAAGATTATACTGAGTCGTCCTGCGGTGGAAGCCGGCGAGAAACTTGGATTCCTGCCGGGTGACATGAAGGACAAGATAGACCCCTATCTGCAGCCGCTCTACGATGCCCTGCAGGATATGATTCCTCCCGCTAAACTGAAGGAGTATATGGAACTGAACGTCATTCAGATTGCTCCATTGGCTTTTATGCGCGGACGCACGCTGAACGATGCGGTGGTCATCCTCGATGAGGCACAGAACACTACCGTGCAGCAGATAAAAATGTTCCTCACCCGTATGGGTATGAACACGAAGATGATAGTGACCGGCGACATCACGCAAGTGGACCTGCCCTCCTCACAGACCTCGGGCTTGATACAGGCCCAGAAGATACTGAAAGGTGTGAAGGGTATCAGTTTCATTGAGATGGACAAGCGCGACATTGTTCGCCACAAACTGGTGACCAGCATCGTGGAGGCTTACGAGCGGTATGAGAACAGTAAGAAAGAATCAAATCAACAAAATCCAAATAATTATGAAAGCTTTAGTAAAGACAGATTTTAGTTTTCCGGGACAAAAAGGAGTTTATCACGGTAAAGTACGCGACGTGTACAACATCAATGGCGAGAAGCTGGTGATGGTGGCTACCGACCGCATCTCGGCATTCGACGTGATACTGCCCAAAGGTATTCCTTTCAAGGGTCAGATACTGAACCAGATAGCAGCCAAGTTCCTGGACGCTACAACGGACATTTGCCCCAACTGGAAACTTGATGTTCCCGATCCGATGGTGACCGTAGGAGTGCTGTGCGAAGGATTCCCGGTGGAGATGATCGTACGCGGTTACCTTTGCGGTAGCGCTTGGCGTGCCTACAAGAGCGGTGTGCGTGAAATCTGTGGAGTGAAGCTGCCCGACGGCATGCGCGAGAACGAACGTTTCCCCGAGCCCATCATCACACCGACCACGAAGGGTGAGATAGGTACACACGACGAGGACATCTCGAAGGAAGAGATTCTGAAGAAAGGTCTGGCAACCCCCGAGGAGTACGCCATCCTGGAGAAGTACACTCTCGCCCTCTTCAAGAGAGGAACAGAGATTGCCGCTGCACGCGGACTGATTCTGGTCGACACGAAATATGAGTTCGGCAAGCACAACGGCGAAATCTATCTGATGGATGAAATCCATACACCGGACTCCAGTCGCTACTTCTATGCCGACGGTTACCAGGAGCGTTTCGAGAAAGGCGAAGCCCAGAAACAACTCTCCAAGGAGTTTGTACGCGAATGGTTGATGGACAACGGATTCCAGGGCAAGGCCGGACAGCAGGTGCCCGAGATGACGGATGAGATTGTGAAGTCCATCAGTGAGCGCTACATGGAGCTCTACGAGCACATCACCGGTGAGAAGTTCGTGACTACCGACTCGGAGGACTTGTTGAACCGCATCGAGAAGAATGTGAACGCATTCTTGAGCAAATAAAGCATGAGTTACGCGCAGGAAAACATAAAACCCTATAGCGGGGATGGCGAGAAGCGTGAGCAGGTGGAGCAGATGTTCGACAACATCGCTCCCACCTACGACTCGCTCAACCACATCCTCTCGTGGGGGATAGACAAAAGCTGGCGGCGCAAGGCTGTGAAACGCCTGAAGAGTTACAGCCCGCAACGCATCCTGGACATTGCCACGGGTACGGGCGACTTCGCCCTGCTGATAGGCAAAAGCCTGCAGCCCGAGGAATTGCTAGGGGTGGACATCTCCGAAGGCATGATGCAGATAGCCCGCGAGAAGGTGCACACGGCCGGACTGGACTCGATGATTCACTTCGCGAAGGAGGACTGCACGGCCATGTCGCTTCCCGATGACCGCTTCGACGCGGTGACGGTGGCCTTCGGCGTGCGCAACTTCGCCCGGCTGGACGATGCCCTGCGTGAGATTCGCCGGGTGCTGACGCCCGGTGGACACCTTATTATATTAGAACTCTCGTCGCCCAAGAGTTTCCCGATGAAGCAACTGTTTCACATCTATTCGACTGTCGTGCTGCCGTTGGTGGGCAAGTTGGTGTCGAAGGACTACAGCGCCTACACCTATCTGCCCCGGACGATAGAGGCTTTCCCGCAGGGCGAGGTGATGAAGGAGATACTCCTGAAGGCCGGTTTCTCACAGGTGGAGTTCCGTCGGTTGACGATGGGAATCTGCACATTTTATGACGCAAAGAAATAACTCTAATAAACTATAACTATGGACAAATTTGGATTGATAGGCTATCCGTTAGGCCACTCATTCTCGAAGAACTATTTCAACGAAAAGTTCTCCAACGAAGGTATCGACGCCGTTTACATGAACTTCGAAATCCCTTCCATCAACGACTTGCCTCAGGTGATTGCGGAGAATCCCGAGCTGAAGGGGTTCAACGTGACCAGTCCCTACAAGGAGAAGGTCATCTCTTACCTCGACGAACTGGACAAGGACGCACGGGCTGTGGGTGCGGTGAACACCGTCAAAGTGGTTCGCCAGAAGGGGGCTGATCCTAAGCTGATAGGCTACAATACCGACCTGACCGGTTTCTCCAAGTCCATAGAATCGCTGCTCGAACCGCACCACAAGAAAGCCCTCGTGCTGGGTACGGGCGGTGCCTCGAAGGCCGTGGCCTACGGACTGAAGACCTTGGGCGTGGAGGTGACGCAGGTGTCGCGCCACGAGCGTCCGCAGATGTTCACCTACGAGGAGCTGACGAAAGAGGTGATGGAAGAGTACTCCGTCATCGTGAACTGCACGCCCGTGGGTATGTATCCCAACTCCGACCAGTGCCCCGACATCCCCTACGAGTACATCACACCCAACCACTTGCTCTACGACCTAATCTACAATCCGAACGAGACCCTCTTCCTACGCAAGGGCGAGGAACACGGGGCCACCACCCGCAACGGACTGGAGATGCTGCTGCTGCAAGCCTTCGCCGCCTGGGATGTGTGGGAGAAGTGACGCTCCCCTCGGCGGTTCCCTCCGGTGTACCGCTGACTTATAGCCCCTTGGAGGATGATATGTGAACAATAAATAGGATTATCTCAAAAAGAATTCGTATTTTTGCAACATTATGAAAAGATGGTTTCTTACACTCGTTGTCAGTTTGCTGCTGTCCCCTCTGTAGGCGCAGGCTCAAAGTTCTAACCATCTGATCTGATAAGTAATTCTTAGCAACTATTCTAAAAACATTAAATACGATATGAGTAGCAATCAACGCTATATGCAACGCGGGGTGTCGGCATCCAAA
>CAYZVH010000230.1:0-3925 GCA_964481755.1 uncultured Bacteroides sp. | reverse complement strand
GATAACGGACGGCAGCAGCGACGACACGAACGAGAAGCTGAGCGCATACCCCGAAGTGGAGGTACTCTTCCAGCCCCAGCGTCAAGGGAAGACGGCAGCGCTGAACCGTGCCATCGGAGCGGTGAAGACCCCATTGGTGGTATTCACGGACGCCAACACGATGATTAACCCAGAATCCATCACCGAGATTGTACGCGCCTTCATGGACCCAAAGGTGGGCTGTGTGGCTGGTGAGAAACGCATCGCCGTGAAGGAGAAAGACGGAGCGGCATCGGGCGGCGAAGGCATCTACTGGAAGTATGAGTCGAAGCTGAAACAACTCGACGGCCGACTCTACTCCGCCATGGGAGCCGCCGGGGAGCTGTTCGCCGTACGCACGGAGCTGTTCGAACAGATGGAGAACGACACGTTGCTCGATGACTTCATCCTCTCCCTGCGCATCGTGGCACGCGGCTACAAGATTGCCTACTGCGCCTCGGCCTACGCCACAGAGAGCGGGTCGGCCAACATGGACGAAGAGGAGAAGCGCAAGATTCGAATCTCCGCCGGTGGACTGCAGTCCATCTACCGTCTGCGGATGTTGCTCAACCCCTTCCGCTACGGCATCGTCACGTTCCAATACGTGTCGCACCGCGTGTTGCGCTGGTCGGTGACCCCCTTCACCCTGTTTGCCCTGATACCGCTGAACGCGGCTTTGGCCTTGGGCACAAGCAGTCCGTTCTACCGCACGGTGGCGGTGCTGCAGGTGCTCTTCTACGCCGCCGCACTCACGGGATACTACCTGCAGAGCAAGCAGATAAAGAACAAGTTGCTCTACATCCCCTACTACTTCCTCTTCATGAACGTGAACGTGTTCAAGGGCATGGCCTACCTCCGACGGAAGAAGACAGGCGACGGCACTTGGGAGAAAGCTAAAAGAGCGTGAGCAGAAAGCTATAGCGAATGGTTGAAGGGGATTGAAAGAGCGTGAACGAATAGCCATAGCCACTAGCTGAGGGAATCGAAAAGAGTCTAAGCAAGAAGAAGTTTCGGCCATTGAGAGCATTTATTCAGTAAATTACACTATCTTTGCGAAGCAAAAGAATAAAATACGAATCGTTATGGGAATGAGAGCTGTTAGCAAACTGTTTTATTTTCTGTCAGTAGGCATCACCTGTGCCACGTCCATCGCCAACCTTGTAGGACTCTACGCCGGTGACACGAACCCCTATTACAGCGAGACACTGACCGTGTTGGCCTGGATACTGCCCGTGTTGATAGTCATCAACGCCGTGTTTGTCATCTACTGGGCTATACGCTGGAAAGTGTGGGTTTTCATTCCACTGATAGCAGTGCTCTGCAGCATCAACTTCGTGGGCACGATGTACCAGTTCGGCTCTCCCGACAAGAGCACCAAGGCGGGGGTGGGCATCGCCACCTTCAACGTGCAGGGGTTCAACAAGGAACAGACGGGCACAGTGTCCAACGACATCAAGGAGTTCATGGAGAAGCACAGCGTGGACATCATCTGTTTCCAGGAGTATAGCGAGAACCTGGCAATGACACGCGAGAAGGTTTCGTCCAACTTCAAGGAGGACTATCCCTACATGGCCAAGGGCCGTGCGGACATGCGTATCTTCAGCAAATTCCCCATCGTGGATAGCCAACTCATCGATTTCGAAGGGACCAACAACAGCGCCATGTACGCCGACATACAGATTGGCACCAAGGTGGTGCGAGTAGTGAACGTGCACATGCAGACCACAGGCATCAACCGCAACCTAGGCAAGATGGCGAAGAAAGCGATGGCAGGCGAAGAGGTCACCCAGTCAGAGGTCTACACCACCGTGGCAGACGGATTCCTGGAGCAAGCCAAGCAGCGTGCCACACAGTCGATCACCGTATCGAACGTGGTGCGGATGACCACCGATCGGCCTGTTATTCTGTGCGGTGACTTCAACGACATTCCTTATTCTTACACGTACAACATGCTGAAGTCGACCCTGGAGGATGGCTTCGCCACCTGTGGCAAAGGTTTCATGTACACCTTCAAGGGTGCCATGCAGCTGGCCCGCATCGACTACATCTTCCACTCGAAGGATTTGAAGGGCATCACCTACTACAGCGAGCCGATAGAGTACAGCGACCACAACCCCGTGATTATGCGGTTGGAGATCAATGGTCACACCTCCTCACAAGGCAAATAAAATAGTCCAAACTAAAGTGTCACAGTCTTAAAGGTGAAGACATTCCTTTCAACATTTAGACATCGTATGATCATGGCGATGTACGATATCTACCATTATCTAAGATTACATTTAGTAAGACCATTTGTGAGTTGCTTCGCATCAACAAATGTGGATGAAATATTAACTCACAAACGTATACTAATACTATCGCCTCATCCCGATGACGAGGTTTTTGGATGCGGCGGACTTATTGCCCATTGCATTGCTAACGGCAATCAGCCTAAGGTGGTTATCCTGTCAGGAGGCGGAGCTTCATTAGGATATGACCGACCAGACAAAGACCATATCGTAGCGGAACGTATGAAACTGACCGACAGAGCAACGCAGATTTTGGGATTACCTTCATCATGCCTTACTCGTCTTTTTTTAGAAGACAGTTGTATGACCAAGGAGTTTGCTAATGAAGGGAAACTGTCAGCAGTTATAGAAAAGCTCCATAATGTGGAACCTGCTCCCGACATCATCTTGGTGCCATCGTTTCTTGATGATTTTCCCGACCACCGAGCTACGCGTCAACTTGGTATAGAGCTGCAAAAATCTTATCAGGCTCATGGACATCACTCCGAGCTATGGAATTATTGTGCGTGGATATGGTTTTTCCACCCTTTCAAACTCGCCTTCAAATCCTCTAATTGCCTTACTTTAAAGATGAACAAAAAGGAACATGAAGCGAAGAATCAAGCCATAGACGTATATGTGACACCCGATGCCGCCACGAGAGTTTGTTGGAGCGGCGATCTTGACCCATTGTTTGTTTGCGCTCACCAATGGAATCAAGAGATCTATTATAAAGATTAAAAGAACAAATCCTCACGAGGAAAGTCCTACACGAACAATTATCGGAAGACTCAATAGTGCCCAACATGGGGACAGAGATGGGAAAAACTACTCTTTTTTCAGCGGGAGTGAGAAGCTGAAGGTGGAGCCGACACCCTCTTTGGATACTAGGTAGAGGTCGCCACCATTCTTCACGGCAAAGTCCTTGCACAGGAGCAGGCCCAGACCGGAACCCTCCTCGTTGTTGGTACCATACTTGGTGAAGTGAGTCTCGGAGTGGAACAACTTAGCTTGTTCCTCCTCGCTCAGTCCGCAACCGTTATCCTTCACGTTCAGCACCACACAGTCGTCCTTGCGGATGACGTATACGGTGATGGTGGAGTTCTCGTTGCTGAACTTGATGGCGTTGCTCAGCAGGTTGCGGAGCACAGTCTTCGCCATATCGATGTCGGCATAGGCGGTGAGCCCAGCCAATGTGGGATCCTGGATGTAGTCGATGCGGATTTGCTTCATCTCCGCCACCATGTTGTAGACCTCTATCACACCGGTGATAAGGTTCTCGACGGAGAATTCCTGCTTCACCACGTTCAGTCGGCCTATCTGCGACTTGGTCCACTTCAGCAGGTTGTCCAGCAAGCCGAACAGTTCCTCGGTCTGCATGTTTGCCATGGAGAGGAGTTCGTAGGTCTCGTCGCCCACCACTTCCTTCGACAGACTCTCGAGCAACAGGTTGAGCACCATCTTGATGGAACCCATAGGTGAGCGCAGGTCGTGGGCAATGACGGAGTAGAGTTTGTCACGTCCCTTGATGGTGTGTTCCAACTGAAGTGTCTTCTCCTGGATGATACGCTTGGCGGCCACCAAGGAGATTTGGTGCATCACACGGATGATGAGCTCTTCCTTGTTGAAAGGTTTGGAGA
>CAYZVH010000229.1:0-3969 GCA_964481755.1 uncultured Bacteroides sp. | reverse complement strand
GTGATGGACGGCAAGAAGTTGGTCTTCAACCAACCCATACTGGAGAAGATTGTGGCCCGCTTCAAGCAGTCTGTGCTCAGCGAGCAGAAGAAGCAGGAAGCCTTCATCCAGTACGACATCGATGAGTACGACGAGCGCCTGCTGCGCCACCTCGCCTTGGGCTACACCAAGGAGATGATCACCAACCTGAAGGGTATCCCCTTCGGCGTGAAGTCGCTCGAGAAGCGGCAGAACGACCTCATCAATCGTCTCTTCGCTGCCGACGAGCGGAGCGGTGTGAACGCCACCCGCCTGGTGGTGCGGGCTTTCGAGCTAGGCATACTTTCCATCGATAACCTGGAGGCGGATGAAGAATAGGGCGTACATACCGCACCCCGCAACACTGCTGCTGGTGGCCACGCTGCTGCTCGTTCTCCTCTCGTGGATAGGCAGTGTGAACGATTGGCCCGTGCAGAACATGCTCAGTGCGGAAGGTGTTCGCCTCACCCTGCGACGTGCCATGGCGCACGTCCATCGCTCACCCCTCATCCCGGTGCTCATCCTACTGATGGCGGTCAGCCTCACCTGCACCTCGGGACTGCTGAAGGCGCTCTTGCAACAGCTGCGTGCCTGGGGCGGTAGGGGATACCTGTCGCACAAACAACAGCGGGCACTGCAACTGGCCACGCTTACCTTTATTATATATATAGCGTGCGTCGCCGTGGCAACCTTCTCGCCGCTAGCCATCCTGCTAGGCGTCACCGGCACCCTCAACCGCTCGCCGTTCATCGAAGGCATAGTGCCCATCGTCTCCTTGGCGTTCATACTCCCCGGCATGCTGTTCGGCATCGCCTCTGGGCAGTTCCGCAACGACCGCGAGGTGCTCACGGGCATGTGTCGCCTGCCGATGGCGTTCATGGACTATTTCATCTACCTCCTGGTGGCCTCGCTCTTCCTCGGTACCCTGCAGTCGTCACTACTGGATGCGTTCATGGGGCTAGGAGAGAGGGGCCTCCGTTTGCTTGGCTACGCCATCTATTACCTCCCGCTCATCGGGAAACTTGTGAAACTACTAAACGACAACAAACTATGCGATTGACCCTTATCCGACATACCTCGGTGGACGTGGCTCCCGGCACCTGTTATGGGCAGACCGATGTCCCCGTACGCCCCACCTTTGCTGAAGAAGCTGCCTTCACTCGGCAAGCTCTCTCCGGCAAGCGGTTCGACAAAGTCTACATGAGCCCTCTGACCCGTTGCGTGAAGTTGGCCACCTACTGTGGCTATGGCGATGCCGAGCGTGACCGTCGGCTCTTGGAAATCAACTTCGGCGAGTGGGAGATGCAAAGGTTCGAGGAGATAACCGACCCCCGCCTGCAGCTGTGGTATGCCGACTACGAGCATGTTCCCGCCACGGGAGGCGAGTCCTTCGCCCAGCAATACCTTCGTGTGGCCGCCTTCCTCGACGAGCTACGCGCAAAGCCCTACCGGGATGTGGCTCTCTTTGTCCACGGCGGCGTCATCGGCTGTGCCCAAGTCTATGCCGGGCTGTACACCGTGGAAGAAGCCTTCCGCCACCTCACCCCCTATGGCGGAGTGGTGGAGATAGAGTTGACGATGCTATAACTACGATTCTTATTGCCTCCGTGTGCTTCAACGTATCCAAATTCCGTGAGTTGGCGCATGTAACGCTTTGCCGTTGTGGCTGTGAAGCCGAATTCGGAAACGATATCGTCCGTAGTTATTTTCTGTTTGTCGGCCATAAAAGCAAGAATATCGACCATTTTCCCTGCCAAAGACGGCTTTATCGACCATTTATCGGCCATTTCCTTAGCCAAGGCAGTTTTATCGACCATTTTCTCCATGGTGGAGTCCCTGTATTGGTCGATATCCGACTTCAAGTGGCGACAGTGCAACTCAGTCATGCAGTCGATAAAGATGTTGATATTTTCTTCTTCCCTCGTATCAATCAATGCCTGTATATATTCGGCCTTGTCTTCTTTCAGAACCTTTGTAGGCAACACGTCGAACTCCATTTGCAGGAGGTTCATCAGCAATCTGCTGGTTCTTCCGTTGCCGTCAGCCCAAGGATGTATTGTCACCAATTCGTAGTGTGCCCAGAAACTCATGTCATAGACAGCTGCCGCATCGTGGCCGTCTATTGCTCGACGCCTTCTGTTCAGCTCTTCGCAGAACGCGGACAACTTACTTGCACTTTCTGAAAAGCCATGTACGAGCGTCCATCAAATTCTGCCGTGACATTAAGTTTGCGTAGTTCGCCCTTCGATGCGTCGAAGTGACCGCCGAGAGAATTGTATTCGCTCCCCGTGCGAGCCATCACCTTTGAGGCAAGTGTCACGAGCCATTCCGTTGTAATTGGGGCATGGTCCTTTATCCATTTCATGCCATACTCATACGCGACCTTCAAGTCTAAGTTCATCAGCTGTTCCATCATGGTGCGCTTCGATGAAGTGATACCCTCGTCGAAGAGTAATTGTGCTTCCACCTCGGTCACTGTGCTCCCCTCGATGGCCGTCGAGTGCGTAATGATGGAGTACAGATAGAACTTGTTGTAGTCTATCTGTTGCGATATGCCCAATTCATCATACTGACGGAGCAATGCTAGCAATATGTCTTTGTTGTTTGCGTTCATATAGTGCGTATAAATCCGCTCTGGTTCGCTGTTCTTCGGGAAGCGTGGCGGAAACTGTCGATGCGAAAATACTATTATTTCTTGAAGTCGCAAAAGAATCTCAGGACACTCTTTTATTTGATGGCGATTTTGCCCATTTGTGCACTTAAACATTTACTGATAAATGTCTTTTCTATCTTGTCAAATCTATCGGTCGTGTTGGTCTGTCTATTGACATGAGCCCGAAATGTTGAGGGAATAACTCCGTCTCTTGGTAAGAGACGGAGAACGTTGCAGCATAAAATTTATCCGGTTGTGACGACTTATGTCTCGACACCGTTCTACACGACTGAGCCATTATTTGATGGAAAACCTATAGAAAACTATTAGCGGATATTGCTAACTTCTGCATTCCCAATTCGTCATAATAGCGAATTTGAAGGAAAATATTCAGCAAGTATGGGCATTTTTTACCTGGAAAAGATTTGGTAGCTTACTATTGAAGATATACATTTGCATATAATTTATCGTCAAATTCATAATAACAGCGAATATGGCAACAAAAATACAGCAAATAATAGAGGCCGAGCCGCATGTCTCATTGCTGTTTGGTGATTGGCTTTCACGACAAGGGTTGGATGCCAAAGAACAGTATGCGTATATGGAACGTGGATGGCTCTACAGAATATCCAAAGGTGTGTATGCACTTCAAGGCAAAGTCCCGACATTGCTGAACGCCATCGCTGCGTATAACAAACAACTCGATAAGCATTGCGTTGTCGGGGCATACACGGCTCTCGAGCTTCGTGGTTACTCGCATTATCTCTCCCTAGGGAAACCAACCGCATACCTCTTTACGGACCGTTTTAATAAGATTCCGGCATGGATAACTACTAAAGACTGGGACATGACGGTAAAGTATATGACCACATCATTCCTGGGCGACGACTTGAAAGGTGTGGAGAATATGACCGTCGGAGAGGAGGCGCTTTTGGTATCTTCCCCTGAAAGAGCTTTCTTGGAATGCTTGAACCTACCGGATTCGACATCCTCTTTGCTTGACCTATATTATATAATGGAGGGCTTGACGACGCTGCGCCCGAAACTGGTACAACAGTTGCTGGAGGCGTGCACGTCCCAGAAAGTAAAACGTCTGTTCTTATATATGGCAGAAAAAGCCGGGCATCCGTGGTACAAAGCCTTGAAACTCGACTCGATAGCGACCGGTACCTCCCGGCTCATGGCAACGCCCACCGGCAAATACATCTCAAAGTATAACATGACCATACCAAAAGAGCTTGCTGAATATGAATAATGACTTCACTTCTATCCTTCGGTAAAGTGGGAACTTGTCAATC
>CAYZVH010000228.1:0-4031 GCA_964481755.1 uncultured Bacteroides sp. | reverse complement strand
CCCCTAATGACGTCAAGGTGCTGGGTAAGTTGACGTCTTTCAGTTTACTGCACTCCTGGAATGCATACTGACCCATACTGGTCAAACCTTCCGGCAACGTGATGCTTTCCAGCATAGCATCCTGCTTGAAAACTTCACTACCCATTGCCGTCATTGTAGCTTTCGAGAGGTCCAGTGTAGCGACATGGCCCTTAATAAGCTTCAAATCGGCGTCGTTAACGGGGCCATCGACTTTCAGGGTCTTGCCGCCTGCCAATGCTTGTGTAATCAAGGTAGCATCTGCACTGATGTCGCCTGCGGCAGCGGTGTAGATAGTGAGAGTGGTCGGGTCGGCATAGGGGCGTGGATTTGCGGGAGTGGTCTCAATCTCAGCCTCACCCTCACCGATGACGTCGCCTGTGGCCCAGTCCTTCACGGTGACGCTGGACACTTCGGCTTTGTCCTTACCTATGGTCAGCTGGTAGGTGTAGCTGATGCCTGCCGTCATAGCCTCCAGGCCGGTGACGGTGTGGGTGTGCTCTACCCCATCCTCGTCGGTACCTTTGATAGTGAGGAACACAGCATCGGGATCGGCGGTAGTAGGAGCCACCAAGGCATAGAACTTGGTGTTTTTCTCCTGCGGCAGGGTGGTGACGGTCATCTGTCCTGCCTCGGGCTGACCGTTCTTGTAGCCTTTGGTGTTGACGGCCAGTGTGACGCTGCTTACGCTGAAGCTCTCGTACTGGTTGTTGTGGTCGACCACCTGCACGATGACGCGTGCCATCTTACGCTCCATGACGAGAGACACCTTCTCGGCCTTGTTGCTGGTGGTGGAGCCGGTCATGTAGTCGGCAGCCTCCAGCGCCGCTGCGTCAGCATAGCTGGCGGGCATCGCGAAGTCGGTGAGCGACGCGCCTGTCACCACGGGGTAGTAGGCTCGGAACTGAAGGTTCTTATCGGTCTCCCAGAGGAGGTACTTGCCGGTCTCGGGCACCCATGCGCCGTCGGTCAGCGTATAGTTGACGGCGCTCTGTTTGCCTGCCTCCACGGAAATCTTGTCTCCAGCCTCGAACACAGGGTCGATGGTCTTGAAGGGGTCTACCTTGGTCTCCTTCTGAGCTATGTTGCCTTCGCCTATCTGCACACTGAAGTGCACGGCGTTGGGGTCGTCGTTGAAGGCGGCGAGGAAGTCCTCCTCGCTGTTACAAGCGGCCAGGCCGAGCGCGGCGGCCGCCATGAGGTATAGTTTACTGAATGTCTTCATATCTGTTTTCGGAGTTAATCGGTTGTTATTTTGGAGCTCGTCTCAGCCCAATCCATAGGTGTGAAGCCGAAGCCTACCACTTTATCCTTGCCGGCTACCAGCTTCAGTTCGTGGCATTCGCCTTGGTTCATCACCACGTCCTCATCGGAGGTCCAGGTGTAGGTTTCGCCAGCGATGGCGAGCTTCACCGAGAACTGTCCCTTCGCCACGGTCTGCGGCACGAGGATGACCTCGTACTTGGCGATGGCGTTCTTCACGTCGCCGCCCACGGCTGTGAAGTCCTTCAGGTCAAAAGCCTTGATTTCGGCAGCTGCCGCGGTGGCGTCCACTGTCCATCCGTTGGTGCGGTGGAACGATGCGGAGGCTTTGGTGCCGCAGATGGTGACGGCGGTGATGGGGTTGGGGGTGCCGTCGTACTGGTCGCCCAAGGTGACGGTGATGTTGACTTTCGTCATCACGTGGTTGAGCTCCACGCTGATGCCTTCACCAGAGGGCTTCTGTGCGGTGTTGTTCCACATGAGGTGGTCGGACTTCTTCACGTTGGCAGCGTCGGTCTGGTCGGCTTCGGCTTCCAAGGTGACAGCATCGTCGGAAATGCGGAAGGTGGATGCCTTCACGTCCACGGTGGTCTCATTGTCCATCCAGAGCATCAGCTTGGTGTTGCCCTCGGCGTCGTATGCCAGCCAGGGCACGTCGCCCACGGCGGGTTTCATAGTCACGTCGTAGCTATAGCTGGAGTTTTGACTGTTGGTGATCTTGAGGTTGAAACTTGCGGGCAGTTCACTGGATGAGTATCCTGCGCGCGTTGACAATGGGTTAACGGAAGCGTTCACCGTGATGGGTGTGTCCGCGAGTTCCTGCGGGGTGTTCTCCTCGCTGGACGAGCAGCCTGCCACGATGAGGGCGAGGGCCGCCATAGATAGCCATGATTTCTTCATGTCTTGCGTCTTAGTTTATTGTTATTCAAAAATTTCTTCTCGTAGCCCAGTCCCCGCAGGCTCCACCGACCGTTGCCGCCTCACTGTCATGCTGTGGCCACGCGGTCCGCGGTGCTTCGTCTGCCGCCAATCGGCAGTGCGGTCCAAGCTTAATGTGCCAAAAGTAGATAGTTTCAACGACATGACCAAATATTTTCGGAAAGAAAAAAGGAACAATTAACAAATTCGCTTCCAATCGTCTCCATCGGCAGCCTCATCCGCCCCCCGAAATCTGTCAGCGAGGGGGCAAGATGTCTCCTGCCAGCGTCTCAACGCTTAAACGGAAACATACCCCGGATGCGCGTCACACAACTCTTGGCACCGTTGGCAAAGAGGTAGAGCAGCGTGAGGTTCACCAGCAGGTAGACCACGACCAGGATGAGGGCATAGAGCACCCAGTGGAGGTAGCTGTCGGACGGCGTGATGGGGACATAGCCCGACACCAGGCTGCCGCAGAAGAAGGAGACGGCGAAGATGAGGTAGTACTTCACCGCACCTTTCCAATAGACACCTATCGGCAGCTTCAGTCCCTGCGAGAAGAGGTAGTAGGGTTTCCAGAAGATGACGATGACCGTCACGCTGACAATCTTTCCCAGCAGGATACCGATGATGCCGTAGTGGAGCGCCACGGCCAGGGTGACACCGACGTTCAGTACCAACTCCACCCAGGCGGACCACGTGTCGGCATAGAGTCCGTGGGCATGGTTGAACATGTCCACCACTCCGCGACTCTGGTTTATATATAGGTATACGAGCAGCAGCACGAGGATGGTGCGGTCGAGGATATACTGGTCGCCCAGCCACAGGCTGACGAAGGGTTCCATCAGGAAGTAGAGGCTGAAGCACATCAGTCCGGCCACGAAATGGCGGATGGTCATGAGTTCCCAGAAGACCTTCATCATGTTGCGCTTGTCGCCCTCGGCCACCAGGTTGCCCACACCGGCGCTCACACCATCCAACGCAGAGGTGAAGAGCAGCGACAGCTTGGTGATAATCATGGTGTAGTTGCCATAGTAGGCCACCATCTTCAGCGACACGAAGGCGTAGACCATGATCTCGTCGCTGCGCGAGAGCAGGAAGTCCTTTATCTTGTGGATGAACACCTGCTTGGTGTTGGTCAGTATCTGGGGATATTTCGCCAGTAGCGCCTTGCCTTGGCCGACGGAAGGTTTCAGCCACGGATATTCCTGGTTTATCTTCCAGTTGAGCACGATGCAGCAGAGTATACCGAAGACGAACTCCACGCCCACCCACACGAAGAAGTTGCGCCAGTAGTAGGCCAGGAATATCTGCAGGGCGGTCTTCACCAGCCCGGCCGACTGGAAGTAGATGGCCACCAAGTAGTTTTTCTGGTCGGCGGTGAGCAGTATCTGACGGTAGTTGATGAAGTAGCCTATGAGCGAGGAGCCCAGGAAGGAGTAGAAGGCGAAGTAGATGATGCCCATGCCCAGCTCTTCCTTGGCGAAGATGAGCGGGAAGAAGCAGCTCAGCAGCACGCCCGCGCCCAGTATGAAGTAGCCGATGCGGCGGTAGAGGTAGCCAAAGACGGCCATCACCTCGTTGATCTGCTCCCTGTTGCCGGACTGCAGGGGTTTATAGAGGAAGTAGCTGATGGCCGCCCCGATGCCCAGCTCCGCCAGGTTGAGGTACCCCAGTATGTTGCCCAGCGTACCTGTCAGACCGATGAACTCGGCTCCCAGGCAACGCAAGAAGATGTCGCGCGAGAAGAAGGCGAAGAAGAGCGAGAGGAAATAGAACAGCAAGTTCACCTTCGCATTGAGCAGACTTTTGTGTACGCGGTCAGCCATCAG
>CAYZVH010000227.1:0-4037 GCA_964481755.1 uncultured Bacteroides sp. | reverse complement strand
CCCTAAAGGGCTGCCGATATTTTTTTCTACGCAGCAAGCTGCGGCAGGTCCTACTCGATGTTGAAGGTTACAGGGCCTTCGGCCGTTAAAGGTTTTAGGTTTTGTGTTACAAGTGCCTCGGACTCCTCACGAAAAACCAACGTCTTTAGACTCTTGGTTTCTAACCCAAAACCTAAAACATAAAGCTTTCAACGACATTTAGTCTCGTCTTCCAACATAAAACCTAAAACACAAAACTTTCAACGTTTACAACGTAAAACCTTCAACGACTTTTAGTCTTAAGTTCGCCCCATGTGATGCCGGAGAGGTCCACATCGTCGGCGTACTGGAGCTGAAGGGGCTCGCCGGTCTTCACGCGGCAGTCAACGAAACGAATGCCACGCACGGGGTTGTTGGGGGCGCCCTTGATGCGGCCGGCACGCAGACAGGTGCCGTGGATGTTCTCCAGCACGATGCCGCTGAGCTGGGTGGGCACGGGAGCCGCGGGGGCTATGGGAGGCACCATGCGCCACTCGAGGTTGACGTCCATCAGGGTGCCGACACCGTCGACGGTGATGTCGCTGAAAAGGATGTCGCGCACGTAACCGCCACGGCTGGGCTGCGACTTGATGCGCACCACGCCGCTGTTGCCGGGACCCATGTAGCAATGGCGCACCACCACGCCACGGATGCCGCCCGTCACCTCGCTGCCCATGTCTACCCCGCTATGGCCGTAGCCGAAGCGGCAGTGCTCCACCAGCACGTCGGTGGTGGGCAGGTTCACACGGCGGCCGTCGTCGTCCTTGCCGGCCTTCAGCGAGATGCAGTCGTCGTTGTCCTCGATGTAGCAGTGGTGGATGTGGACGCGGGTGGACGAGTCGATGTCGATGCCGTCGGAGCTGGGTATGGTGTGCTCGGCCACGATGTTGAGGTTGTCGATCTGGACGCTGTCGCTATAGAGCACGTGGAGCCCCCACGAGGCTTGGTCGCGCAGGTGGATGCCGGTGACACGGGCGCCATCACACCGCGTGAGGCAGATGAGCCGCGGACGGCCAGCGGGATAGAAGTCGTGGCTCTTCCACGCCACACCACGGCCGTCGACAGTGCCCTGGCCGGAGATGACCGCGCCACGGTTGTCGGTGAAGTTGAGCAGGGCGCAGCGCCAGGGTTGCTCGATGCCCTCGAAACGGGTGGGGATGACGGGGAAGTCGGCCTCCGACTCGGTGGAGACGATGGTGGCACCCTTGTCCAGATGGAGGTTGACGCCCAGCGGGAAGAAGAGCGCGCCGGTGAGGTAGCGTCCACGGGTGAGGCGGAGGGTGCCGCCGCCCCGGGATTGTATGGTGTCGATGGCGGCCTGCAGGGCACGGGTGTCCGCGTCGGTGCCGTTGGCACGGATGGCGGGGAAGTCAGCCGTGGCGTAGGTCGTCGTGCCTTTCTCCAGCACGAGCAGCACGCTCTCCCAGGGCTTCATCTCGAGGTGCACCCAGGTGCGGCCCTCCCGGACGGTGGTCGGCAGGGTGGTCGTCTGGCCGGTATAGCCATCATATAGTTTCACGGAGCCGACGTTGTCGAGTCCGGCATAGAAGCGCTGCTGGCGGTTGCCCTCGTTGAAGATGAAGTAGATGTCGCCCGTGGGCAGTGTGCGGTGGTGGTAGGTGAGCTCCTGGGTCTGGTCGTAAGGCAGGTGCTTAGGCTCGTCGCCACGGCGCGGGGCGGTGTTGAGACAGGGCTGCTGGTCGTTGACGAAGGTGATCTCCTGACGGGGCATGGCGGCCGCCACGGTGGGGGTGAAGTAGTCCTGCGACTCCCAGGCGCCGGCGAGGCTGTCGAGGGGGAAGGGTTGGCTGTCGCGGTAAGACGACCGGGCGAGCAGGTAGGGCATGGAGCCCCACACGAGCACCTTGCCGCCGCGCGCGCGGAACTCCTTGATGACACGCCAGGTGGCCTCGGGCAACACGTCGCACGAGGGGATGACGAGGGTGGTGTACTGTTGGCCGCTGCGGTTCTCCATCCATCCGTTGCCCAGGGTGACGCCCTCCGTCAGGGCGTCGTCGTCGAGATAGTCGAAGTCGTAGTGTTGGCGCAGCAGGAGGTGCGAGATGCGGCGGTTGCGCACGGCTATGTGGTCGTCGCGCATCCAGAGGGAGGACTGGGGGTAGTAGATGGCCACGCGCGCGCCGGGCTTGCCTTGCGACAGTAGGTAGGAGGCGCGGTTGGCATAGTCGTTGAGGGGCTTCATGCCGGGCTGCGAGAGCCACGAGCCCTGGCCGTTGGCGTCGGCGGACCAGAACATGAACTCGAAGAAGTTGATGCCCCGGGCGTATTGATAGTCGAGCACATACTTGGCCTGGGGGATGTCGGGGTCGTTGAAGTAGGCGGCGAACGACTCGCTAAAGACACGGGGCTTGCCCCAGGCATGGGCCACGGAGGAGGCGAACTTGGGGAAGTCGTTGATGGTGTCGGGCCACACTTGGTTCCAGATGGCGTCCACGCCGGGGATGGTCACCTGGCGCAGGCAGCGGAACAGGGAGCCGCTGCAGCGTACGCAGCGTTCCATGCGGTGGTCGTTGTTGAGGTGGGTGATGTGGGCCATGCCGTTGCGCTCGCACCACTCGGTCTCGAGGCGGAAGTAGTTGTCGGCGAAGAGGCGCGACCACACGTCCCAGTAGTCGGCGCGGAAAAGGCGTTCCTGTAGGGTGCCCCCGTCGCTGAAGAGCGACCGGAGGTAAGGTGTGGGGTCGTAGCCCTTGGCCACGCGGAAGGTGTCGAGCAGGCCGGGGGTGTAGGCCAGCGGGCCGTAGTCGGGTTCGTCGCCCCGGAAGCCGAGGACGGTGCGTCCCATCTCGTCGCCCAGCGTGCGTTTGTAGCCCTCGTGGGTCCAGCTGAGGAACTGCCGGGTGGCCTCGGGGTTCATGTAGTCCATGAGGGAGTTGAGGGTGGTCTTGGCCCCGGTGGAGTCGTTCACGCAGCGGGTCTGTCCGGTGCGGAAGGCCACCTTCACGCTGTCGCCCTCGAGTGTGAGGGCCTGCATGCGGAGGTCGGGCCGCAGTTGGCTGAAGAGGCCGCCGGCGAAGCCCGAGGGGTATTTGCCCTCGTCGATGATCCACATCTTCATGCCACGGGCCTTCACCTGGGCCAGGATGTCGGCCACCATGCGGAAGTAGGCGTCGGAGAGGTATTTGCAGGGCATGCCGTAGCCGGGCTCGATGATGACGTTGCGGAAGCCGTGGGAGCGTATGGAGTCGAGGTTGCGGCAGATGACGTCGTGGGTGATGTTGCCCTGGAGCCCCCAGATGACGTGGTTGGCGTAGTCGTTCGACGGAGCGGCGAAGTTGCGCTCCAGGTCCTTCATTGTCGGGTAGTGGAGCGATTGCCAGGGTTTCTGCTGCGCCACACTGAGTGTGAGGCCGGTGCACAGCGCCAAGGCTGTGAGGAGTAGTTTGTGTTTCATTAGCGGTTATGTGTAACAGTGGTGTGTGTTTTTTTGATGGAGCAAATATAGGCATTTTGTTCCACAGCCGTCCACCATTATGTTTTTTTAGGGTTAGAAAGGCACCATTGCCACATTCATCTATGCTTAATGGCTGCGAAAGCATCATACTCAAGCAGGAGCTTCCAGTATTTCTCGATTTTGAAATTCAACAGCATATTGGTCTCCCGTTCCGATGTGTCGGGAGATGCTATATACCCCATCATGGTGTTCACCACAATCTCTTTCGGAGTGATGCGCGGGTCCATCCCGAGGTCGTTGCAGAAGAACCATATCCGGCGTACCATCTTCAGCACGGAGCTGTTGAGTCCGAGTATCCTTGTGGCACTCCCAGGCGATCCGGGCGGCTCCGGATCTTCGGTCCATTCCGCTGTTCCGTCTTTCATGTACACGAAGGTGCTCGCAATGTCGGGGTATAGAACAAAAGGAGGGAGGAACGCGTGCTTCCTCTTCAGGTTACAGCAGACCGGCTTGCTCCTTTCGCCAAACGAATCACCGTCGCACGACAAGACCAAATTCTGATAAGCTATGGAGTGTGGATGGGGGTGGATACACAACGGGGGAC
>CAYZVH010000226.1:0-4037 GCA_964481755.1 uncultured Bacteroides sp. | reverse complement strand
TCGGTCTCCTCCTGCATGAAGTTGGCCACGGCCAGGAAGGTGGAGGTGTCCACTCCCTGTTCCTCGCACACTTCCTTCACAGTCTTGTCGCCAAAGCCGAGTGACAGGCCGAATCGGCTCATCACCAGCAGCAGTTTATAGTCGTTGCTGATGAGGTCGCTCATCTTGTCCTCCGGCCGGTATTTCATTCCTAAAGTCATAGTCTTCGATTGGGGTTCTAAATTGTTTCTATGGGGGCAAAGGTACTGCTTTCCTCGCAATGGGGCAATCATCATTTATAGGTATTTCGGGTGGGGGCACAAGAAAAGCCACCCTCTGCCCATGCGGGATGTCCGCACCGACGGAGGGTGGCCTATGGTATGTTCAAGTCAGTGCGCGGCAACTTGTCGCCGCACGCCGACGATTGTTACTTGCGCGCAGCGGCGATGTAACCCAGGGCTTCCTTGCACTTGTCGGTCACGTAAGCCCAGTCCTCAGCAGCCACTTTGTCCTTCGGGAAGAGCTTAGAGCCCATACCTACGCAGAACACGCCGGCTTTGATCCATGAGGTGAGGTTCTCCTCGGTCGGCTCCACACCGCCGGTAACCATCAGTTTCGACCAAGGCATCGGAGCCAACAGACCCTTCACAAGTTTCGGGCCGAGCACGTCGCCCGGGAATATCTTGCACAGGTCGCATCCGGCCTCCTGAGCAAAACCAACCTCAGACACACTGCCGCAGCCCGGTGTGTAAGCCACGAGGCGACGGTTGCAGATCTTGGCGATTTCGGGGTTGAACAGCGGACCAACCACGAAGTTGGCACCCAGCTGCAGGTAGAGGGCGGCTGTTGCGGGGTCCACTACAGAGCCTACGCCGAGAGCCATCTCGGGGCATTCCTTGGCAGCGAACTTCACCACCTCGGCAAACACCTCGTGAGCGAAGTCGCCACGGTTGGTAAACTCGAAGGCACGCACGCCACCATCGTAGCAGGCCTTCACCACCTTCTTTGCTATTTCTGCGTCTTTGTGGTAGAACACAGGTACCATACCGGTTGAACCAATCTTGTTCAGCACGGCCAGTTTATCGAATCTTGCCATATTCTTCTTTTACGAATTGGAGTAAGGCGGAGCGTCGGCCACTCCCGGCGACGCTCCTACTTACATGGTTGTTTAGGTTATATTTTAAAGGTTGAACTGTTTAACGTTGTACACGACCGCTTGCGTCGCCGCCTGCCAGTGCCTCTACCTCCTCAACGGACACCATATTGAAGTCGCCGTTGATGGTGTGCTTCAGAGCCGAAGCGGCCACAGCGAACTCGAGGGCAGCGCCCTGGTTGGGTTTCGTCAGCAAGCCGTGGATGATACCACCTGAGAATGAGTCGCCACCACCCACACGGTCGATAATCGGGTTGATGTCGTAGCGCTTCGACTCGTAGAACTCCTCGCCGTTGTAGATCATAGCCTTCCAGCCGTTGTGTGTAGCCGAGAAGCTCTCGCGCAGGGTGGAGATCACATATTTGAATCCGAACTCCTTGGCCATGGCCTTGAAGATGCCCTTGTAGCCTTCGGCGTCTGTCTTGCCACCTTCCACGTCAGCGTCGGGTTTGAAGCCCAGGCAGAGCTCAGCGTCTTCCTCGTTGCCGATGCAGACGTCCACATATTTCATCAGAGGTTTCATGATGGACTGTGCTTTCTCCTTTGTCCACAGTTTCTTGCGGAAGTTGAGGTCTACGGACACGGTCACGCCGTTGCGTTTAGCAGCCTCGCAAGCCAAGCGTGTGAGCTCGGCAGCCTTGTCGCTGATAGCGGGAGTGATGCCCGACCAGTGGAACCAGTCAGCGCCCTTCATGATGGCGTCGAAATCGAAATCAGAAGGATCGGCCTCGGCGATGGCAGAGTGTGCGCGGTCGTAGATGACCTTGCTCGGACGCATCGAAGCGCCTGTCTCCAGGTAGTAGATACCCACACGGTCGCCGCCGCGTGCGATGTAGTCGGTCTTCACACCGAAGCGTCTCAGCGCGTTCACTGCAGACTGACCAATCTCGTGTTTCGGCAATTTCGTCACGAAGTAAGCCTCGTGGCCATAGTTGGCGCAGCTCACTGCCACATTGGCCTCACCGCCACCATACACTACATCGAACACGTCAGACTGCACGAAACGCTTCTGTCCCGGAGTCGACAATCTCAACATGATTTCTCCTAAAGTTACGACTTTTCCCATAATTCTTTTGTCTTTTAGTTATTAGTATTCTAAGCTTTTATTCTCTTTATGCGAACCACTTAACCACTTGCCGGACACAGTGCGCCCAACCTCGGCTCCGCAGTTTTGCGGCAAATATAAATATTATATATGAATGCACAATAGATTTCCCGTGAATTTTAAGAAAATTGTGTCCGAACACACTCCGCGTGCATTTTTTCCTCTCAAAGTGTGGAAGGTACCGAAATAATGCCTATATTCGTAGCCCGATTTACTGCGTGACATAACATAACTTATTATAAAACAATAACATGGAAACAAAGTATCTGAAGATTAACGTGGCCGACAACGTGGCCGTGGCCATCTCGGACCTCAAGGCCGGGCAGACCATCACCGTGGACGGGGTGGACATACACGTCAACCAGGACGTGCCCGCCGGACACAAGGTTGCCCTCAAGGACTTCGCCGAGGGAGAGAACATCATCAAGTACGGCTACCCCATCGGTCATGCCAAAGAGGCTATCCGCCAGGGTGACTGGATCAACGAGCACAAGGTGAAGACCAACCTTGCCGGACTGCTCAGCTACACCTACAACCCGGTGACCGTGAACCTCGACATCCCCCACAAGGACCTCACCTTCAAAGGCTATCGCCGCAAGAACGGCGACGTGGGCGTGCGCAACGAGATTTGGATCATCCCTACCGTGGGTTGTGTGAACGGCATCGCCAACCAGTTGGCCGAGAAGCTGCGCCAGGAGACTCAGTCGCGGGGCGTGGACGCCATCGTATCCTTCCCCCACAACTATGGCTGCTCGCAGCTGGGCGACGACCACGAGAACACGAAGAAGATTCTGCGCGACATGGTGAAGCACCCCAACGCCGGAGCCGTGTTGGTGGTGAGCTTGGGTTGTGAGAACAACCAGCCGGACGTGTTCAAGGAGTTCGTTGGCGAGGTGGACCCGGAGCGTGTGCAGTACATGACCACACAGAAGGTGCACGACGAGATTGAGGAGGGCATGGCCATCCTGCGTCGCCTCTACGCCGTGGCCAGCAAGGATGTGCGCGAGGATGTTCCCCTGTCGGAACTGCGCGTGGGTCTGAAGTGTGGCGGCTCCGACGGATTCTCGGGCATCACCGCCAACCCGTTGCTGGGCATGTTCTCGGACTTCCTCATCGCACAGGGCGGCACGTCGGTGCTGACCGAGGTACCTGAGATGTTCGGTGCGGAGACCATCCTGATGAACCGCTGCAAGACACCGGAACTGTTCGACCAGACCGTCAGCCTCATCAACGACTTCAAGTCCTACTTCCTCTCCCACGGCGAGCCTGTCGGCGAGAATCCCTCACCGGGCAACAAGGCGGGCGGCATCTCCACGTTGGAGGAGAAGGCGCTGGGTTGCACACAGAAGTGCGGCAAGAGCTACGTGATGGGTGTGATGCCTTACGGCGACCGTCTGAGCGTGAAGGGACTCAACCTGCTGTCCGCTCCGGGCAACGACCTGGTAGCGTCCACAGCATTGGCTTCGTGCGGTTGCCACATGGTGCTCTTCACCACAGGCCGCGGCACGCCTTTCGGCACCTACGTACCTACGATGAAGATCTCCACCAACTCCAACCTCGCCGCCAACAAGCCGACGTGGATTGACTTCAATGCCGGAGTGATAGTGGAGAACGAGCCGATGGAGAAGACCTGCGAGCGTTTCATCGACTACATCATCCGTGTAGCGAGCGGTGAGTTGGTGAACAACGAGAAGAAGGGTTACCGCGAGATTGCCATCTTCAAGAATGGCGTGACGCTGTAGCGCATAAGGTCTTCGGCGTTTCCCTCCGACTATACCTTATTATATATAGGGAGCCCCC
>CAYZVH010000225.1:0-4040 GCA_964481755.1 uncultured Bacteroides sp. | reverse complement strand
TGTTTGCCATCAAGTTATGTAAGCGACCGATACTACTGCTGCCTTTGGTCAAGCGATCCAATGACAACGTCATCAGTGGTTTTTTCAATCGACTTGGAGACATCGACATCAACACGAAACTGAGCGCTACAGATTTGGAGTGGCAACTCATCGACTTTGCCATGACGTACACTGGCGGCGACTATACCGGAAGGTTACTGGAATTGATACGCCACAATGGTTACAGACTGCCGGACTCCATCACCTCACAAGACGTGTGGGTGGAACAAAAGCGGTACGACCTCTACGAATTGGACGACAGTTATGAGAAACAAAACGAGACCATCGACTCCTTCACCCGTTGTTTGCCATCGTCCCGCGATGTGGACCGATTCAAGAAGAGGTTCTACGGGGACAGGGAAAACGAGGTGACAGCTGAAAGCCTCTACGAGGCATTAAAGGACACGTATCTAACCGTGGAGCAACTCCAGTTCTGCCTCCACTATTCAATCGCCAACAATGCCGATTACGACAATCTGGAGATTAAAGAGGGTGAGCGACTGGAGGATGCGCTGCAGATGGTGCTCGACAACAATTTCGTGGGGTTCGACAAGTACTTCCGGATAGCGGACGCTGACTTGGACACCCAGGTCTATGCGCCACTTGAGTTGTTGACCGAAGCGGAGAAGTTGCCCAAGGCCCTGCAACAGTGGATAGACGAGCATCCAGGAATCCTGCCGTTGTTCAGCCGCCTCGGCACAAAGAGCCGGTCTGACATCGTCATCCGCAAGTCGCTGCTTGACGATGCGGCGTACAAGGGAAGCCTCAACCTTAAGGAGAGAGCTATCGCGGACCACCTGGACGACCTGTTCGAGTGGGCTATCGACAAGGGGTTGACCTACCTCTACAAATCGAACCGCTATGCCACGATGATGCAACTCGTGGAGTCCTTGCCATCCAGTTTCAACGACAGTCCCTTCCTAAGGTACACGGGAGAGGTGGCTCCGACCAATGAGGGGAAAGACACACGACACGCCACATTCACCCTTGAGAGATATCAGGCCGAGAGCGCGTTCCTGTCGCCGAAAGAGTACGGCTCGCTGTTAGAGAAACGTCTGCAAAGCAACAAGGTGTTGGCTGAGTTCATAAAAGACCACGTTGTCTATGCCTGCGATAGCAAAAGCGTACCCAACAGGTATACCGATTCTTCCGTCTGGACAATACAGACCGCCGTCAGCGACACGGTGGAGCATCAGGAGTATCACGACGACGTGTACGACCAGTGGAAATCCACGCCCGAGTCGAAAGGCATCACCATACAAGTCACGGACAAGGACATCTCCATGAGTTTCTGCATCAGGGATGCCAACGGGAGCGTCTTCGAAGACCAATCCTCCAACGCCGAGTTCGGTTCGGTGAGAAACAAGGCGGTGATCGTGAAGCACCCCAACGACGAGGGACTGTCCGTACTGAAGTGCGTAGCCAAGCACATCGCCGAGGCGGATTTCTTCAAAGAGCCCTTCATCGCCCTGCAGGCACTGTACGTCGACCAATGGGAGCAAGGGAGCGGAAAGTCCTCGCTAACCCTGGGCACCATTCAGGACAAGACCTTGGCGCAGCAAGTGCTGAACACCATCACCGAGGACACAGCCAAGAACCTCGACAAAATCAACAATCTGACCAAAGAATTCAACGATGACGAACTTACTAAACTAATAGATATGAACAATCCAATCAAAGAGTTAATCAACTTCCTAAATAAGGAGAAACTGGAGCGACTGGCCCAGAACAAAGAAAAGATAGTGCAACTGCTCGACGAGGAGAAGGAGGCCAAAGTCAATAAGATTATCGGTTACCTGGGAGAGCAATTATACATGGGATATCTCCTCACTAAGGAAAAAGAGTACGACTATGCCGCTATGAGAGGTGTTGGTGCGTACGACTTTGAGCTGAAGAAGGACCATGTGTTTGTAGACGTGAAGACCTCAGTGGGCAGTCTGAAGGACGGCAACACCCCATTCTATCTACATAAGTCACAAGACGAGTTTATGAAGAGTCACCCCGATGCCGAGTTCCACATTGTGCGCATATCCCTCAGCGACTTGGATCCAATAGAAAATAGGTATAAAAAATTGTATGAACATGTTTGCAAGCGCTATGGAGCCGATGCCGACCCTATGACGGACGAGTATGTAAGTGATTGCTGCAAAGCGATAGCACAATCATATTGGGAGGAGGATCACAGTACAAAAGAATTCGAGGAGCGGACATCGGAGTATGCCATCCGTACAATAGCGGAGCGGGTGCGCTGACCTATTTCATACATCCTACGCCCTATTTCATACAAAAGGACGGGGATGTGAGGAGGACTTCTCAGAGGAATAGTTATCTTTGGAGAAGATAAGCGGCATCTCAGCATAATAATCAAGCAAGCTTGTTATTCTGCATTCGATTTGCATTATCTTTGTACTGTCTAACCGGAGGACGTGCTTCACGGACTGGAGACGGACATCCGTAAGATATAAATGAAATACTTGTCAATGGAAAGACTGAAAATCTCAACATCAGCAGAGCTGGTCAGGGTGCCGACCGATGACATCGCCTTCATCAAGGCATCGGGCAACTACTCGGACATCTACCTCTTCAACGGGAAGGTGGTGACCATGACGTTTCAGCTCAACTACTTCGTGGACGCACTGAACCAACTGCAGGACAAGTTCTTCGTGCGCGTGGGCAAAAGCCTCATCGTGAACAAGAACTACATCTACGCCATCAACATCGGCTCACAGAGTCTGCTGCTCATGGACCACCGCATGAGCGCCGACTTCATGCTGAAGGCATCCAAAGAGGCTCTGAAAGATTTGAAAACCGTTTTGGAACAGGAAGGAGACAACAAATGATACTACTCAATAACGATAAGCTGAAGATTCACGATAAACCCTTTATCGTGATTGACGACGAGGACAACTCCTCTACCGAGAACCAGGAGACGCTGCTCGACGAGGAGCCCGTCATCACTATAGAGACCGACGACGAACCCGAGAAGGAGAATGTCGCCACACCGTCCGAGACGAAAGTGCTCACCAATTTCAGACGCGTCAGAGACTACGACGAGACGATTGACGCGGGGCAACGGAAGAAGAGCCGCTTCATCGCGAAGCGTTGGGTGAGGTACACCCTCGCCATCGTGGGGGCCGCCCTGCTGTCACTGGTTTGCTACGAGGCATTGCGCATCTACCGCTACTACTATAATATAGGTGTAAGTGTGTCGGTCACACCCCAGGAGAACATCGACAAACTGGAAAGCGCCACCCCCGCACCGGGCGGAGAGTCAGCCATCGTGCTGACGAGCGACTCCATCCTAGGCGTGGCCCTCAACATGTTCGAGCTGCGCAACGTGCAGGCGGAGATGACGTTGGAGGAGCCTGACACCACAGACCAGAGGTTGCTGATGTACACCCGCACATCGGACTACACCGTGAAGGGTAAGCACATCGGTAGCTTGGTCATCGACGGAGAGCGGTTGCAACGCAACGTTTCACGCCTGGGTTATTGCGCCATCGTGGGCGACAAGATGGTGATTGGCATCTCGCGTAGCGACAAGGTACGCCGCTATGTGGAGGAGAACAAAGGCTCATACTTCCGCCAGTTCATGCTGCTCTCCAACGGAGAGTTGCCCAAGCGCTTCTACCTCCACGGCAAGGTAGGCCGCAAGGCGTTGGCACGCATGGACGACGACCGCCTCTACATCGTGGAGACCCGCTATGCCGAAACGTTGTGGGACTTTGCCGACGCGCTGCGCGAATATGGTTTCGTGGACGCCATCTACCTGACCGGCGGCAACCACTCGCTGTCGGGCTTCTTCCGCAACAGCGACGGCAGCATCATCTACTCCGACGAGGCGGCAGAGTACCGCAACAGCAAGCACCACGGCGTGGCACCTTGGTTGGTGCTGAGGAAGAGATAGGGCCCTGGCTACTCCTTGCTATTGCGAAGGCTCATGGGCGACTTGCCCGTGTGGCGTTTGAAGTAGCGGCAGAAGAAGGATACGTCGCTGAAGT
>CAYZVH010000224.1:2239-4042 GCA_964481755.1 uncultured Bacteroides sp. | reverse complement strand
GTGGCGGCGCGCACCGGGGACGATGCCGAGAAGCCTGCGCGCACCGGCGACCGCCAATGGGCCGGGGTGGACGAGATAAAGGCCTTCCTCAGCCGCCGCATCGAGCTGCGCTACAACGTGATCACCTGCCGGGCGGAGTATCGGCTGAAGAGCGGCGCCGCCATCTCCGACGACGCTGCGCTGACCGAGGGACCACCCACCGATGGGACCGGAACCATTCCGAGAGGCCCTCTTCCACCCTGGGCGGGCGACTCCGGCGGCCCGGAGGATCCACCCCCACCGGATGAGGATGAGGGCGAGCCCGGAGCAGTCCCTAGTGGCTCCCAAACGCCCCGGACGGACAGCGGCGGGGCGGCGCTGAGCATTCCCCCACCCAAGGAGGAGCGCCTGTGGCTGCCGGTGAACGACCGGGTGGTGAACTCGCTCTGGAGCGAGATGTCCCAAGTGTCGAAGGTGTCGGTGCAGGACATCTACCGGTTGATAGAGTCGGACTACGTGCCCCAGTTCAACCCCTTCAGCGACTATCTGGACAGCCTGCCGCCGGCCGACGGGACGGACTATCTCAGGCTGTTGGCCGAGACGGTGCGCGTGAAGGGCGGCAAGAGGCAGCAGGAGTTGTGGTATCATTACCTGTGTAAGTGGATGGTGGCCATGGTGGCGGCCTGGCTGAGCGACGACGTGGTGAACAACGTCATCCTGGTGCTCATTGGCCAGCAGGGCGCGTACAAGACGACGTGGTTCAACTACCTGCTGCCGCCACGGCTGAAGCGATACTTCTACACGAAGACCAACGCCAACCGCATGGGGCGCGACGACCTGCTGACGCTGGCGCAGTACGGACTGGTCTGTTGCGAGGAGCTGGACACCATGCGGCCCGCCGAGCTGAACCAGCTGAAGGCGGCGGTGACGATGACCAGCATCGACGAGCGGGCGGCCTACGCCCACTATCACGAGCACCGGAAGCACATTGCCTCGTTTTGTGGCACGGGCAACAATGTGGCCTTCCTGACCGACCCCACGGGCAACCGTCGATGGCTGCCCTTCGAGGTGGAGAGCATCGTGTCGCCCCGCGACCACCCGTTCCCCTATGAGGGAATCTATGCCCAGGCGGCGAAGCTCTATCGGGAGGGCTTCGTCTACTGGTTCACACGTGAGGAGGTGCAGGAGCTGAACCAGCGCAACCAGCACTTCGAGACTCCTCGTCTGGAGAAGGAGCTTGTGGAACTGTTCTTCCGCAAGCCCACAGGCGAGGAGAAGGGGGAGTTCGTGTCCGTAGCCCGGGCCCTGCAGCTCATCAGCTGTGGCATCAGCCAGAAGCTGAGCGACGTGAACCTGGGGCGTGCCTTCGTCGAACTGGGGTTCAAGCGGGTGCGCACCTACACCGGCCGCGGGTTCATAGCCATCTGTCGCACGGGGGACGAAATCCGTGCCTTCCAGAAACGACAAGTGCTTGACTGTGAAGAGATTGTCGACGACTACCCAGCCGACGACGACTCCACCGATCCTTCGGCGGACCCTGGTTAGGCCATGACACATGTCAGATATGACACTTGATTTCGAACTTTCCCTCGTGCGTACGCACAGGAAAATCAGGTTAACGTTTTTTGAAACCATCTATCTGATTCTATATACAACTCTTGAAAAACATCTGTCATATCTGTCATGTGACATGCTTCTGAAGGAAATCAGGGACCAAACCCCAAGTATCAATCATGGCTGCTTTGAGCAAACAACAAACATTCAGACTATGGAAATCAAATCATACAACAAGCAAGAGCTGGCCACGCTCTATTTCCCCGACGC
>CAYZVH010000224.1:0-2139 GCA_964481755.1 uncultured Bacteroides sp. | reverse complement strand
GCGGTCAGTGGCGCGGGGCCGGTGCACTACCTTTGCACTATCCAATCCGAAGCGGGAAACGATGAGCCACACACATCGGGGCAACGGTTCGCAGGGCGCAAGACAATCGGTTGTATCGGCCAAAACAACCGGTTGTGTAAGCCAAAACAACCAGATTGTTTTTCCCAAAACTTAGCATCGCATTCCACGCGACGGAGAGGTGCTTAGTTATTAACCCGCTGCCGTCCTCGCTGGAGGCGACAGCACTGAAAAAAGTTTTTAGCGTATGTTGAGTTATTCTGTAGCAGTACGTCCGAACCAGGGTAAGGATAAGGACGAGTTTCCAAAGAAGGCCTACGCGGCCCTTCAGCTGACCGAGGTAGTGACCCTCGACGAGTTTGCCACCCACATCGCCGAGCACGGCTCGGTCTACAACCGCGGCGACATCAAGGCCATCCTGTGCCAGAGCTTCGACTGTCTGCGGGAGATGATCCTGGAGGGCAAGAAGGTGCAGCTGGGCGACCTCGGAGCCTTCTATCCGGCCATCCGCTCCACCGGCGCTCCCTCGGCGGCTGAGTTCACGGCAGCTAACATCACCTGTCTGACGGTGAACTGGTCGCGCGGCGCCGACCTGAAGAACATGGTGGACGAGGCGAACTTCCGCCTGACGGCCTCCCGCAGTGTGCAGAACGCCGCTGTGGCCGCTCAGAAGGCCGCCAACGGTGGCGACTTCACGGTGAACATCACCGCTGGCACGTCCGACGGCTCGTCGGCCTCGGGTGGCTCTTCCTCGGGAGGTAGCGGCAGCAGCTCCACGCCCTCTGGAGGCGACACCGGCTCCGATGGCGACGACATGGGCGGAAACATCGACTAGCCCTCCGTGGGTAGTCTGCGATGAGAGCGACCGGTCAGTGGGATAGAACCCCTGACCGGGGGCTCCCGTCAAAGCAAACAAATTACTATCAATCATTTAAATCGTATCTTCTGTTATGAGTAATACTACAAAAAGCAGACTGTCGTGGAAAGAGATCATCAACGCGGTCGTTCAGGCTTTGATAGCCGCCCTGACGGCCTTGGGCGTCAGCAGTTGTTCATCCTCAATCGGTTCCCTGCTATGAGACGGGTGGCACTCGGGACCGCCAACGAGAGCGGCTCTCAGAGCCAGTGGCTCACCCCGCTTTGCAAGCTCGGCCTCGACGACATGATGTCCGGGGCCTCGGCGGTGAAGTACATCGTCATCCACTGCTCCGCCACGAAGCCGAGTGTGGACTACACGCCGGAGCGCCTGTTGGCCGACCATCGTGCCCGTGGCTTCCGCACCGTGGGGTATCACTTTTACGTCCGCCGCAATGGCGACTTCACCCAGCACCGTTGGCTGCTGGAGGTAGGTGCTCACTGCAAGCCCTACAACCGCTGCTCCATCGGCATCTGCTACGAGGGCGGCCTGGACGAGGATGGCAATCCGCGCAACACGCTCACAGCGGCGCAGGAGTCCTGCATGCGGGACCTCATCGCCGGTCTGCGCAAGCTCTTCCCCCAAGCCCAGGTGGTGGGCCACCGGGACTTGCCGGGCACCTCGCCCAAGGAATGTCCCTGTTTCGATGCCCGTCGGTTGTTCGGGTCTAAACCTTCTTTTCGCTGATTCCATGTGGTGAATCGGTTAGCGGTGAGAGATTGAAATGCTGAGAGTTACTCTCTAACCTTTCTGATGCGGAGGGATTGGGGGAGGCTCTCAGCTTAATCTTTGTACTTTCGTACTTGCATTTTACGATGTAAATACCTTGCAATACGACAAGGAATCACACCAATGTTGGAAAGTACGCAAAATAACCTTGTATGATGAATAGCAAAGTCGAGCATTCTGTATTTTGAATGCATAATAGGGAATAGTTTCACGAGTTCCCTTTTATCTTTTACCCGTTGGTATGTGCAACATAATAGTTTGCAAGCACCATCAAATTGTTGTTCTGCTAGACCTAAAACAATATTACACGCATTTACTCCCTTATAGAGAGTTTTACCAAGTTCATATAAACGACAAGTTGCTTTGATTCCGTCCTTGATGATTTCTGGATTTCTAAAGGCACTATCCGTAGTGCTTGTATTTCCTCTATTGTAATGAATCAGTAGCAATCGTAGATATTGAATCTTTCCAGTATA
>CAYZVH010000223.1:0-4060 GCA_964481755.1 uncultured Bacteroides sp. | reverse complement strand
ATCCGCGACGCTGCACCAAGGCTGGAAGGCACGGTCACCTCCGTGTTGCAGGACAACGACGGGAACATCTGGATCGGCACAGGGCGCAGCGGTTTGATAGTCATTGACCGAAACAACAAACGCCTCTACACGCTCACCGCCTCCGAGACGGACAAGCGCTCGATGCACACCAACAGCATACAGACACTCTACAAGGACGACACCGGCAGCATGTGGATTGGTACACAGCGCAAGGGTGTATCCTATTATAATAAGAGCCTTTTCAAGTTCAACCTCAACTATGTGGGCGACGTCACCTCCATCTGCGAGGACAAGGGCCGCGGCTGTCTTTGGATAGGAACCAATGGCGACGGCCTCTTCCGTCGGGACAGTGCCACAGGAACTATTTCCAAGGTGACTGTTCCCGGAGCGGCCGCTTACGAAGGCGAGGTCATTAACAAAGTGTTTGTGGCCAGCGATGGCACCATCTACATCGCCACCTACCGCAAGGGACTCGACACGTTCGACGGCATGCGGTTCAACCACCTCTCGTTTGCCGACACCATGGGCAACATCACCTCCGTGGTGGAGGATGCCGAGGGATACATCTGGATAGGCTTCATGGGCAGCGGACTGCGCCGTTACGACAAGACGAACGGTAAGACGGTGGCCGTCACCGTGAGTTCACACCAACTGGTGTCCGACTATGTGACCGACCTGGCGGTAGGCCGCGACGGAAAGATATTGGTCGGATCCATCGAAGGCATCGCGGTAGTGACACCGGACGCGTTCCAGGTAAGTAACTACACAGGCTTGAAGGGCGGTGAACAGGAGTTCTCAAACACCTACGTGAACCAACTCTTCCAGGACGTGGACGGCAACATCTGGATCGGCACACGCTCTGGACTCAACATCTTCAACCCCGAGAGCGACCAGCTGAGCGTCATCAATCAACAGAACGGACTCTCCAACAACGTGGTGTACGGCATCGCCGAGGACCACAACCACAACCTGTGGGTCACCACCGCCAAGGGACTGTCGAATCTCGTGGTGCAGAACGCGGCGAATGGCGGAAGCAACCAAATCTTCAACTACGATAGCTCGGACGGCCTGCAGGAGTATGAGCTCAACGAGCGCGCCATCTGCTCCACCTCGCTGGGTGAGATCGTGCTGGGCGGCCTCAATGGTATCAACGTCTTCAACCCCGACAGCATACAGTTCGACCAGACATCGCCGAAGGTCATCTTCACCGGACTGCTGGTGGACGATGAGTCGGTGGTCGTGGGCCGTAAGTACGGCAAGCGCGTCATCCTCGAGGAGATTATCGGCACGGCCGAGCGCATCCGGTTGAATTCGGACGTGAGCAACTTCGAGATACAAGTGGCCACGGACAACTATAATGTGCCCGAGAAGATACGTCTGCAGTACAAACTCGAGGGCTGGGACAAGGAGTGGGTCTTCAGCAAGATGGGCGACCACACCATCCACTACGCCGGATTGCCCACCGGCACCTACGTGCTGCATGTGCTCGCCATCAACGGCGATGGCTTTGTGGGCAAGGAAGAGCGGGTGCTCACCATCGAGATAGATCCCCATTGGTGGGAGACGTGGTGGGCCTACGTGCTCTACGTGCTCTTGGCCGCGGCTCTGCTGGAGCTGCTCCGTCGCCTGGCTTGCAAACACGAGCGGGCGAAGGTGCTGCGGGAGTTGGCCGAAGGTAAGTTGCAAGTGGAGGGCATCAAGCTGGCATCCGACGCTGACGAGAAGGACGCCGCGAGCCTGTCGCCCGACAACTTGGACAACTACACCAGTCCCGAGGAGACCGACGAGATGGCGACTGTGCCCGAGTCGGAGCGTCACAGCGTGCTGTTCGTGGACGACACGCAGGACTTCCGCCTCTTCATGGTAGAGAAGCTGAGCAACATCTATACGATAATAGAGAAGTCGTCCGCCGCCGAGGCGTGGGCTTACTTGGATTCGGCGGAGACGATGCCCGAGGTAATTATCTGCGACATGGACATGGCGGAGATGGACGGCAACGAGCTCTGTAACTTGGTGAAGGCTGACAACCGCACGGAGAAGATTCCCTTCGTGATGATGATGAACGCCAACACCGACAAGGAGCAGCTGAGGAACCAACTCTTCGAGGCGGACGAGTACATCGAGAAGCCGTTCAACATAAAAGCCCTGTGTACCCGCGTGAACAAACTGCTGAAGTGGTACCGCAACGACTCACCCGAGATATTCGAGTACAAGAACGCCGACATGGTGCTGGCGGACGCCACGATGGACGAGGAAGACAACGCCCTGTTCCAGAAGGCGATGGACTATGTGAACGATAACATGTCGCGCCCCGACCTGACTGTGGGCGACATCAGCTACTCGTTGGGCATCGAGCGTCCGAAGCTCTACAAACTGATACAGACCGTCAGCGGCAAGTCTCCGGCTGAATTCATTCGCGGCATGCGGTTGAAGCGCGCCGTGCAGTTGCTGCAGGAGGGCGGCACCGACCCCGAGACGGTGGCTCAGGAGGTCGGCTTCAACAACGTGATGCTCTTCAGCAAATACTTCAAGGAGGAATTCGGTGTGATGCCGTCGCAGTTCAAATGATGACCGAACGAGAAGGATAACACAAATTACATATATATAATAAGGTATAGGATTACGTGATTAAGACAGTTAAGCTAACGGCCATCCTTCTGGTGATTGCTGTAGGAGTTCGCGCGCAGGAGCTGCGTAGCGACTCGCTCATGAAGGAATGGTTCGACGAGAGATATGTGCCGGTGGTTGCTGGCAACGATGTGAAGATTCTGAAGAGTGGTAAGGCGAAGTTCGCCGACTTGTTTGAATCCATCCGGCAAGCCAAGCACCACATCCATCTGGAGTATTTCAACTTCCGCAACGACTCCATAGCCGGTGCCCTGTTCGAACTACTCTATCAGAAAGCCGCCGAGGGGGTGAAGGTGCGGGCGTTGTTCGATGCCTTCGGCAATATGTCCAACAATCAGCCGCTGAAGAACAAGGCGCTGAAGGAGATTCGTTCCAAGGGGGTGGAGATCTACAAGTACGACCCCATCAAGTTTCCCTTTGTGAACCACGTCTTCAAGCGCGACCATCGGAAGATTGTAGTCATCGACGGCCACGTGGCTTACACGGGCGGTATGAATGTGGCCGACTACTATCTCAACGGCACACCGCAAGTGGGCAGCTGGCGCGACATGCACATGCGCATCGAGGGTCCTGCCGTGAACCAACTGCAGACCATCTTCCTGAAGATATGGAACAAAGTCAGCAAGCAATGGATAGGAGGGGAGGAGTACTATTGGCCCGGCTCCATAGCCGAGTGTCCCGACGATGATGCCCCCGCGCTCCATGCCCTGGCAGAGTGTGAGGACTCGTTCGCCCTGCTCAATGCCGTGCAGCACGAGCTCGACTCCTGTCATCCCGGCATCGGTCCGCTGCACCGGAATGTGGAGCTGGCGATAGTCGACCGCGAGCCTGGCGTTACTCCCAAACTGATTCGCCGTGCATACGCCTCGTCCATCAATGCCGCCAACGAGAAGATTCAACTGATAAACCCTTACTTTGTACCCACATACTCCATCAAGAAGTCGCTGAAGAAAGCCTTGAAGCGGGGAGTGGATGTGGAGATCATGATATCCTCCCACTCCGACATTCCCTTCACGCCAGACGCAACGCTCTATTCTGTCTATCAGCTGATGAAGCGCGGGGCCAAGGTTTATCTCTACGAAGAGGGTTTCCATCACTCCAAGATTATGATGGTCGACTCAACCTTCTGCACGCTGGGTTCCGCCAACCTCAACAGCCGCAGTCTGCGGTTCGATTACGAGGTCAACGCTTTCATTTTCAATAAGGATGTGACAGAGGAACTGATGGAGATGTTCGAAACGGACAAGGGTGAATCCACCGAACTGACCCGCGAAATGTGGCGCGAGCGCACCCTGTGGAAGCGCTTCCTGGGTTGGTTCGCTCACCTCTTTACGCCGGTGCTGTAAGGTCGCCTTTTGGAGACCCTATGCTCAAGGCCCCGGGACCCTATGCTCTCGGGCCCTAGACCCTA
>CAYZVH010000222.1:0-4088 GCA_964481755.1 uncultured Bacteroides sp. | reverse complement strand
CGGTTGTGTAAGGCAAAACAATCGGTTGTCTGAAGCCAAACAATGGTATGCTTTTTCGGTGGGCCAGGCTCTACTCGAAGAAGTCGTCCAGACCGCCGGACTCGCTGCTGCCGGTGACGTTGTTGCAGGGGTCGAAGCCTTCGGGAAAGACGAAATGCTCGTCCTGCGAGTAGCCCAGACTCTTGTCGGCATATACCTTATTCATATAGATGGCCCAGATGGGGAGCGACATGGAGGCACCCTGACCATAGGTCATCGTATCGAAGTGGATGTCGCGGTCCTCGCCTCCTACCCATACACCGGAGACCAGCGATGGGGTGAAGCCCATGAACCATCCGTCGGAGTTGTCGTTGGTGGTTCCCGTCTTGCCGCCCATGTCGGCCTTGATGCCGTACTTGAAGCGGACGCGCGTTCCAGTACCCTCGTTGATGACGGCCCGCAACATGTCGAGCATCTTGTAGGCGCTGCTCTCGCTGATGACCTCCGACATCTGCGGGGCGAACTCCGAGACCACGTTGCCCTCGTTGTCCTCAATGCGGGTGACGAAGAGGGGTGCGGTGCGGATGCCCTTGTTGGCAAAGGCGGTGTAGGCGCTCACCATCTCGCCCACGGAGATCTCACACGGTCCCAGACAGAGGGAGGGAGTGGGCTGAATGTCCTTGTTGAGGATGCCGAAGTTGTGGAGCAGACGAACCAGCGCATAGGGGTTGAGCTTGCTCATCAGGTAGGCGGAAATCCAGTTGTTGGAGTTGGCGAGTCCCCACTTCAGGGTCACCATCTCGCCATAGCGTTTGTTCGAGGAGTTGCGCGGCGTCCACGCCTGTCCATCCTCGGTGATGATGGTCTGTTCCACGTTGCGCGTCTCGTCGCAGGGCGAGAATCCGTTCTCCATGGCCAGGGCGTAGAGGTACGGCTTAATGGTCGATCCCACCTGGCGGCGGCCCACCATGGCCATGTCGTACTGGAAGTGGGTGTAGTTGGGGCCTCCCACATATGCCTTCACGAACCCCGTGCGAGGGTCCATGGAGAGGAAGCCGGTGCGCAGGAAGTGCTTATAGTAGCGAATTGAGTCGAGCGGAGTCATCAGTGTGTCGATGCTGCCGTTGTAGGAGAACACCGTCATCTCCATCTTCGTGTTGAAAGCTTTCTGTATCTCGCTCTCGCTGCATCCGGCTTTCTTCATGATGCGGTAGCGGTCGGTCTGCTTCACCGCGCGCTTCAGGATGGTGTTCACCTCCTCCTCGGAGAGTTGGTTGGTGTAGGGTGCCTGCTTGCGGCCTTTCTTCTCCTTGAAGAATTGGGGCTGCAGATACTCCACGAGGTGCTCCTGCACAGCCTCCTCGGCGTATTGTTGCATGCGGGAGTCTATGGTGGTGTAGATTTTCAGTCCGTCGGTGTAGATGTTGTAGGCGTCGCCGTTGCTCTTGTAGTTCTTGTGGCACCATCCGTAGAGTGGGTTCTGCTCCCAGGCGATGGAGTCCTCGTAGTACTTCTGCATCTGCCATCCACGGTAGTCGCTCTTCAGGGGCTTCTCGGCCGTCATCATGCCGCGCAGATATTCGCGGAAGTAGGTGGCGAGGCCATCCTTGTGGTCCACTCGGCGGAACTTCAGCGTCAGTGGCAGCTGCTTGAGCGAGTCAGCCTCGGCCTCGGTGAGGTGTCCGGCTTTGCGCATCTGGTCTATCACCACATTGCGTCGGCCACGCGAGCGCTCGTTGTGGCGCACGGGATTGTAGTACGAGGGGTTCTTACACATGCCCACCAGGGTGGCGGCCTCCTCCACGTTGAGGTCCTTCGGTTCCTTGGAGAAGTAGGTGTTGGAGGCGGTCTTTATGCCGACGGCATTGTTGAGGAAGTCGAAATAGTTGAGGTACATCGAGAGAATCTCCTCCTTGGTGTAGAAGCGCTCCAGCTTCACGGCGATGACCCACTCGATGGGCTTCTGCAGCAAGCGCTGCAGGGTGTTGCCGGCCACGTCGGAGTAGAGCTGCTTGGCAAGCTGCTGGGTGAGGGTGCTACCGCCACCGGCGCTGGCCTGCATAAACAAGCCGCGCTTCACCAAGGCACGCATGATGGCACGTACGTCGATGCCCGAATGGTTGTAGAAACGGATGTCCTCCGTGTCGATGAGGGCGTTGACGAGATCGGGCGACAAATCGTTGTAGCCCACGAAGATGCGGTTGTCGCGGCTGTAGGACCAGGTGCCCAGCATCTTGCCGTCGGCCGAGATAATCTCGCTGGCGAACTTGTTGATAGGGTTCTCCAACTCCTCCACCGGAGGCATGTAACCAATCCAACCTTTGAAGATGGCCACGAAGCCAACTATGACAAACAGCGTCAGCGCGAACAGGGCGCACCACATGTATTTTACCACTTTCTTTCTCATATCCGTAAGATAATATTCGGCAAAGATAAAACAAAAAGCGCAAACCCTCGCAAACTTTATAGGGTTATCTGACCAGAGAGAACGAAAAGTCCGGTCAGCAAAAAATATTCCGCCAGTCAGTGCGATGCTATGGAAAATAATGCCTACTTTTACGCTCTCGAAGAATAAACAATATTATCTACCTTATTATAATATGGAAAATAGAAGTCTTGTTACCATCGCAGACTACACGAAGGAGAAGATTCTGTATCTGCTGGAAATGGCCAAACAGTTCGAGAAAAATCCCAATCGCAAGATCCTTGACGGGAAAGTCGTCGCCACCCTCTTCTTTGAGCCTTCCACCCGCACACGCCTCAGCTTCGAGACGGCGGTGAACCGCCTGGGAGGTCGTGTCATCGGTTTCTCCGACGCCTCCACCACCAGCTCGTCGAAGGGTGAGTCGCTGAAGGACACCATCATGATGGTGAGCAACTATGCCGACCTCATCGTGATGCGCCACTATCTGGAGGGCGCGGCGCGCTACGCCAGCGAAGTGGCCCCTGTGCCCATCATCAACGCCGGCGACGGTGCCAACCAACATCCCTCGCAGACGATGCTCGACCTCTACACCATCTACCAGACGCAAGGCACACTGGAGAATCTGAACATCTTCCTGGTGGGAGACCTGAAGTACGGACGCACGGTGCACTCGCTCATCATGGCGATGCGCCACTTCAACCCCACGTTCCACTTCATAGCCCCCGAAGAGTTGAAGATGCCCGACGAATATAAGCTCTACTGCAACGAGCACGGCATCCGCTACGTGGAGCACACCGACTTCAACGAGCAGACCATAGCCGACGCGGACATCCTCTACATGACCCGCGTGCAGCGCGAGCGATTCACCGACCTGATGGAGTATGAGCGCGTGAAGGACGTCTACATCCTCCACAACAAGATGCTGGACGGCACCAAGCCCAACCTGCGCATCCTCCACCCGCTGCCCCGAGTGAACGAGATCGCCTACGACGTGGACGACAACGAGAAAGCCTACTACTTCAAGCAGGCCAAGAACGGACTCTACGCGCGCCAGGCGCTCATCTGCGACGTATTAGGAATAACATTGGACGACATTAAGGAGTAACTTTAACTATGGAGAAAATCAATAAACAAGAACTGCAGGTGGCTGCGCTGAAGGACGGCACAGTCATCGACCACATACCTTCGGACAAACTGTTCAGAGTAGTCTCCCTGCTGAAGCTGCAGGAGATGGACAACAACATCACCATCGGCTTCAACCTCGAGAGCAAGAAGCTGGGCAAGAAAGGCATCATCAAGATTGCCGACAAATTCCTGACCGACGAGGAAATAAGCCGCATCTCGCTGGTTTGTCCCAACGTGAAGCTCAACATCATCAAGAACTACGAGGTGGTGGAGAAACGCCAGGTGATCACCCCCGACGAGCTGCACGGCATCGTCCGGTGCGCCAACCCCAAGTGCATCTGCAACAACGAGCCCATGTCCACCTACTTCCACGTGATAGACAAGGAGAAGGGACTGCTGAAGTGCCACTACTGCGAGAAGGAACAGAAACGCGACACCGTGAAATACCTCTGACACCCATGAAGCAAGACTGGAAGCCGGGCACGATGATCTACCCCCTGCCCGCCCTGCTGATAAGTTGCGGCAGCTGCGAGAGTGAGTACAACCTCATCACCGTATC
>CAYZVH010000221.1:0-4121 GCA_964481755.1 uncultured Bacteroides sp. | reverse complement strand
TATTCTATAGTCGGGCGAAGCTAGCCGAAGTCCCTTCGAACGCCCTTCGAACCACGTTCGGCCTACTATTTACGCCCGCCGGATAAAATATCTTCCATAATCATCGGCTATTATTGAACTTTTATCTAATTTTGCTCCACATTTGAGTAATAAATAAACTTATATATAGATATGAAAGAGATTGATTGGTCCAATCTGTCTTTCGGCTATATGCCGACAGACTACAACGTTCGCTGTTGCTACCGCGACGGAAAGTGGGGAGAGATAGAGGTTTCCTCTTCCGAATATATCAACCTTCACATGGCAGCCACCTGCCTCCACTACGGACAGGAGGCCTTCGAGGGCCTGAAAGCCTACCGTTGCAAGGACGGTAAGATCCGCATCTTCCGCATGGAAGCCAACGCCGAGCGTCTGCAGAGCACCTGCCGCGGCATCCTTATGCCCGAGCTGCCCACCGAGACCTTCTGCGAGATGGTGAAGAAGGTGGTGAAGATGAACGAGCGCTTCATCCCGCCCTACGAGAGCGGCGCCTCGCTCTACATCCGTCCGCTGCTCATCGGCACCGGCGCACAGGTGGGCGTTCACCCCGCCAACGAGTATCTGTTCCTCATCTTCGTCACACCCGTGGGCCCGTACTTCAAGGGAGGCTTCGCTACCAACCCCTACGTCATCATCCGCGAGTTCGACCGTTCGGCACCGCTCGGCACCGGCATCTATAAGGTGGGCGGCAACTACGCCGCCAGCCTGCGTGCCAACAAGATGGCTCACGACATGGGCTACTCCTGCGAGTTCTACCTCGACGCCAAGGAGAAGAAGTACATCGACGAGTGCGGCGCGGCCAACTTCTTCGGCATCAAGAACAACACCTACGTCACCCCGAAGTCCACATCCATCCTGCCCTCCATCACCAACAAGAGCCTCATGCAGTTGGCTAAGGACCTGGGTCTGACCGTGGAGGTGCGTCCCGTTCCCGAGGAGGAGCTCACCACCTTCGAGGAGGCCGGCGCTTGCGGCACAGCGGCTGTCATCAGTCCTATCGAGCGCATCGACGACCTCGAGAACAAGAAGTCCTACGTCATCTCCAAGGATGGCAAGCCGGGCCCCGTCTGCACGAAGCTCTACAACAAGCTGCGCGCCATCCAGTATGGCGACGAGCCCGACGTGCACGGATGGGTCACCGTGTTGGATTAACCTAGTGTAACAACAGTATAACTAACAATTTAACTCAGATCATATGAAAAGTGCGAAAGAGTACAGAGATGCTGCCAGGGCCTCACTAAAGGGGAAATGGGGCAGCGCGGTCGTCATGACATTGGTGTTTTTGATAATCATGTGCGTCCTTTACAATAACTACGGGGACAATAATGTTGCTATCGGAGCTGCAGTAGGCATCTTAGGTGTTAGTCTGATATTGCAATGTCTGTCCATGCCGATGCAGTATAGCTACATTGTAGCCTTCCTCGACAACATCCGCAATGGCCAGGACTACAAGGTGGGCCAGATCTTCACTGGCTACAACGACTTCACCCGCGTCTTCGGCACGGTGTTTCTGAAGAACATCTACATCTTCCTTTGGACACTGTTGTTCATCATACCGGGCATCATCAAGAGCTACTCTTACATGCTCACCGAGTACATCCTGCGCGACAATCCAGACATGAAGTTCAACGCTGCCATCGAGCGCAGCATGGCCATGATGAAGGGGCACAAGTTCGACCTCTTCTACCTCCACCTCACCTTCATTGGTTGGGCATTGCTCAGCTTCCTCACCTTAGGCATCGGCTTCCTCTGGCTCACTCCTTATGCGTATGCCGCCCAGGCACACTTCTACGAGGATCGTAAGGCGGAGTTCGAAGGCGTGGCCGAGGCTCAGGCATGACGCACTGAATGAATAATCTACGAGCTGAGGGGCGTTCCATCGCTGGCAATCTGGCGGGGACGCTCCTCTCTCTTTTCTATTCCTATTATATATATAGTATATGACGAAAGGCAAATTGGCGAAGTTCGCGGACATGCGCGCCTATCCGCACGTGTTCGAGTACCCCTTCTCCGTGGCGGACAATGTCCCCTTCGAGATGCGGGGCTCATGGGGCCGCGACTTCTTCCACAACACCAACCCCATCGTGCTCGAGCTGGGCTGCGGCCGTGGCGAGTACACCGTCGGCTTGGCCCGTCTGTTCCCCGACAAGAACTTCATCGGGGTGGACATCAAGGGGGCGCGCATGTGGAGCGGAGCCACCCAGTCGCTCAGCGAAGGCCTCACCAACGTGGCCTTCCTGCGCACCAACATCGAGATCATCGACCGCTTCTTCGGTCCCGGCGAGGTCAGCGAGATATGGCTCACCTTCTCCGACCCGCAGATGAAGAAGGCCACCAAGCGACTCACCTCCACCTACTTCATGCAGCGCTACCGACACTTCCTCGTGCCCGACGGACTCATCCACCTGAAGACGGACAGCAACTTCATGTACACCTACACCGATTATATGGTGAAGTGCAATCACCTGCCCGTGGAGTTCCAGACCGAGGACCTCTATCACTCCGGCCTGGTGGACAAGATCCTGGGCATACAGACCTACTACGAGCAGCAGTGGCTCCAGCGCGGCCTCTCCATCAAGTACCTCAAGTTCCGCCTGCCCCAGCAGGGCGACCTCGCGGAGCCCGACGTGGAGATAGAGCTCGACTCCTACCGCAGCTACAACCGCAGCAAGCGCAGCGCCTCGCAGACCGGTAAATGATTAACTATTAACACACACATTTCGCTTATGACACTCTATCCTAAACTGATATTGGACGCACTCGCCACAGTGCGCTACCCGGGCACGGGTAAAAACATCGTGGAGGCCGGCATGGTGGACGACAACATCCGCATCGACGGCAACAAGGTATCCTTCTCCCTCATCTTCGAGAAGCCTACCGACCCCTTCATCCGTTCCGTGGTGAAAGCCGCCGAGACGGCCATCCTCACCTACGTGGGCCGCGAGGTGGACATCCAGGGCAACATCAGCGTGAAGACCATCCAACAGGCGCGTCCCGAGGTGGGCAAGCTGCTGCCCCAGGTGAAGAACATCATCGCCGTCTCCTCCGGCAAGGGCGGCGTGGGCAAGTCCACCGTCACCGCCAACCTGGCCGTGGCGTTGGCCCAGCAGGGCTACAAGGTGGGTCTGCTCGACGCCGACATCTTCGGTCCCTCCATGCCCAAGATGTTCCAGGTGGAGGACGCGCGCCCCTACGCCGAGACCGTCGACGGCCGCGACCTCATCGTCCCCATCGAGAAGTATGGTGTGAAGCTCCTCTCCATCGGCTTCTTCGTCGACCCCGAGCAAGCCACCCTCTGGCGTGGCGGCATGGCCAGCAACGCCCTCAAGCAGCTCATCGGTGACGCCGCCTGGGGCGAGCTCGACTATTTCCTCATCGACCTGCCTCCCGGCACCAGCGACATCCACCTCACCGTCGTGCAGACCCTGGCCCTCACCGGTGCCGTAGTAGTCAGCACCCCGCAGGAGGTAGCGTTGGCCGATGCCCGCAAAGGCATCAACATGTTCACCAACGACAAGGTGAACGTCCCCATCCTCGGTCTCGTGGAGAACATGGCGTGGTTCACCCCCGCCGAGCTCCCCCAGAACAAGTATTATCTCTTTGGCCGCGAGGGAGCCAAGCGCCTAGCCGAGGAGATGCAAGTCCCCCTGTTAGGACAGATTCCCATCGTCCAGAGCATCTGCGAAGGTGGTGACGCCGGCGAGCCCGTAGCGTTGAACCCCGAGAGCATCACCGGCCAGTCCTTCGCCCAGCTAGCCGTCAACGTAGTGGAACAAGTCCGTCGCCGCAACGCCGAACTACCTCCAACACGCATCGTAGAGACTAAAAGTCAAAAAGGCTAAAAGACCTTTTTGAAGACTAAAAGTCTAAAAGACGAAGAGTCTTCTTTAAAGACGAAGAGTCTGAAAGCGTTGAATGTTTTATGTTATACGTTTTATGTTACGGCATTCTGCTCCCATAAAACCAAATAACGTCTAACATTCAACGCTTCTATATTTTATTCGGTGTAACGAGAAAGAAGGAAGTAGAAGGCGTAGGACAAGGAAGGCTAACGCCGTTGACGGTTATATGTTATATGTTTT
>CAYZVH010000220.1:0-4128 GCA_964481755.1 uncultured Bacteroides sp. | reverse complement strand
AGAACCTCATCGTCACCTCCATACAGAAGATGAGCCGCATCACACGGGAGAACCATGTGCCGCAATCCACCATCACGAAGATAAACAACAAGCGTGTGGTGTTCATCGTGGACGAGTGCCACCGCAGCGTGACAGGCAGCGGCAAGGAAAGCGGCAGCGGCATGCTGCTCACCATCAAGAACACCTTCCCACGGGCGGTGCTCTTCGGCTTCACCGGCACACCCATCTTCCCCGAGAATGCCCATGGAGAGATGACCACGGAGGTCATCTTTGGCGATATGCTCCACAAATACACCCTTGCCAACGGCATCCCCGACGGCAACGTGCTAGGCTTCGACCTCTATCGCGAGGACACCTTTCCGCAGAACGAGATACGGGAGGCTGTGGCCCTGCATGCCGTGGATGCCGACAGCTTCGACGACATCAAAGAGGACAAAGAGAAGGTGGACCTCTACACCAAGTGGATGGAGGAGACCGACATGATGAAGGTGGAGGATGAGGCCAAGAGCCTGTATCAGACCGACGAGCACCACCGGGCGGTGATGCGGAAGATTGTGGAGGAACGCCCGATGCTCAGCCGCAACGGTAAGTTCCATGCCATACTGGCTACCAAGAACATCCCGGAGGCCATAGAGTACTATCATCTCTTCAAACAGCACTATCCCGAATATAATGTAACCGCCATATTCGACGACAACATAGACAATAATGGCGGAGGCGAATACAAGGAAGACGCCATCCTGGAGATACTGGAGGACTATAACCGGAAATATGGTACCACATTCCAGCAGTCCACCTATGCAAAGTATAAGAAAGACGTGGCCAAACGCCTAGCGCACAAGATTCCGTACCAGCACTTGGACAAGTCGGGCCAGCTGGACATGCTCATAGTGGTGACACAGATGCTCACGGGCTACGACTCGAAGTGGGTGAACACGCTGTATGTGGACAAGTTGATGCAATATGTGGATGTCATCCAGGCCTTCTCGCGCACCAACCGACTGTTCGGGCCGGAGAAACCATTCGGCATCATCAAGTATTTCACCCGCCCGGAACGGATGAAGAAGAACATCGACGAGGCGCTGGAACTCTACGTCAACCAACCGCTGTCGGTGTTTACCGACAAGCTGGAGGCCAACCTGGAGTATATCAACGAGAACTTCCGGGCCATCGACGCGTTGTTCACTGCCGAGGGTATAGAATATTATACCACTTTGCCACAGGCAGAGGCATCGAGGAAGAAGTTTGCCAAGGAGTTTTGCGAGATGACGCGACGATTGGAGGCAAGCAAGATGCAGGGCTTCGTGTGGGAGAAACCGGAATATGAGTTCCCGCACACCAGTGGTTGGACAACCGTGAAACTGTCGTTCGACGAGCAGACCTACAAGATTCTGCTTCAGCGCTATCGTGAGCTCTTCACCTCCATACCCGGCAGTAGCACCGACGATGATGTCTATCAGTTGGAAGCCTACATCACGGAGACCGGTGCAGGTACGATAGACGCTGAGTACGTCAACGAGAAGTTTATCAAGTTTGTGAAGAACCTGTATGCCACGGGCCCCGGCAGCGAGCTGGTGAAGACGGCGCAGCGTGACCTGCACAATGCGTTCGCCTCCCTGTCGCAGCGCGACCAGCGCACCGCCCAACGCATCCTGCACGATATAGAAAGTGGTGACCTGCGTCTGGAAAAGGACAAAACCATCTATGACTACATACTCGACTACCAGAAACGGGAGTGTGACCAACAGGTTTATACACTTGCCGAGGCTACAGGGTTGAACATCAACCGTCTGAAAGACCTCATCACCAAGGACACTACGACGGAAAACCTCAATGAGCATGGGCGCTTCGACGAACTCATTCATACGCTCGACAAAGCTTTGGCGGTGGACTTCCTGAAGAAGGTGACCGGCCAGGATGTGCCCAAACGATTTGTCATCACCAATATGTCGAGCCTTGTGCGTCGGTTTATCCTCGACCCGACGGACCGGGCAAAGATTATCTACGCCTATCAGAACGCGGCGTCTATTTTGGATGTGAACATTCCCGACGAGCTACCGGAAGACGAACAGCCGCAGGATTCATCGGAGGAGCAGCAACTCGCGGAAGACAACAAATACTCCTTTGACGAAATGAAGGATAACTTGAGGGAAGTCGTGAAATGCGATTTGCGCAAAGTGCCAAAGATGCCATTGACGAGAGATGTGGTGGACGCCTTCTTCGATATACTGACCATTCACACCATCCCGAGTGTGGATGGCGTTGGGTTCGACTTGTACAAAGCTATCGACGAACTCTTCGGAAGGAAGAAGGTCAATATCATCGACAAGCATGTCAACTCCGGCATCCTTGCTGTGAAGTTTGAGGTCTTCTTGAAGAAGATATTCTACATGACGCATGGTGAAGAGATGCTCCCGTTCAGCGACAGCGACAACGTGACACTGACTACTTGCATCTTCTCTTTCAACTGTTTGAAACGGCTGCGCCACAGTACAAACGAAATAGAGCAGAAGCTGTCCGGCTATCTGAACACCATCCGCAACAACCGCAACACAACAGATGGCAACGGAGCTCATGCCTCGTATCTCTTGTCAGAAGCACAACTCGACGAGAACATCAAGGCATTCGTTACCCTATACCTCTACGTCATTGGCATGTGTTACGAAGATTTGAAAGCCAGGTATGGCATCTGATGAAGCCCTGCTTCATGCTGAAAGACAAGAAGAAGGCCAAGGAGGTCCTTTGTGAAAAACGCGAGGAACTCTTGCAAGAATGGTATAATGTTGATAGGGGAGTGCTGTTGATTCTCCCTTGAACCCGGCTGTTTGAGAATTAGTGAGTGAAAACGAAATTCTGCAAACAAACATATTTGTGGGCATGATTTACCTGTTATTTCACTGACATTCGGCAAGTCGGTGGAAGAGGTTATTGTCGCGGATATAGCTTTTGTCAGAGAATGTTCCCGCGAAAGAAAAAGGTTATTCCTCTTGTCCGTTTGACGCCTTTGAAGTATCTTTGCGCAAAGGAAACGTTTGCCGTCATGGCAAGGAGGAACGCTCACGCAAAATCGCCACGTTCTTCACCTTTCTCGACCATCAAATCGCCGCGGTGTCGTCGAAGATATCGAAGGCGAAGCAGGTCAAGTCGGTCTGTCTCGACTTGATGTTTGTGTAATCAAAAAAAGAAGAATATGTATATACCTCCGTTTACTATATCATCCACCGCTATCAAGCTGATAGCGGAGATCTCAGCCCAGATGGAACGCTATGCCATTCGGTTGGAGCAAAGTGACGGCTTGCGACTGCGCAAGGCCAATCGAATCAAGACCATCCACTCCTCCCTAGCCATAGAGGGAAACGAACTGAGTGAGGGACAGGTGGCTGACATCATCAATGGCAAGTCGGTGATAGCTCCTCTGCGCCAGATACAAGAGGTGAAGAATGCTATTGCCACATACGAGATGTATGGTTCGCTCAATCCTTTTAGCGTAAAAGACCTATTGCGTGCCCATGGCACCATGATGATGGCGCTTACAGACGATGCGGGGAAATTTCGAAGACGTGGTGTGGGCGTGTTCTCGGAAACGGGACTAGTGCATATGGCTCCTCCTGCTGAGCGTGTCCCGCAATTGATTGATGACTTGTTCGAATGGCTGACCAAAGCAGATGACCATCTGCTCATCCGTTCCTGTGTGTTCCACTACGAGTTTGAGTTCATCCACCCCTTTTCCGATGGCAATGGCCGTACTGGTCGCCTGTGGCAATCGCTTATCCTTGGCAGGCTAAACCCGTTGTTTGCTCACCTACCTGTAGAGAACATGGTTTACTCCAATCAGGAAGCATACTATAATGCCATTGCTGCAAGTACGGCTAAGGCTGATTCCGGACCGTTCATAGACTTTATGCTTGGTGAGATATTGAAAACGCTAAAAGACCACCAGGGTACTGAACAATATGACAGCAACGCTGATGAGTCTTCTTTGGACAAACAGTTCAATGTAACATTCGGTAAAGAGTTCGGTGTAAAGTTCGGTGTAAAGTTCGGTGATACGGAAAAGCAACTCCTGCTTTTGCTGAACTCCAATCCCGCCCTGTCTGCTCAAAATTTGGCTGATAACCTTGAGATAAC
>CAYZVH010000219.1:0-4152 GCA_964481755.1 uncultured Bacteroides sp. | reverse complement strand
CCTTCGCAAGCACGTTCCGCGCCAGCAACGAAAAGACGCCTCCAGACGAGCTCGCGAGACGCAAATCAGTATCGTTCGCCATCGCCGCATAGACAGACAGCGGCGTGCGCACTTCATCTTGCCGAAGGACAGGACACGACGCGAGGCAATTCCCACACGCCACGCATCGCGACGGGTCAATCTGCGGATAGAGAAAACCTTCGGAATCGGCAACCATCGCAATCGCCTTCCTGGGGCAGACCGCACGACAAGCCGCACAGCCGGAGCAGAGATTCTGAGGAGCAAGCGCAATCATCGCCAGAGCATCTCCTTCAATTGAACAATCTTGCGTGCAACAAACGTACGCTCGGGAACGGTCAGAACGAACTTCCACGAGAAGAGCGCAAGCGTCGCCTCGCAGACAAGCGTCGTCACGCCGACTCGGAAGATCCCCGAGGGCAGAATCAAGCGCGGCAAGCAACCAAGCGCAAGAACAAATGCAAAGAGCGAAAATAGCGGCACAATCACCGAGCGCAGCCAGATTCGTCCCGACATTCCGGCAATCGAACGGGCGAACCACACGCGGCCCCACGCGCACACGACCATCGTCGCGATCATCGCCCAGCCGACGGAATAAATGCCCCAGTTCAGATAGACGAAGAGCCAGGCGACAGGCAGCGTTAGCATCAGCGACGTGCCAAGGAACGCCTGATAGACGGCGATCCGCCCCGTCGCGCTGACGGCCAGCATCTGCCCTACCGTCGTGCGATCGATCAGATGCCACGCAAGGGCGCACCAGCAGAGTCCAACCGCATACGCGGGCGGCTCCTTCAGCCAGACACGCAGCACCTCGGGCAGTTCGAGCGCAAGAGGGAGAATGAAGACCGCCGAGAGAAGCGTTCCAAACTTCGAAGCCCTCGACGCGAGTGCGCGCATACGGTCGTAGTCCGCCGCGCCGTAGGCATTGGCGATCGCGGGCTGGAACGCACCGACCATCGCGCTCGCAAGCGTCTCCGTCTGGGCTGCGACCTGATTTGCAATCGTCATCGACGAATTGCGCGCGGGGCCGAACTCGACATGGCGATTAAGAAGAATGGCAACGCCCTGTGAACGGAGAATTGATCCGAACCCTCCGAACGCCTGCCATCCGGCGAAAGAGAGAAGTTCTCGCACGCGATTTCCATCCCACATCGCGCGAAGGTTTAAACGACATTCTGGGAAAATGAAATAGGCACGGACGGCAATAATGACCGTCGGCGCGATTGAAATGCCTGCCGCCCACGCGGCATATTTCGCCAGCCAGACTGAGGGATGCGAGGCCATGTAATAAAAGAAGCAGACATTCGCCGCGCTCGTGATGAAGCCGTAGATCGTCAGTTCGGCGATGTATTGCTTAGCCGTGTACATCGCGCTGAAGGGAACGGACATCATGCCAATGAGTGACGAGATACAGGCAAAGCGAAAGACCCAGGTGCAAGTTTCGACACGGTCGGACGGGACGGCAATCCAGCCATGATGGATGGCGTATTCGCCCAGCGGTTCGCCGATGGCCGTCAGGACGAGCGGAATGACGGTATGGATCAAGACAGTTGTGGAGAACCACGCGCGGCAATCCTGCAGAGCCGCAGCCTTGTCCGCCGCCGCATCAGCTGCGCCCACGCTCACCGCATAGAATCGGCTCACGGATGCCGTAAGGAGCGTGTTGACGATGCCGATAAAGGCGACGAGTCCGCCCACGACGCCATAGAGTCCGAAGTCCTCCTGCCCGAGCGCCATGAGAACCCAGCGGCTGCCGAACAATCCGCACAGCAAGGCGAACAACGACCGTCCGTATGTCGCTGCGATGTTCAGGAATATGCGCCGGTTGGGGGTCATGATGATGCGTGCTTCTTTCTCAATGGTTCAGCAACGCTTGTTTGCTTACAATCGCTATAGTACAAGCCTCCGGACTTGTGCGTTGAAAACACATTGCCGTATTTGCTCAACCAAAAGACAATTGCAGGGTTAGGATGCTTCTTCGTACCAGCTGCACTGATAATAGAGGCCACGGGCTGGAGATCATCAATCAATTTGGTGTTTAGGTTGTGCTTGCTACCATGATGGGGAACCTTGAGGATGCAACCTTTAAGAATAGACTTATTTGCGTCTAATATAGACCGTAGCGATGCGGATGATGCGTCACCAGCCAACAAAATACGTCTGTCGTCAGTTGGATGAAAATAAAGAACCAAACTCCCCTTGTTAGTAAATGACTCGTCCTGTACCTCGTCTATAACAGACTGCGCTTGTTCTTCCGAGATTTCATCCTTCTCGTCATATCTTTCAGTATTCGGATCTTTCGTCAACTCTGCAAAGTCTTGCACAATGCCAATGGCAGCTTCGCGATAATAATCTTCAGCAGGTCCGACGACGCTTATGGGGATGAAATCATACCTGCATCCACATTTAACATTGTGGCAAACACATCTCGAGCCGTCCTTATTCACTTTTGCCAACACTAAATCAATGAGATTCTTACCAGAGTCCGTGGGATGATTATATACCGATCTGCATGCGACTTGTTTGCTTTCTGTCTTTCTCATCCTCACGAAGTCGTCATCTGAGATATAAAATTCAGGTGCTTTCAACCAGAATTCGCTAACTATAATCTCATGATCGTCAAGAAGGCCAAAGAACCCTCCCTTGTGGTCACTATCAGGGTGAGTGCAAATCGCCAGATTGATACGGGTAGTCCCAAATTGATTCTTCAAGAATGTCTTTATCTTTTCGGCATCACTTACATTTCCGGCGTCAATTAGAGCGACACAGGGCCTTGATTCGGCATCTCGTTGAAATTTGATGGCGATGCAGTCGGCGTCCCCCACATCAAGAAAGTGGATCTCATACCTCGGGAATGGACGATTCAGTAGAGTACTCATTGCCGCACTCCTTCCATCGTCGCATTCTTGCTCTTGTTAATGCGCTTATTAATAAATACCAGTTGACGGCGATATGAATCGGCGAACAAGAAAAGCAACGCAGATAAAACGATGGTCGCATATGCTTTGGACGAGAGACCCAGACGATGCTTAAGATAGGATAACAAAAGGGTGAAGAGAACCAAGAGAAAAGCGCCGACCATACCACGATAAAAGTTCGAATTCCCGACCAGCCTCTCAGCGCCTTTGCTGTCTTTATTTCTGAACTCAAGATAGTCCTCGTACTTATAGGACAAGCCGAAACGCTTGATACACGCAACAGGCTCCACGATACTAGCACCTATGCGAGAACTCACGATGCCAACCATGAAGATGTATATCAGTGCTTTTAATAGGCCAAATGTAAGAAACTCGCCTATGCCCAACTTCTCGAAAGCGACAACAGCGAAAAGGCCTGGCACAAAAACCGTAAACCAGTCATATCGCGTGAGCTTCGCAACAAACTCTTTCAGTACGGATTCCATTACTTAGTCCTCTTTTCCATGTTCATTTTCATATCGCACAATTCGGAAACAACTTCTCCTCCTCCCTTACAACGCGAGGAAGCGTCCGTAGTTGTAGTTCACGACGATGATCGAGGCGAATGTCATATTGGGAAGTAGTATACCATAATTGCGCCGCTTGCGTTTCCCTTTTCACTCCATCCTCACCTCTTGCTCGGCGCGGGCGAAGAGGTCGAGCTGGTTCCGGACGGAGACGCGGTTGACGAGCCAGCCGCGCTGCTCGCACATCTGAACAAAATCGTCGTAGCGGTTCTCGCCCTTCATCTCCTTCAGCGTGACGACAAGCCCGAACGCCAGCGAATCACGCGCCCCGCTCGTCCGCCGATCCTTCGACTTGACGTGCACGCCCCACATCCGCGACGGACCCGACGGACGCGGCTTCGCCCGCGGATTGACCTCTTCCGCGATGCGCTTCACGTTGTCCCACTTGCGGAACATCTTCCGCGCCTCTTCCTCGTAGACGCCCGACGCGCCGTCTTCGTCCTGGACGTTGTCGTCGATCGCGCGGACGCCCGTCTTCCCGTCCTTGAGCAGAACCGGGCCGATCTTCACGTCCAGTTCCGTCATCGTGTAGTCCACGCCCTGGTTGCGGTCGCAGCACGGAAAATACGCCAGCGTCGCGCGGGCGAAATAGGAGAAGCGTCCGTCTTTCTGCGGGACCGGCAGCTGATCCGTGTACGTCTCGTAGGCGT
>CAYZVH010000218.1:0-4170 GCA_964481755.1 uncultured Bacteroides sp. | reverse complement strand
AAGGCAAATTAGAAAATCTAAGATCGGGTTAAGGAAAGCGGGCCCCGCCGCGGGGACGGACGAATCCACGGCCGCGTGGGGCGTAAAGTCGTCTGCTTGGCCCGCTGGCATTGTCTTTTCCCGGTGGGGGTGGACAGTCCCTTCCTGTTCCCCCGCCCCCCGACTATCCGGCTCATTTGCGATGGGACTCGATGAACTGAGGATGCTCCTGCAGAAAGGTGTGATAAGCTTGCGTCATCCCGTTGTAGATGGTCTCGGAACCACATCCTCTCCAACTCAGGTGCCAGTTGTTGATTGCGAGCTTATTCCTGCCCTCATCGTACCACATCCAATTACCCTCTTCGCTGTGTTGCTGCACGAAACGGTAGCCGCAGTTGTTGTTGAGGAAATTAAGCAACAGGTTTCCGCTCCCCTCCAGGCTTTCCGAAAAACCGCAGCAGACGATGATGTCCGCGTCCAGATTCTCAATCTGTCGTCTGAGCAAATCCTTGTCGGGCTCGCGCTCGAGGTAACTACGGAGCGTGCTGTTGTCTATGGAACTTTCTCCGGCCTCTTTCTTGGCGTTCACGCGCGCGATGGGGAATGTGTTGTACAGCTCGATGGCTTCTTCGTTCGAGAAGGTGTAGTCCGGCTTGTAGTCGGGTCTAGTGTTCACTAGGCCATATAATTGGTACATCAGGTTGCGGAAGAACGTGTAATTCATTTTCCCGGTCTCGCTCCTCACGTCCCAAGCGTCGTCGCCGCCCGCGTTTTGGTCTTTGGTGAAGAACAATATGCGCAAAGGCGCTTTCGCCCAGTTGTTGTTCTCCTCACCGTTTAGGCTCTCAAGACGTTTTTTGCCGTACTCGTATTCACCAAAGTCGCCTCTGAACATAATCCCGTCCGGTGCGAAGTTGTGTTCGCCGTGGTTCTTCTTGTTCGACTCTTCCCACTGGCGAAGAATCTTCTCGTTCTCAGCTACGTAATTTTTCATCATTGCCAATTGTTTTTTTGCGTTATTGATAGAACCCAAGTTTTCAGGCTTAAGTTTGGTCTCTGCAAATTTGCGGAATTTCCTCCACTCTCCGCCGTTTTATTCCAACGATTTGAACATGTTCTTGAACATACTCTCATGAAAAACTTCTGCTTCAAAGGATTCCGGTCCGGGGCTTTTGCTTACCTTTGCGGGCAACGTATTGCACATAAAGCAAGGAACACAGATGGCGAGACTCACGCAAAAGCAGCAGGTGATAGAGGCCCTGGAGAGGGAAGGCGGCTACGCCACACTCCGTAGGCTTAACGAGGTGGTGGACTTCTCCGGCTGGGCCACGAAGACACCGGAAGCCTCCGTGCGCAGAATCGTGCAAGACAGCGACCAAATCTTCAAGATTCAGCCCGGCCTGTGGGCCCTGGAGAGCCGCCGCGACGAGGTGCTGCGCAGGTTCCGCATCCGGGAGGACGACCGACGGAGCGTGGAGCGCTTCAGCCACGGCTACTACCAGGGGCTGCTCGTGGAGATAGGCCGGTACAAGGACCTGCAGACCTACGTCCCCGCGCAAGACCAGCATCGAGTGTTCCTCGACAAGAACCTGGGCGACGTGGCCGACCTGCTCAGCATCCCCCCGTTCACCTACGAGCACCTGCTCCGACGGGCCCGCACGATAGACGTCATCTGGTTCAACAAGCGCGGAATGCCGTCGGACTGCTACGAGGTGGAGCACACCACGGACATCAAGAACTCCCTCTCCAAGTACTACGAGTTGCAGGACTTCGCCGCCCGCTTCTACATAGTGGCGGACGCCAGCCGCCGGCGCGAGTTCGAGGACAAGCTCCACGTCTCCATGTTCGACGAGATTGCCTCGCGCGTGCAGTTCATCGACTACGATCGCGTCGTCTCGCTCTACAACGGCCTGCGGTCCGTCAAGTCCGCCGGCTGGTGAACCCGTCCCCGCAGACCGTTGCCCGCGGAAGGGAACCTCTCCCCAAGGCGACCGCGCCAGCGAGCGCCGCACTTGGCAACAGATAACCGACATCTACGCCGGGTGTAGCCCCGACCTCGTCCGCGCCCTGTCTGCCCCCGGCGGCGGAATGCCTCGGTTTGTGCGCCAAATGTACATTGTTGATAACTTTTTCATAACTTATCGTGATTTTTGTGTGGACTTCGAAGATTTTTGTTGTAACTTTGCGACTCGTGTTTTTTTAAAAATTTAATATCATGACGAGTAACGAACAACAATTGGCAAAAGAGACGGAGCCGGGAAGTCGCTTCATCGAAGGAGCGCATATAATCAATGGCACTTTGGAAAAATGCAATACAATTATGGAATTCGGCAGACCGGATGAATTTAAATATCAGGACAAACTCGTCGTCAAACGGCGACTTCGAGAGATGTTGGAAGAGCTATGCGAGGGCATAGACGAGTTAAATCTTGAGATGGGCCGGTTGAAAGAATGCCCTCAAATGACCATCGGAACTCAAGAAGAATACAGGAGCCTCCGTTGGGAGCTATTCGAATCGATGGACGAGGAACTTGACTCTATAGAATTAGGCGAAGAAACATACGACAACCACGACCGATTGGTGACGTATTTGTATTCCGAGGAAGATGACGGGGAAATCAGCGAGAAAGCAGACAAGATGAGGCAGGCTTTCGACGCTTTCGAGTCGGACGAGCTAGCCGATGTGAACAGATGGATAAAGGCCGTGAAAAAAGCGTTTCTTGAGTTTGCATTTTTGGCGAATGAAATGGCGAAATTGTCCAAACGCCACTACACCGATTCGCAATTCGAGTCGGCGGCCAAAAAATATGAAATCGCTTACAGGGGTTTCCTGGATATTCAAAACAAAAAAGACAAAGAATTTTACGATAAACAAGTGCAAAAATTCGGTGGCAAACATGACAGAGGACAGTTGATTATCGGTGCGGCGGTGAGGAATATTTTGGATTCGGATTTCATCGTCTACGATGAGGATGTCTTGCCGCAATTCTCTAATCAGCACAAGGAGTTGCTTTCCTATTACATCGGTGAGTCGGAAGTGACGGACGACCGGCTGAACAAGTTTTACACGCTCCTCTGTATTGTTGGACATGAAGACAGTCGATTCCAGTTTGAGAAAAAGTCCCTACTTGGGTGCTACCTTTGGAACAACAGGGTAAAATTGACGCGGGCGAGCGAATATTTTCGCTTCCAGGATTATGAAATTACATTCTCGTTCTTCCACTTCTGCGACATCTGCACCTACGCCTACCGGGACTTCGGTCCCGAGATTGACGAGGCGTGGAGGCGCCGGTTCGGGCAGACGCGGAAGACCGCGGCTACTGGCGCCAAGTCCGGCCACACCGAGCGGAAGCGCGTTGGGCGCGGAGCGGAGTTCAAGGACCTCTTCGTGGACGAACGCACCAAGGCGGAGAAGGCACGCCAACTGAAGGGCTACCTGAGCGAGCACAAGCTGATGGGGTATGCGCTCAACACCCGCAAAGCAGGCACCCTCAACCAGACGACGAAGTGCTTCGTGGCCGTGTGGAAGGAGGAGGGGATGCTGGCGGACGACTTCTCCGGCGCCTCCGTCTACCGCTTCCTTACCGCTGACTGTGGCGTGGTGGCGGACGTGACCGAGACCTCCTACAAAAACAAATTCCCCAAAAACGTCACCTGCAAGGACTGCGACCTCCTCACACTGAAGTGCGTGAGGGACTACATACGCATCCACCCATAAACCCACGGCACAGACAGCCGTCTCCGCAGAGCCATCGTGTGCCCCACAACGTATCCACAAAAGACTGCAAACCAACCAGGTGCGGCAGGTGCTTAATTCCACGCCAGGATTACGCACCTGCCGCCTTTCGTCACCACCAATCGAGGTGCGCGTGGGGTGCTTGTTTTCCACCGAATTACGCACCTGCCGCCTTTCGTCACCACCAATCGAGGTGCGCGGGGGTGCTTGTTTCCCCCGAATTACGCCCCTGCCGATTTCCGCCCCAACGAGGTGCGTAGGCGCCTGGATTTTTTTCGACTTATGTACCTGCCGATTTTTTTCACCGCCCCGCATCCCTTTGCCGGTGGGCGAAGTCGAGCGTTTTAAAGTTGGTGCGTAGGTGCGCGTAATCTACGCACCCAATGCCCCTCGAAACGCACCCCCTACCTTTGCGGTCGATTCCTCAGGACGGGAGCCGAAGCCGCCGAACGGTT
>CAYZVH010000217.1:0-4178 GCA_964481755.1 uncultured Bacteroides sp. | reverse complement strand
TACTCAACACATCAGCAGGATAAGCATTCTTTGACCATATGTCTATGGCTTGCCTTCTCCATATCTGCCACCTTACTCTTATCTTTCTGAAAGATGTTCTTGCAAGTTCTAATTTGAATATAGATGTAGTTCTCATGTTGTTCCTTTTCTTTGTTACTCAATATCTATTCTCGCCACCTCATCCACATTCTTAATTCTGCGAATGTTATCAATGGCTTGCTGTAATTCGTTAGATGAATGAACCTCAAAATCCACCATAGTTTCCACAATGCGGTCTTTGGTTTCTGTTTGGAGTTTCGAAATGGAGAGGTTCTGTTGCTCTGTAATGCAAGCAACCACATCGCTGAGCAGATGATGGCGGTCGATACCACGGATGCAAACACGGACGGGGAATAGAAACTGTTCGTTCTCCTTGAAATCCACAGCCACAATGGTATCGCCCTGCTTGGATGCCTGACGAATAGCGGTGAGGCAGTTGCGTTTGTGGAGTGTGATCTGTCCTTCAGCATTCTTGAAACCGATGACTTCGTCTCCCGGCAATGGATGGCAGCAGGTACAACGCTTATACTCCATCTTGGGACGGTCGGTGAAGAAACTACCCAAACTGCGCTTAGCCTTATAGGTCAGCACATGGTTCTGCCAGTCTGCTTCTGGTACTGCGTCCTCTGCAATACCTATCTCTACACAATCGCCACGATGGAGCACCGTCTTCACAGAGGACAGCTTACCGTTAACACGTGCATACACGGCATGAAGTCCAACTTCGGTATGAATTTCGAAGGCAAAATCGAGTGCAGTGGCATACTTGGGCAGTACGATGCACTTGCCTTTGGGCGTGAAAGCCATGATGTTGTCATGGTAGAACGATGCCGTCACTCCATCCATATAGTCCATCTCGTTGGTATGGTAGGCTATATCCTTGAGCACAGCCCTGAACTTTTCCAGCCATGCCTTCAGGTTTTGCTCCGTGCGTTCAGCAGTACAGCCAAGACGGTTGTTGCGTATCATACGTTCAGACGAGATATGCACTTCCTCCCATTGCCCCTTGGGATTGAGAAACTTTACATGGAAGCTCTGGTAGCCGTTCTCTTTCGGGGCGTTGATGTAATTAACCACAGAACAAGGACGCTCCTTGAAGCAGTCGGACAACGAAGCATAGATGTGCAAGCTCTGTATCTTCTCCTCCTGCAAGCCGTCAGCCCTATAGATGATACGCAGGTAGTGCTTGCTGTCGATATGTTCAAAATCACAACCCTTTAACTGCATTTTGCGCCATATGCTATATGGCGAACGCATACGAAGCTCGATGCGTGCGTCAATGCCGTTGGCTTCAAGTATCTCCTTAGTTTTGGCGATAAAGACATTCACATCCGGCTTTTCCGACACCTGAAGTTCTGCCAACTGCTTCTCAATCTGTTCATATTCACGCGGACAGCGATAGCGGAATGATAGGTTTTCAAGTTCTGTCTTCACATTGTACAAGCCAAGACGATTGGCAAGAGGAGCATAGAAATAATCTGTCTCCGAGGCAATCTTCATCTGCTTGTCAGGGCGCATACTGCTGAGCGTGCGCATGTTATGAAGTCGGTCTGCCAATTTCACAAGGATGGCACGCACATCAAACTGCACGGACGAAAGCATCTGGCGGAAATTGTCAACCTGCTTCGACTGGTCGTACTGGGCTTTCTTCTGCTTTGTTACGACACCTACAAGGAAAGCCACATCATCCCCGAAACGACTACGGATGTCATCAATCGTGTAAGGACAATCCTCCACAACATCGTGCAAGAATGCAGCCATCACTGGATTTGCCCCAAGTTCCAGTTCTTCTGCCACGATGCGTGCCACGGCAACAGGGTGACTGATATAGGGTTCACCCGACTTGCGCAGTTGGTCTTTGTGGGCAAAAGCGGCAAAGTCGTATGCTTCATGCAGCAAGTGCATCTGTTGCTTGTCCACACGCCTGGTCATCAATGTGAAGATAGCGTCCAAATCGGCTTGTATCTTCTTTTCATACTTCTCGTTCATAGTCTTTTCATTTTTATCGTTCATTTAGTAAAACCTCTCGTAGCTGAACCGGGACAATTCACTTTGTGTGGTGTCCAATGCCTTTAGGCGTTCGGGTATCTCAGTTCTCCCAACCCTATGACCAAAGTTCTCTTTGTCTGTGCATTCAACTGCATAGACAAAGAGAGCGATACAAGGAGATATGCGATAACTTTTGTTCTCATTCCGAGTTCATACATTAGTGTGTATACAACAGTTCGTCAGATAGTATGATGGCTCATATTGACTGGCGGGGGGGGTTGCCTTCATCATTCATTTCTGACTGTTTTGGTCACATAGCCTTTGCCGTGACACCAGTTGCATCTGCTTTTTACTTGTCGAGTTTTACCATTACCCATATATACAGAACGGTATTTATATCCGCCATTGCAATGTTCGCAAGTAACTTTTTCCTTATGATAATTATTAACGGTTTTAGGAGTGACATAAACGCCGTCATAGGTCATAACTCCTGGCATCGAAGTGTATGGGGTTAAAGACATCCATTGATTGGCGGCCGCAGCTTGCTGCTGATAATAGTTAACGATTTGCTGTTGCATCATGAGATTTTGCATAGCCATTGCGTTAATCTCTTGTTGCTTCTGCCAACACCAAGAAGGACTTCCGGGACCATAGTTGAGCAAATAGTCGCCTTGCGCACTTGCCGATACAGACCCTACGAATACCATTGAGATAGCAACGAAGAATTTTAATATAGTTTTCATAATTGTATACCCTAATTCGTGTCGGGCGCAACTTCTATGTGAATTTGTTTTGTTCTTTATCCGTTAATGGTTGGATTGTTCGAAAAGTAACCAATACGCCCCCAATCTTTCTGCGTCAACAAGATTTTTTTTAAGGTTGAACTGGGAGGGCAAGGCGGAGCCCAAGGTGGAAGTAGTGGAAGCCAGGGCTGAAGCGGCCACGGGGAGAAGAGCGACAGTTCCTCGCATAGCAGCGCCAGCTACCGCCGCGGTACACGCGGAAACACCCACTGTTTGCGCCTGTCGGATTCGTCTGTGCGGAACTGCTGTAATCGTCGTACCAGTCAGAGCACCATTCGTAGACGTTTCCGCTCATATCGTACAGTCCAAGCTCGTTCGGCTTCTTAGTCGCCACATCGTGGGTTTCGTCACTATTGTCGCCATACCACGCCACATCGTCTATGTCGTCGCTGCCGCTATATTGGTAATGGTTGGACTTGTTTCCGCCACGAGCCGCAAACTCCCACTCGGCACCCCTTAGCTTAGAACAGCCAGAATGAGCGAGATGCCCGAAACGTGTTGTTACTCGGAGAGGGCAAGGCGCAGACCAAGGCTGTAGCTCCAGTAGTCCGGAACGTAGTAGTTACGACTCGAGGAACGGCAGAACCTGGCATTGATGAACCAGCTGCCACCACGGAACACGCGGCAAGACCCACTACTTGCGCCTGTCGGATTCGTCTTTGCGGATCTACTGTATTCGTCGTACCAGTCAGAGCACCATTCACATACGTTGCCGCTCATGTCATAGAGTCCAAGCTCGTTCGGCCGTTTAGAGGCAATGTCATGAGTTTCATGACCACTGTTGTCGTGATACCACGCCACATCGTCTATGTCGTCGCTGCCGCTATATTGGTAATGGTTGGACTTGTTTCCGCCACGAGCCGCAAACTCCCACTCGGCTTCTGTGGGCAAGCGGAAATTCTTCCCTGTAGCTGTATTGAGCTTGGAAATAAACTCTTGGCAGTCATCCCATGACACACTCTCTACCGGTTTATTGTCGCCTTCGAAAAATGACGGATTACTCCCTATCACAGCTTTCCACAGTGCTTGCGTCACCTCTGTTTTGCCGATATAATAGTCGTTGGTCAACGTAACTTGATGAACAGGCTTCTCATCGTCCCATGGGTCTTCCTGCTCAGACGTAGCTCCCATAGTGAATGTTCCGGCTTCGACCAGTACCATGTCGAAGGAAACTCTATTGATGGTGAAAGTCAACTTTTCATGTTTAGGGCTTCCATAATCGCAGCTCGACTCTTTGGAACAAGCCACAGATTGATTATCCTTTGAGTATGTATCTACAGCCTTACCACGCCACGCTAACCACTTTGCGTATAATCTTCTAAACATAAATCAAGGCCCTAATCCGTG
>CAYZVH010000216.1:0-4184 GCA_964481755.1 uncultured Bacteroides sp. | reverse complement strand
CTTCTCATCGGAGGGCAGTCCCTTCTTTTTTGTCTCTTCCGAAATGTGGAGTGACCAATATATATAATATAGGTATACCCGGAAAAGGAATTGATGTCGAGAAGAAGGGTTGAAGTAAGGAACGCTACGGGCGTGAAGTAAACCAGGAAGAGGCTGCCGTCAACGTCCCGAGTAAACCATATGATTCGAGCGAGGGATGGAAATCACGCCGTTCAGTCCTTCTGATTGCAGAGATTCATCAGATGACACGCCACCAGAGCGGCGGTCTCGGTGCGAAGGCGCGAACGGCCTAGGCTGATGGGAACGAAATCCTTCGACAGAGCCAGGGCGACTTCCTCTTCGCTGAAATCACCCTCGGGACCAATGAGCACCAGGGCATCCTCGCCGGACTTCAGGGCTTGGCGGAGAAGTGTCTTGTCTCCTGGGTGACAGTGGGCAATGAACTTCTGTCCCGTGAAGGGTTGGACGATGAACTTCTGGAAGTCCATCATCTCGTTGAGCACCGGCTTGCGGGCCTTCAGCGACTGCTTCATGGCGGAGATGAGAATCTTATCCACACGCTCCGTCTTCACCACACGACGCTCGGAGTAGCGACAGTTGAGGAAGGTCAGCTCGTCGAGACCTATCTCCGTGGCCTTCTCGGCAAACCATTCCGTGCGGTCCATATTCTTCGTGGGGGCCATGGCCAAGTGAAGATGTCCGCTCCACAGCGGTTCCTGCTCGGTGCGCTCGAGCACAGTCACACGGCAACGTTTGCCACTCACGCCCGCAATCTGAGCCTTATAAAAATAGCCCTTGCCGTCGGTCAGCATCAGTTCGTCGCCTTGCTGCAGGCGCAGCACACGCACACAGTGGGCCGCCTCTTCCTCGGGCAGCTCGTCCGTCGTCTCAATGTCCGGTGTATAAAACAAGTTCATAAGTTCTTATACTTTAGGTTTCCGTTTCCAGCCCGGACTTCAGTCCTAGGCTATGAATTTACACGTTTGTCCAACTCCACAGAGCTTAAAGGGGTCCTAACAAGTCTCTTCGGGGGAATTCCTAATTGTCTTCTTCGATACCCCAATCATCCTAACAAGTCTCTTCGGGGGAATTCCGAATTGTCTTCATAGGTATTACCCACCTCTGCGTGTGAAACGTTGACAAAAGTACACAATGTCCGGTTAACGGCCTAATTCCTGGCTGGGATTTCCACCTGACGCCCTCGTATATTCCTTTGTCCTTGACTATGCGAATACCTTTTTAGGGTTTACTCAAGACTTTCATCAGACGGGCAAGGTCCTTGTCTGCCAATAAAAAAGGATGCACCCTTTTTACGGAGCGCACCCTCATCTATTTATGGAACAATTGAATTATTCGTTTGTTGTCTGTCGGCGAAGGATTCGCCAGCACAGCCGCTAGGTTACTGAGCGTCAGTGGCTGTTGAAGTCTTCGGATACATATACCAGTCGGCATCCTTCTCGCCATCGGACTCCACCCACGAAGCGTACTTTGTGTAGAACGCGTCGATAGGTGTTCCTTCGTCGGACGGAGTGAAGCTCTGAATCGGCAGGCTGATAGCAAACGGATAGTTGCCTTTCGCATCGATGTACCAAGCATCATCACGGGTGTTGCTCTTCTCTGCGTCAGCTTTCGAAGTAGCCTCATGTTTCGGCAAGTGCACCTCGAGGCGGTTGTCGGCACCCTTCACATACTTACTGATGACGAACGGGTTGATTTCCTCAGAGAAGTTCGTCTTGCTGACACCGCTGAAGGTACGTGTCACAGTGCATGACCAACCACGGGAAGCCATAGCATCCTCGGTAACGATGACGCTGTTGGTCTCCGATTCCTTAATCATGTCGGCTGAAGAGAAAGATATCGAAGCGCCAAAGTCGGGGTACTTTACAGCGAACGCATCGGTGTAAGTAGCGGCTCCAGCAGGTTGTTTGAATGTGAACACATCCTCGATGGTCTTCACATCATTATTGTTGTTACCGAAAGTAATGGCACGACGATGTCCCACAATTACGTCATTCAAGTCATAGTCACCTCCAGTGGGCCACATATCCTCGAAAGCGTAAGTCTTGTAAGTGTACTCGGTCACCAGCATCTCCTTGTTCGTCTTGTCGATTACAGGAAGTCCGTGGTCCTGAATCACATACTTAGGATCGCCGTTCACCACGAAGAGCACATCCTCAAAGGTATTGTCGCCTCCGTCCTCGATTCCGTATACTACTGTACCATTCTCTTTGTTCAAGATAGCAGCCATGAAATGCTCATCACCATCGCTATTCCATTCATTGTTCGAATAGAGGAAGTTTTGGCTGGCATCGATATAGCCATTACTTGAAGTATCGTAAGAGCTCGAGCTAGAAGAACCAGAAGACCACGGCCACCTACCAGATGAAGAAGATGACGAACCAGCTTTTCTTGTCGTTTGGAATCCGTTAGAAATAAGGAAGTAACCAATCACATAACCCGGAGGAAAATGAGTAGTAAGTTTATTGGTCGTCGGATCTTTGAACAACAATTGGAATTTGTTGTTCAACTTATTAGGAGCTGAGTCGGGTGAGAAATAACGACTTTGGTTTCCTTTTGCACCATAAGGCTCATTTCCCGAAACCGACACGTTCGGGATAATTATAAACTTCTCCACATCATCTGCGCTAGTTGGAACTTGACCTACCGGATAATAGTAGTAACCCAACGTACTCTCATTCCATCCACTCTCTGTAAGGAACGTAATCCAAAGTTCTGCTTCGGTAACGGTCTGTGTATTGCCATCGTCATCGACGAACGTGGTGGCAATCTCTGTGTTCACCTTGTCTGTAGCCAACTTGAAGGCGCTATTGTCAAGCGTATTCGGTTTTTCCGATTCACCATTCCACAAGGTCTGTTGGAGAGCCTTCACATCATCTGCCGGAATATCGCCTGTACTCAGAATGCCATTAACGTCGTTCAAGCCACCGTAATTGTCGCTGAAGTCCATAACCTTATAGAGTTTCTTGCTCGAGTTGACAAGCGTAGCTATAGGATTATCTACCACACGGGTAGCCAACTTTGTAGCCTTGGTGTCCTTCGTAAGGTCAACCGTCACTTTGCCATCTTTCACTTCGGCAATTGTGATAGTCGGCACGCCCCAAGCGGAAGCGTATATCCAAACGCCCTCCGCATAGCTCGGCAGCGTCACATTTCCTTTGAACTTACCGTCCTTGTCGGCGAAGATCATGAAGTTGGCGTCGCCACTCGGGGTGTTGGAACCTTCCTTAGCATCTGCCATCGGGTCGTTGACGTAGATGGAGAGCAGTGAATTGGCGGCGTAGCTGCCGTAATTCAGGTCGAAGGAAATATTGGATTCAGTCGTAAAGTCGAAGTATTCGTCCTGGGTCTTGTCGCCAGGACCGCCAATGTCATACAAGTTCTTGGCGTCGTTGCACGAGCTCAAGACCAAAGCACCACAGCCCGCAAACAGGAAAGCGGCTGCCACATGTTTGGAATTTCTTTTTTTCATAAGTTTACCTTCTAAGTTAGTTTATTTTCTTTTTAAGTTTTGTTTCCTCTGAACAATAATCGATTTGTTGATAACTATCCTTATTGCAGGCTGCAAAGGTATACACAAATCCTGATATTTTGTTCAGTGTTACATTTATGTTTCAACTTATTTCACACAAAAGCGTACTTATTTACCAAAAGAGAGGGCTGCGATTCGATTCACCGCAACCCTCTCCTATGGCTTTATTCCAATAAGTTACAGAACCGCGGACCGAATCATCGGCCGCACGGCTGTTCCGTACCTTTTTACTCTTTGCTCGTTCCCGGGTACAAATACCAGTCGGCATTGCTCTCACCCTTCGACTCGGCCCACTTCGCATAGTCGAGATAGAAGAGGTCGATGCGCTGGCACTCAGGAGCCGGCGTATAGTTCTGAATCGGCAAGCTGAGAGCGAATGGGAACTGACCGTCCTTATGGATGTACCAAGCGTCGTCGCCGGTCAAGCTCTTGGAGGCATCAGCCTTCGATGTAGCTTCATGCTTCGGCAAGTGTACCTCCAGACGATTGTCAGCGCCCTTCACATACTTACTAATGATGAACGGATTGAGGTCCTCCTGGTCGAGCCACTCTTTTTCGAACCAACCGGTGAAGGTACGTGTCACGGTGAGAGGATAGCCGCGGGATGCCTTAGTGTCCTCGGTGATGATGACAC
>CAYZVH010000215.1:1465-4230 GCA_964481755.1 uncultured Bacteroides sp. | reverse complement strand
AGCATTCAACCTAAAACCTTCAACTTTCAACGTTTTGTGGGCCTTCGGCCGTTTTGGGTTTTGTGTTGGACAAATGCTCACGCGAAGCATTCTGGCATAAAACCTTCAACCCCAAAAACCCAAAACCCGCTGTAACTCACCCCATTAACCGCACAACCACTAAAATCTTCCAAAATTTTTCGCCGAAATGTTTGGAACGTATCGGCGAAACCACTACCTTTGCAACCGCTTTCAAGAAGCACGGGCGTTTAGCTCAGCTGGTTCAGAGCATCTGCCTTACAAGCAGAGGGTCGGCGGTTCGAATCCGTCAACGCCCACAAGAGTTCCTTTTTTGATTCGATGAGAATTGGAAAAGGAACTTTCTCTTTTAAGCCCGATAAGGCTTTTTATGAAACTTTTCCGCCCAAAGAGCGGGTTACTTCAATGAAATGATTTATTTTTGCACACTCTTAAACTGAAACGATGATTATGGGGCTTGACATACTTACAGCCATTTCGCCGATTGACGGCAGATATAGAGGGAAAACAGAGGCTCTGGCCAACTACTTCTCCGAGTTCGCACTCATACGCTTCCGCGTGCAAGTGGAAATAGAATACTTCATCACCCTGTGTGAGCTGCCCCTGCCGCAGCTCAAGGAGTTCGACACCGCGCTGTTCGAACGCCTGCGCGCCATCTACCGCGACTTCTCCGAGGCCGACGCCGCCCGCGTGAAGGAGATTGAGAGCGTGACCAACCACGACGTGAAGGCCGTGGAATACTTCATCAAGGAACAGTTCGACCGGATTGGCGGACTCGAGGCCTTCAAGGAGTTCATCCACTTCGGACTCACCTCGCAGGACATCAACAACACCTCCATACCCCTCTCCGTGAAGAAAGCCCTCCACGAGGTCTACTTCCCCCAGATGGAAGAGCTGGTAGCCCAGCTCCGCACCTACGCCGAGGAGTGGAAAGACATCCCCATGCTGGCCAAGACGCACGGACAACCCGCCTCGCCCACACGACTGGGCAAGGAAATCATGGTCTTCGTCTACCGCCTCGAGCGCCAGCTGGCAGTGCTCCGCGCCTGCCCCGTCACCGCCAAGTTCGGCGGAGCCACCGGCAACTTCAACGCCCACCACGTGGCCTACCCACAGTACGACTGGAAGGCCTTCGGCAACCGCTTCGTGGCCGAGAAACTGGGACTGGAGCGCGAGGAGTACACCACACAAATCTCCAACTACGACAACTTGGGTGCCATCTTCGACGCCATGCGCCGCGTGAACACCATCATGATAGACATGAACCGCGACTTCTGGCAGTACATCTCCATGGAATACTTCAAACAGAAGATTAAAGCCGGCGAGGTGGGCTCCAGCGCAATGCCCCACAAGGTGAACCCCATCGACTTCGAGAACGCCGAGGGCAACCTCGGAGTGGCCAACGCCCTGCTGGAGCACCTGGCCATGAAGCTCCCCGTCTCCCGCCTGCAGCGCGACCTGACGGACAGCACCGTGCTGCGCAACGTGGGCGTCCCCTTCGGACACATCATCATCGCCATCAAGAGCTCGCTCAAAGGCCTGCGCAAACTGCTCCTCAACGAGGCCGCCATCAACCGCGACCTCGACAACTGCTGGAGCGTGGTGGCCGAGGCCATTCAGACCATACTCCGACGCGAGGCCTACCCGCACCCCTACGAGGCGCTGAAGGCCCTCACACGCACCAACCAGGCAATCACCGAGAACGCCATCAAGGAGTTCATCGAACAGCTCAGCGTGAGCGAGGAGGTGAAGCAAGAGCTGCGGAACATCACCCCGCACAACTACACCGGAATGTAAACTTATACATTATATAATATATAGTACATTAAAAAAAGTAACGCCCGAGAGGGTAATTGTTTAATCATTAAAGGTAAAACACAACTATGATTACAGACCAGGAGAATTGGCAGGAAAATGCTGATGAGAATCAGAACGCAAATTCCGAGAACGAAAACGCAAAAGAGAGTCGTTATGCTCATGTAGGCAGCTTCGACGGCAACGCGAGTGACGAACAACGCCCTCACCGCCCCACCTTCACACGGGCGGCAGGCGCCACCCCACGGGGCGACAGACCGCAGCGTCCGCGCTTCAGCCGGCCCGCGTCGACCAACAGCGAACGGGTGACCTTCAACAACCGCGACGAACGTCCCTCGTACGGCAACAACCGCGAGTATGGACAGGACCGCAGAAACTCCTATGGCTCATCCTACGGTTCCTACAACCGCGAGGACGGCGGCGAACGCAGGCCCTACCGCCCGTCGTACAACCGCGAGGACAACGGAGACAGCTACAACAGCTACGGCAACAACGGCTACAACAATAATAGAGGCGGCGGCTACAACCGCAACCAGGGCGGCGGCTACGGCAACAACCGGGGCGGTGGCTACAACAACCGCGGCGGCTACAACCAGAACCGCGGCTACAACCCGGGCGGCTACAACCAAAACCGCGGCTACAACGGCGGTGGTAATTACGAGGGCAACGCCGGCAACACCGACTACAACAACGCCGACACCGACTACAACAACAGCGCCGCAGCAACCGGCAACACCGCAGCTGCAAACGGCAACACCGGCAACAGCTACGCTGGAGGCAACACTGGTAACAGCTACGGTAACGCTGGCAACAACTACGGCAACGCTGGCAACAACTACGGCAACGGCGGCAACAACTACGGCGGCGGCTATGGTAACAACTACGGCGGCGGCTACGGCAATACGTTTGTATTAATCGTCGTGCTGTTTATT
>CAYZVH010000215.1:0-1455 GCA_964481755.1 uncultured Bacteroides sp. | reverse complement strand
GCAACCGTGGCGGTTACAACCAGGGTGGCGGCTACGGCAACCGTGGTGGCTACGGCAACGGCGGCGGACAGCAGCGCCCGCGCTTCAACAACCAAGGTGGCGGCTACAACCAGGGCGGCGGACAGCGCCCGCGCTTCAACAACCAGGGTGGCGGCTACAACCAAGGCGGCAACCGTCGTCCGCAACAACAGCAGCAGGGTGGTGGATTCCGTCCGCGCAAGGGAGCGCAGGGAGCCTACAACCCCAACGCCAAGTACAGCAAGAAGAAACAAATAGAATACAAAGAGGAATTCGTGGACCCGAACGAGCCGATCCGCTTGAACAAATACCTGGCCAACGCCGGTGTCTGCTCACGTCGTGAGGCCGACGAGTTCATCACAGCCGGAGCGGTGACCGTCAACGGCGAGGTGGTGAGCGAGCTCGGTACAAAGGTGAAGCGCGGCGACCAAGTGACCTGCAACGGTCAGCCCGTCACCATCGAGCGCAAGATCTACATCCTGCTCAACAAGCCGAAGGACTGCGTGACCACGTCCGACGACCCCCAGGAGCGCAAGACCGTGATGGACTACGTGAAGGGAGCCTGCACCGAGCGCATCTACCCCGTAGGCCGACTGGACCGCAACACCACCGGTGTGCTGCTGCTGACCAACGACGGCGACCTGGCCTCTAAGCTCACTCACCCCAAGTTCCTGAAGAAGAAAATCTACCACGTGCGCCTCGACAAGAACCTGACCAAGGCCGACATGGACCAGATTGCCGCCGGCATTACGCTGGACGACGGCGAGATCCACGCCGACGCCATCAGCTACGTGACCGAGGACAAGTCCGACATCGGCATCGAGATCCACTCCGGCAAGAACCGCATCGTGCGCCGCATCTTCGAGTCGCTGGGCTACCGCGTGGTGAAGCTCGACCGCGTCTTCTTCGCCGGACTCACCAAGAAGGCTCTCCGCCGTGGACAATGGAGATTCTTAACCGAGAAGGAAGTGAACATGCTCCGCATGGGCGCTTTCGAATAAAATACGACATAAACAGAGATTTCAGATTATGGAAAAAATACGTAGAACAAAAGTTGTCGACCTCCTGAAACGTACGGATTTCGGAGCGATGGTGAATGTAAAGGGCTGGGTGCGTACACGTCGTGGAAGCAAACAAGTGAACTTTGTTGCCTTGAACGACGGTTCTACTATCAATAACGTGCAAGTGGTGGTGGACGTGGCAGGCTTCGACGAGGAGCTGCTCCGGCTCATCACCACAGGCGCCTGCCTCAGTGTGAACGGCGTGCTCACCGAGTCGGTGGGCTCGGGCCAGAAGGCCGAGATTCAGGCCCGCGAGATTGAGGTGCTGGGCCCGTGCGACAACACCTACCCCCTGCAGAAGAAAGGCCACTCCATGGAGCAGTGGAACACCCCCTACGGTGTACCGCCTTTCGACAAGATTCAGATTTCTGACTAT
>CAYZVH010000214.1:0-4241 GCA_964481755.1 uncultured Bacteroides sp. | reverse complement strand
GGATTTCCTGAAAGGTTTGTATCCCCACGGGGTATTTGTTCACTATCGTTGTCATTGTTTTGCTCCTTTATGGTTTCACGCCGCTAAGTTACGTAATATTTCGTGAACTGTGCAACTGTCGGTGGGGAGATTCCTCTTTATCGCGGACGCTCCCTTCGGTGGCGGTTGCCCTTGGCTGTTTTATCGGTGGCCATTGTCCCCGCTTTCACTTGAAAAAATCTTAGGTCGGCAGGCAAGATTTTGCGTAGGCATCGGTTTAATAGGTAGAAACGTTAAACTGATGACGAACATGAAAACAGTAAAGAAATCTATTTGGGCGCTGGGCTTGATAGCCTGTATGCTCCCGCTACACTCTTGTGACCTTGATGACGATGACGACACAGTCCTGCTACGGCCCACAGCCCTCGTGACGGTCTATCCCGACGAAACCGATGGCTTTACGATGCAACTCGACGACTCCACGTCCATCGTCCCTACCAACATGAAGACTTCGCCCTTCGGACAAAAGCAGGTGAGGGCGCTGGTCAACTACACGGTCGACCCCACCACTTACGGAAGCAAGTCCAACACGGTGCATGTGAACTGGATTGACAGCATACGCACCAAATATCCCGTAACCACGCAAGGGGCCGACGACGATGAAGTGTTCGGAAACGACCCGATAGAGATTGTGAAAGACTGGGTTTCAGTGGCCGAGGATGGATTCATCACCCTGCGCATACGCACCTTGTGGGGAGGGAAAGCCACGCACATGGTGAACCTTGTGAGTGGGGTGAATGCGGAAAACGCTTACGAGTTCGACCTGCGACATAATGCCAAGGGCGACACCACGGGTGAACTGGGAGACGCAATCATTGCGTTCAACCTCAATGCTCTTTGGGCTGATCGTCCCAAAGAGGTGAAGGTGAAACTCAATTGGACCTCTTTCAGTGGCGAAAAGTCCACGGAGTTTGACTTGAAGATGCACGCTGACGCACTGACAACCGTCACAGGGGAACCGTCTTCGTCGCTTCGGGCCGAATAATCTTTCAGAAAAAGAAATCTTCCAGGCAAGATTTTACAAGTCCCGTTGTTTAATGGGCGAGAGTACTCAGATAATGTAACCCTGCTGAGGTCTGGGAATGGACGCAGACCCAAGCCTTGGCGAATAATGTTAAAACAAAAAATCAATTAAGAAATGAAATCAATTAAATTTGCAGCGTTAATGGTTTGTGCTGCGTTTGCAATGGCATTCACATCGTGCGATGACGACGACAACGCATCGATTAAGTTTAACCCCTCAGCTGCCACCGTCGTGGTAGGCCAGACACAAAAGGTGCTTATGGGAGGCGGCGAAGGCACGTACACGGCAAAGTCGAACGATGAGAAGACGGCCACGGTGACCGTAGTAAAAGACACGGCGTTTGTGAAGGGCGTGAAAGCGGGCAAGACCACGGTGGCCGTAACGGACTCAAAGAAAGTGTCAGCAGTCCTCAGCGTCACGGTTGTCGAAGCCCTTACACTTGCCAAGACCCAAACGAGCGTGGCCGTCGGCAAGAGTGAGGTAATAAAGATCAGCGGAGGTACATCACCCTACACGGCCGCCAGCAAGAATGCCAAGATTGCCACTGCCGCAGTGAAGGATGCTGAGCTCACAGTGAAAGGTGTGGCCGAGGGGGCTACCACCGTCACTGTCACCGACAAAACCGGAAAGGCTGTGACGCTGGAGGTCACCATAACGAAGTAACCGCGTGAATCGCGCCATTGTGCAAGTGCCCGAGCTGCAATACTTAGGCATTTGCACTTTGCCGTTTTAAGTTGTTTTTGGAACAGTCATCATGATGATCGGCTTCACATTCAAGAAAGAAACAGAAGAGGAACGCTGGGTCAGAAAGGCCCTGCGAGGCGACGTCGCCGCGACGGAGTGGATTTATCGCCGGTATGTGCGGTATCTGTCCGCCCTGTGCTCCCGTTATATTGCTTCCGACGACGACATCAAGGACGTGCTCCAAGAGTCGTTCCTCAAGATTTTCTCTTCTTTGGGTGACTTCGAATACCGTGGTGAGGGTTCACTGAAAGCCTGGATGGCGAAAATCACACTCAACGAGACCTTGAGGTTCATTCGCGGCAACGCTCGTCTCAACATTGTGGACATCGACTGTGAGGCTGAGGAGGTCATCGACGAGAGTAGCATGGAGACCGAGGACATTCCCACCGAAACGCTTCACCGCTTCATCCGTGAGCTGCCCGACGGCTACCGCACCGTGTTCAACCTCTATGTGATAGAGGACAAAAGCCATAAGGAGATAGCCTCGTTGCTCGGCATCAAGGAGAACACCTCCGCTTCGCAGCTGCACAAAGCCAAGGCGATGTTGGCACAGAGAATCAATCAATACAGAACCATCAATTCCATGTAGAGCTATGAAAGAGAATTGGCAAAAAGACATTCACGACCGTCTGGGCGACTACGAGAAAGATGCGCCCGATGGACTTTGGAAGGGTATCCACGAGAAGATGGCCCCGACGAATGGCGACCGCAGGAAAGCCGATAAGGCTTCGTTCGCTATCCGTTTCCGGCGCGTGGCAAGCGTGGCCGCGGCAGCGTGCCTGGCCTTGATGTTGGGATATTCCATCTATGTAAATCTCTACGACCATCAGCCTGCGCCCGGAACGAACGTCGCGCAAACAGAACCGGAATTTGTCGGACAAGCTGGGAGGGAGCATTCTGAAATACCTGCCAACAATGGAGACCTCCTAGCGGAGGCGTCGCCCATGAAATCCGCTCCATCAACAGACCGCAAACGCCGCCAACAGCCCGCGCCGGCTCCGATGGGGACAAGTGATGGTGGACAATCGACTGAAACGAGTGCGGCGGAAGAAAGTGAAAGAAAGGAAAAGGATAAGGAAAACATCGGAACGGAAAGCGATGAAGAAAACCGTGTCAGCCAAACAAACGACCGGAAAGGACAAAGCATCGGTCGCGGAAATACACATGCCGACTATGGTACCCACGGCGGTCAGAGGGGTGGGGATGTACGCTCCGCGAACCTCTCGCGCTGGACTGTCAGCACAAGCGCAATGGGAGCCGTCGGTACATCCGAGTCCACCGTCTCCGTAGGAGAGCCTATTGTCTCCACCGGACCGGAATATGCTGAATGGCAGGACGACCCGATGCTGGGTATCAACATCTTCAATCAGGGACGAACAGTGAAGACCGAATACAAACACCGTCATCCGGTGCGCTTCGCGCTAACCGTCGCCTATGCGTTGGACCGGAAAACAAGTGTCGAAAGCGGACTTACCTACACTAGACTGGTGTCTGAAATGAAAAACGGAACCGACGAGAACTATTTCTCCGGAGAACAGAGGTTGACCTACATAGGCATCCCGATAAATGTGAAGTATAAAGCCGCGTCGGTAAACAAGCTGAGCCTGTACGGCTCGGCAGGTGTGCTCGTAGAGAAATGCGTGTCCGGGAAAGTCTCCAAAGACTACGTCATCAGCAAGGTGCAAAAGGAGACAGAGACTGTGGATGTGGACAGTAAACCGCTGCAGCTGTCGGTAGGCGCTTCTCTGGGTGCGCAACTCGATGTCGCCGACAACATCGGCGTGTACGTGGAACCAGGCTTGAGTTACTATTTCGACGACCGCTCCTCTCTTCAGACCATTTACAAGGAGAAACCGTTGAACTTCAATCTCAACATCGGCATCCGATACACAATTGGAAAATAACGACAAAACACAAATAACAGTATGGATACATTGAAAATATTCGCATTGGCCATTACCCTGCTCGGGGTGGCATCGTGCGCTGACTCTCAGAAGGCTTGTTTGGTTGGCGCATACGGCAAAAGCAGCCGACTGACTGCGGAGGAGGATTCGCTATTCAAGGCGGTTGTCCTCTCACACAACGGCCTACAGTTGAGGCCAGTTAGGGTCTCACGTCAAGTGGTGGCTGGCATCAACTATCGTTATGAGTGCATCGACCCGAACAAACGCAAAGTGGAAATCGTTGTGTACCAACCGCTCCCTGGCAACGGAGCCGCTCGAATCACAAGCGTCAATGGCAAAGCCTATCCCGAGTAAGTCGTACAAGCAATTCCTTCTGCGCCAGTTCGGATGGCACCGTCCTGTAGTGAACTTCTTTCATGGGAGACGAGACCGCCTTCCCTTGCCAAAAGCATCTGACTTGCGTCACTCCTCTTCGCGGATGATCCAGTCGCTGATGGTGCGCTGCTCGCTGTCGTAGTTCACACCTATTT
>CAYZVH010000213.1:0-4263 GCA_964481755.1 uncultured Bacteroides sp. | reverse complement strand
TTCCAACGAGAGAAGCTGGATTTGCGACGGATACCCTCATCGTCTGTGTAGTTGACAGATGCATAGTAGGTAGTCTTGTCGTTACCACCGGAGAGAGACAAGTCGTGGTTCCAAGTAGAGGAGGTACGCATCAAGTCGTTGATGTAGTTGTGGGTCGGCACGTTCTTGTACGCCTCCATATGGTTACCATATGTAGAGCCAAGACCGAAGTACTTAGCAACGCCGTCGCCATAACCATAAGCAGTCATGTATGACCACGTATTATATATGTAGTCATAAGCGTCTGTTACTTCCAGTGTCTCAGGGTTCTCCTTAATCTGATAGTACATGTTGTACTTCACAGACACGCGACCTTCCTTACCACCTTTGGTTGTCACCAAGATAACGCCGTTAGCACCACGGGCACCGTAGATGGCCGTTGAAGCTGCATCCTTCAGTACGTCGATGCTCTCGATGTTGTCGGCAGGGATATCGTCGATGCTGCTAACCTGCACACCGTCCACGATGAACAACGGGTCGTTGCTCTGGGTGATAGAACCACCACCACGTACACGGATAGACATGCTGGCACCCGGACGACCATCCTGTGCTGTAACGCTCACACCAGGAAGCTGGCCTTGCAGGGCCTGTGCCACGTTGGCAACCGGGTTGGCAACCAACTTGTCACCAGATACAGAGGCAACGGAACCGGTCAAGTCACGACGTTTCACCGTACCGTAACCGATAACGACCACCTCGTCCAAAGTCTTGTTGTCCTCTTTCAGCACAACGTCGATCTTTGTCTTGCTACCTACCTCAATCGTCTGGGACAGGTAACCGATAAATGAAAATTGAAGTTTTGATTTGTTGGATGCTTGAAGAGTGTAATTACCATCGAAATCGGTCACTGCACCGACCGTGGTTCCCAACACTTGTACGCTAACGCCAATCATCGGCTCACCAGCGGCATCCTTCACGGTACCGGAGATTTTTCGATCTTGTGCGCTAACTTGTACAGCAAGGAGAATAGTAAGCAACCAGGCTATTCCCCCTTGTAACATTCTTTTACATTTCATAAGAAGTGCGTTTTTAAGTTAGTATTACATTAGGTTCGTTAACACGCTTAACGTGGCCAAAAGTATAGGTTTAATTTGTCAGTGAAAAGAGACACGGCGTTAAAAATACCAAATTAACAAAGTTAGGACTACCCTAACGGCCGACAACATTGTCTGCATCCGCATGGTGAACATAGCAAATAGAAGAGCCAGGAGTCATCCTTCCGCCCATTTTTCTGTGCATTTGCACCCTTGATGAGCAGAAGCACAACTCCCGATGCGATTCGAAACCATCGCCTCTGGCACCGTGTGTCCGTCCTCCCGACGGACATCCATCAGTTCCAGTGGCTACCGACTCAAGCCCGTTTCATCTTTATCGACTTGATGGCACGGTTGATGGTCTCCGCCTTTTCGTCCTTGAAGTACTTCACGTCCGTCACGGGAGAGTAGGCATAGGGGACGAACTCGAAGAGCTGCAGACCGACGAACTGTCCGTCGGCCGAACTGAGCACCTCCATCTTCACACACCCGTTGGATACGCTCTCGACAGGTTCTGTCAGCGTGAAGTCACCACTCTCGATGCAATGTTGCAGCGTCGGTTCGCTCTTCAGGTCGAAGAAGAGGACGTGTTGCTTCACCAGGCTCTCCGTGGGCAGGTAGACTTCCTTGCGCGAACAGAAGCATACCCTAAATATGCCAACAGCCAAGAGCACTATGCCTACCACGAGGCAGAGCATGCTCATCGTCACGTAGCTCTCGCCCAGCACAAAGGCGATAATCAGTATCACGATGCCCGCTTCGGCATATACCGACGACAGCAGGGCGGATTTCAGAATCAGTTTCTTTACAATATCGGGGTGCGAAGAGGTAAACAAGGTAAACCCTTCGGATGTCGTTTTCGTTTGCATAATGTGTCATTTATTGTTTTACGGTTGCGCCACACCACGGGCCACAGGCCAAGCGCCTGCACAGGTCCGCACACGCCAGTCCATAGGCCAGCGACATGAGGCAAGAATGTTGAGCGGTCGTCAGACCGACGCACTCCTCCAGGGAGAAGAGCGCACTGCCCCACCCTCCAAGGAGAGAGCGAAGGCATTAACATCCGCAACTACTAAATGACGATGTGTCGCAACGTGTAGACATAGTAGGACCGATGCGACTTGGGGAGATGAGAGAATACGTGGTTATAGCGTTCACACCGCAGCGAGATGAGCGGTGCGTTCATAAGCGACATCCGGTAGAGGAGGTGGCGGAACGAGGTGGAGGTGCGCTGCGCATAGGTAGGGTTCACCTGCGTACGGCTGAAGCGGCCTACAAAACTGAGCAAGTTGTTCTCGGTATCCACATCGAAGAAGATGGGCCAGCTGTCGCGAGGAGACTTCACCTCACCCTCCCCATCCAGGAGGAAGGCCGAAGGGAACGAAGCATCGTCCGTCAGAGATTGCGACGCGGAGAGGGCCACCTCCTCCAAGGAGGGCACAGCGCGGTCACAAACCCGGAGGCTTGCCGTCCCTGCTGCCAAGAGGAGCAGGAAGTAAACAATTATGGCGACATGCTTCATATCGAGTCTTTGTTTAATCTGTGGACAAAGATACAAAATATGAAACATGCCGCCAAATTCTTTACAATATTTACGTTTTATACCCTATATATAATAGGTATAGGGAACGAACACTTATCGGTTGACCGATCCCGCAGTCAAGTACCACTGGTAGAGGCGATGGATGCCCTCGTCAATCTCCACCTTATGGTGCCAGCCCAGGTTGTGGAGTTTGGTGACATCGGTCAGCTTGCGCAGTGTGCCGTCCGGTTTAGAGGCGTCCCAACGCAGTTCTCCACGGAAGCCCACCTCGCGGACAATCTTCTCGGCGCACTCACGGATAGTGAGTTCCTTGCCGGTGCCCACATTGATGTGGCAGTTGCGCACCTCCTTGCTACCCGGCTCGAAGGTATCCTTGAAGCTGACGTTGAGCAGCACGTGCACACTGGCATCGGCCATCTCTTCGCTCCAGAGGAACTCGCGCAGCGGTTTGCCTGTGCCCCATAGGGTGACAGCCTCAGCAGAGATGCCATACTTGGCGAGGGTCTCTGTGATGACCGTCTCCGAAGCCTGCCCGTCCACACCCTCCACGGGGCGGAGGGAGAGGTCGTGGCGCACGGCCTGCCAGTCGCCTTCGCTCAAGCACTTGGCCAAGTGAATCTTGCGAATCATAGCGGGCAGCACGTGGCTGTTCTCCAGGTGGAAGTTGTCGTTGGGACCGTAGAGGTTCGTAGGCATCACAGCGATGTAGTCCGTGCCATACTGCAAGTTGAAGCTCTCGCACATCTTCAACCCAGCAATCTTAGCGATGGCATAGGGCTCGTTGGTGTATTCCAACGGGGAGGTGAGCAGGCACTCTTCCTTCATAGGCTGCGGTGCCTCACGCGGATAGATGCAGGTGCTGCCCAGGAAGAGGAGCTTCTTCACTCCATGGCGGTAGCTCTCGCCGATGACGTTCTGCTGTATCTGCAGGTTCTGGTAGATGAAGTCCGCCCGATAGCGCAGGTTGGCCATGATGCCACCCACATGGGCGGCCGCCAATACCACGGCATCGGGTTGCTCCTGGTCGAAGAAGGCCTTCACGGCAGCGCCGTCGAGCAGGTCGAGCTCCCGGTGGCTACGGCCCACGAGGTTCTCGTAGCCGCGTTGCTTCAGGTTGTTCCAGATGGCAGAGCCCACCAGTCCATGGTGTCCCGCCACATATATCTTCGCTGATTTATCCAACATCGTCTAGTCCTCCATCTGTGCTTTCAGGTGAATCTTCTTCACGAACTTCATGTCGTGCTCCACCATGATACGTACCAGCTCGGCGAACGGGGTCTTGGTAGGATTCCATCCCAGCAGGGTCTTGGCCTTGGTGGGGTCGCCCAGCAACTGTTCCACCTCGCAGGGACGGAAGTATTTCGGGTCTACCTCTACCAGGGAGCGGCCGGTAGCTTTGTCGATACCTCTCTCGTTCACGCCCTCGCCCTGCCATTCGAGTTCGATGCCCAGGTAGCTGAACGCCAGCGTGCAGAACTCGCGCACGGTGTGCATCTCGCCGGTAGCGATGACGAAGTCCTCGGGTTGGTCGTGCTGCAGGATGAGCCACATGCACTCCACGTAGTCCTTCGCATAGCCCCAATCGCGCAGCGAGTTGAGGTTACCGAGGTAGAGCTTGTCCTGATAGCCCTGTTTGATGCGGGCTGC
>CAYZVH010000212.1:0-4265 GCA_964481755.1 uncultured Bacteroides sp. | reverse complement strand
ACTCTTGACCTTCTTCATCCCCAGGTCAGTAGGGCTTTTTCGAAAATCTCCCCGTCCCCTCTTTACCCTTAAAGAGGGGTCCATGTCCCACTTCCATGCCCGAATCCCCTCGAGAACGGAAAAATATCCTCATTTCGGCAGAATATCTCCCTAAAAAGATTTGGTGATTCATTTTATTCGTATATTTGGGAACACGAAACATGAATCTTAAATACGATAAAATCATGAACACGAATTCTATTTTCAGTATGTACATCCCCACCCAGTTGATATTCGGTTGTGGGGAGATAAGGAAGTTGGCCACACTGCAGTTGCCGGGTAAGAAAGCGATGATCGTCATCTCATCGGGTACTTCCATGCGTAAGTATGGCTATCTGGAGAAAGTGCAGGACCTGCTGAATAATAATAATGTGGAGAGTCTGGTATACGACAAGATACTCCCCAACCCCATAAAGGCACATGTGATGGAAGCCGCTGAGATTTGTCGCAAGGAGCATTGCGACTTCGTCATCGGACTGGGTGGTGGCAGCAGCATCGACTCTGCCAAGGCCATCGCCACCATGGCCTGCAACACGGGCGACTTCTGGGACTACATCTCCGGAGGCTCGGGCAAAGGTCAGCCAGTGAAGAAGGTGTTGCCCATCGTGGCTATCCCCACCACAGCCGGAACGGGTACGGAGGTAGACCCGTGGGCCGTCATCACCAACCTGGAGCGTCAGGAGAAGATAGGCTTCGGCTGCCCGCTCACCTTCCCCGCCATCTCCATCGTGGATCCGGAGCTGATGCTCTCCCTACCCGCGCACCTGACGGCGTACCAAGGCTTCGACGCCTTCTTCCATGCCGCTGAGGGCTACATCTCCACCTGTGCCACTCCCATCAGCGACCTCTTCGCACTGGAAGCTATCCGCTTGCTCTATAAATATCTGCCCGTGGCCGTCAACGACGGACGTAGCCTGAAGGCTCGTGCCAAAGTGGCTTGGGCCAGCACCTTGGCCGGCATGTCCGAGGCCACGTGCGGCTGTGTGTCGCAACACGCCATGGAGCACGCCATGAGTGCCTTCTATCCGCAGCTGCCTCATGGAGCCGGACTAATAGCCCTCTCCGAGCCTTACTTCGAGACCTTCCGCAACGACTGCATGAAGCGCTACATGAAGATGGCCGAGTGTATGACACAGCAGAAGAGTAACCGCCCGAGCGACTTCATTGAGGCTCTGGTGCGGATGAAGAAAGAGTGCCACGTGGAGGACATCAAGTTGAGCGAGTACGGAGTGACCGAGGAAGATCTGCCGAAGATGGTGACCAATGCCCGCGAGACCATGGGACGCCTCTTCACCCTCGACCCGCGCCCGCTGACGGACGACGAGGTGTTGGAGATTTATCGCAAGGCGTTCAAGTAATATCCTGACACTCTAAGCCCCTTGTCCCGAGCAAGCATTGCTCACACTCGGACGAATGGGACCACGACGAGACTGTTCATAATTGTAAAGTTAGCCCGTTGTCGGAAATGGTAGAACCAGACCGGCAACGGGCGTTTCGTGTATATATGTATGATTTATTTAGTCTGTATGTCACATGCACGTGCGTGACTACTTTTACAATAATTCCGACTATTCGTGGTATATCTTTGAAATCTTCCTATAACCGTCTATTATGAGGAAGATGCAAATCGCAGAGAAGATTAGACAGATGTAGATTGTATTGAATTTAATCAATGGTTGTAATTCTATTGCTAAACAATTGAGTATAAACAAGCAGTTTATTTGGGCACAAAGATTTTGAGAGCATACAATTGCTCTATCTTTCTTTTCTCCATTCAAACGAAATGGTAGATTGATGTACTGAGGGTGCTTCTGGATGAAGGAGATAAGTAAGAAGGTAAACGTAGCGATTAACGGGATAAATAAGATGTGCCATAGTAGTTTATCGTCTACATTATGCCCTAATGACAGGAATAAGGCAGAGAACACCCATATGACAATAAGTATAACGATAGATATTAGATCTAAGGTATTTCGTTTCATAATTACTTGGGCCTTATTCTAGCTGCTTGAGGAACTCCATCAGTTTGGCCACGGCACGGGCGCGATGGCTGATTTGGTTCTTCTGCTCCTCGCCCAATGTGGCAAAACTCTCGGTGTGGCCTTCGGGGACGAACAAAGGGTCGTAGCCGAAACCTTCGTGGCCTTGACGCTCACGCAGGATGGAGCCTTTCACCTCGCCCTCGAACAGATGGGTCTTACCCTCGAGGATGAGGCAGATGACGGTGCGGAAGCGGGCCGCGCGGTTCTCCTCGTTCGTCAGCTCACGCAGCAGACGGTCCATGTTCTTCTCGGAGTTGTGGGCCTCGCCGCCATAGCGGGCGGAGTAGACGCCGGGGGCTCCGTGGAGTGCCTCCACTTCCAGCCCCGTGTCGTCGGCAAAGCAGCCGAGCCCATAACGCTCGTAGACATACTGTGCCTTCAGTTGGGCATTGCCTTCGAGGGTATCTGCCGTCTCGGGGATGTCGGCTGTGCAGCCTATGTCCTTCAGACTGAGCAGTTCTATCTTGTCGCCCAGCATCTCGGAAATCTCTGCCAGCTTGTGGGCGTTGTTGGTCGCGAATACAAGTTTTCTCTTCATACGCTTAGTCTATAAAAAGGTTATTTCACTTTGATGCGGTCGAACCCTTCGCCGTACACACCCACCACGTTGCTCTGGGAGACGAAGGCATGGGGGTCGATGTCGTTTATCAGCCGGAAGATGTAGATGCTCTGGCTACGGCGCGCCATCACGACGATGACCTTCACCGGTTGCTTGCTGTACCAGCCTGTGGCATCGAGTAGCGTCACACCACGGTCCACATTTTTGTTGATGGCTGAGGCTATTTCGTCGTACTTCTTCGAGAAGATGAAGAATTGCACGGACTGGCGCGAGCTGTTGATGACGTAGTCCATGATGATGCTCATGATGACCAGCACCACGAAGCCGAACACCACGCGGCGCCAGTCGTGGAAGATGAAGTAGCACGAGGAGATGATGATGATGTCGAGGTACATCATCATGCGTCCGATGGTGATGTCGCGATACTTGTTCACCGCGGCGGCGATGATGTCCGTGCCGCCCGTGCTGCCGTTGTGGCTGAAGATGATGCCCACACCGAGTCCGCACAGACAGGCGCCTACCACGCAGGCCATGAAGTCCTGCCCCGCGCCCAATATCTGTTGGGCGTTGCCGTTCTCATCTTCGAGCAACTCCTGAAAGAACCACAGCAGGAAGGTGAGCATAAACACGCCATAGATGGTCTTCAAGCAGAACCTGAGTCCCAGGATGCGTAGCGCGAAGGCCAGCAGGATGACGTTGAAGAAGAAATAGGAAACCTCTAACTTGATGCCGGTGGCATAGTAGATGATGGCGGAGACACCTGTCAGTCCTCCGGTAGTGATTTGGTAAGGTAGCAAGAATGTGGTCCATGCCACCGCATATAAGACGAGTCCAACGGTAATCATCAGATAGTCCTTGGCCTCTCTCCAAAACGTTAATGCACGCAATTTGTCCATTTTATCTTTTTACGTTTAATAGTACCTATGTTATATATATGGTATGCCGTTGACCGGGGAACCACGAGCGACGACTCGCGTAGTCCTCTTCGGGAGCTACGACCCTCGGAACGTCCTACTTCACCTTGATGCGGTCGAACCCTTCGCCATACACGCCCACCACGTTGCTTTGCGACACGAAGGCGTTGGGGTCGATATCCTTCACCACCCGGAAGATGTGGACACTCTGACTGCGACGAGCCAGTATCACCAACATCTTCACCGGCTGCTTGCTGTACCATCCCGTGCCTTCGACCACCGTCACACCACGATGCAGACTCTTGTTGATGGACGAGGCAATCTCGTCATACTTCTTCGAGAAGATGAGGAACTGCACCGATTGTCGGGCACTGTTGACCACATAGTCCAGTATCATGCTGGTGATGATGAGCGTGGTGTAGCCAAACATCACGCGTCGCCAGTCGTGGAAGATGAAGTAGCACGAGGAGATGATGATGATATCCATGTACATGATCATCCGCCCGAAGGTGATGTCGCGGTATTTGTTCACGATGGCGGCGATGATGTCCGTACCGCCGGTGCTACCATTGTTGAGGAACACCACAGCGATGCCCACGCCGCACATGCACGAGCCCAGCACGCACCCCATGAAGTCCTGCCCTTCGCCCACGAGCTTCATCAGGTTGCCCGTTTCGTCCTTCATGATCAGCTGGAAGAACCACAGGAAGA
>CAYZVH010000211.1:0-4317 GCA_964481755.1 uncultured Bacteroides sp. | reverse complement strand
ACGAGGAACGGTCGGCCCTGAGCGAGAGCGAACAACAGCGATTCACCTACGCGCAGACGGAGTTCCACATCGTTTCGAGCATCTACTACTATTACCTGCAGCAGGAGGAACAGTCGCTGGAAGAGATCAACCTCGTCGACCCGAACGCTGCGGTGGAGAAGGACACCGCCCAACTGCTATACTATTATTATATGAAGGGGTCGGGCGGACTCTGCCCCGGAAAAGACGAGGCGGAGATAGCCATACGCGAGTTCGACTACCTGAGCAAGTGCATCGCCATGAGCCACGAGTGTGGCTACGTCTACTTCGAGGCGAACTGTCTGCAGGCCTATGCTGAGCTGTTGATTAGCGACGCTGAGCGCAAGGCCATTGAGGAGAACCGCAAGGCCACGCTGAAGCTGCTCAATACCGATGAGGTGGCGGACTCTCTACTGCCCATCGACCTAGCCCGCAAAGCGCTACAACTCTTCATGCACTATGGCGACGACTACCAGATAGCTGGCACCTACCGTACCATCGCCTCGTGCCAACTCGCCGCCCGGCAATACGCCGAAGCCATCAATAGCCTACAGCAGGCGCTGGACTATGTGACCAAACACCACGAGCGCTACTACGACTGCACCGACTCCACACACAGGTTGCTTACCTATTGTGCCGACGATACCATCTGTCTGGAGAAACGTTGGCTGACGGACAAACGCATACAGACCGTGCCCGAATGGATAGCCCGCATCCGCGAGCAGCTGTGCCTGGCCTACTCGGGCTTGGGCATGAAGCGCGAGTCGGACTACAACCGGAATATCTATCTCGACATACTGGACGTGACGCGCCAGGACAAGGAGCTGGAGAGTCGCTACGACCTGCTGGAGGCCGAGTCGCGCCAACTCAACTTTTGGCTCTTCACCATCGTGGCGCTGCTCGTCGTGGCGCTGCCTCTCTTCTGGTGGCTCAACAAGCGGTGGAAACGCAACAATGCCGAGCAGATAGAGAACTTGAAACTGATTCTAGAGATATGCCGCAAGATAACCGCCGCCTTGCCCGCCAAGGTGATGGAGAGGAACGATATAGGGGAGTATGTCCGCCAGGCGGTGCAGACCGACCTGACCCGACTGTTCGGTCCCTGCGAGGTGACGGTGGACCTAGACAGCAAGCGACTGCAGGTGCAGACCGACCGTAAGCTGAACCGGGAACAACAGGCCACGCTGAACGTGCTGGCACCCTACGTGGCGTGGGCCATCGAGAACGGCTCCACACTGCTCTCCCTCGACGAGGAACAACAGTCCATCGAGGCCGAGCGCTACATCCACCAGCAACACATTGCCGACAACAAGCGGCAGAACATCGTGAAGAAGGCCTGCTTCGCCATCCTCACCGGCATCACGCCCTACCTGGACCGCATCATACACGAGGTGAACAAGCTAAAGAGCCTGCCCGCCTCCGACTGTAGCGCCGACAACTACGAGCTGCGACGCAAGAAGTACGTCTACATTGCGGAACTGACCGACAAGATAAACGAGTACAACGACATCCTGGCCGCTTGGATTAAGATGAAGCAAGGATCCCTGTCGCTCAACATCGAGAACTTCCCGCTGAACGACCTGTTCGATATCATTCGCAAGGGACGCAAGAAGTACGAGACCAAGGGACAGACCTTCAGCGTGGAACCCACCCCGTCGGTGGTGAAGGCCGACAAGGCGCTGACCCTCTTCATGCTCAACACCCTCGCCGAAAACGCGCGCAAGTACACCCCCGAGGGAGGAACCATCTACGTGTATGCCCGCGAGACTGACACGTACGTGGAGATATCAGTGAAGGACAACGGCATCGGCCTCTCTGCCGACGACCTCCGTTGCCTGCTCGAGGAGAAGGTGTACAACCCCGACAAGATAGGCATGGACGACAGCGGCAACCGGGAGATGCTCCACCGCAACAAAGGCAATGGCTTCGGACTGATGAACTGCAAAGGCATCATCGAGAAGTATCGCAAGACGAACGCCCTGTTCTCCGTCTGCACCTTCAGCATCGAGAGTGAGAAAGGGAAGGGGAGCCGCTTCTTCTTCCGTCTACCGAAGGGCGTGGCCAAGAGTCTGACGGCACTGCTGCTCCTGCTGCTGCCCATGGCGGGCATGGCCAACGACATCTCCTACTACGACGCGTCGCTGGAGGTCGCTTCGCGTTATGCCGACTCCGTCTACTACAGCAACGTGAACGGCCGCTATGCCGATGCCATCCAGTTTGTGGACTCGGCCATCGTCTACCTCAACAAACATCACCGGCAATACGGTCGGGAGGTGGCCGATTCCATGTCCCTCACCGGCCAAGGCGAGGCGGCAGAGATAACCTGGTGGTACCAATTGTTCGACACGGACTACCATGTGATACTGGACATCCGCAACGAGGCGGCCGTCGCCGCGCTGGCCCTGAACGACTGGGACACCTACCGCTACAACAACCTAGCTTATACACGCCTCTACAAACTGCTCGGCGAGGACAGTTCGCTGGAGGAATACTGCAAGGAGATGCAACGCTCGTCCACCAACAAGACGGTGAGCATCGTGCTCTGCCTGTTCATCCTGCTCATCGTGGCCTCCACCTACTATCTGCTCTACTTCCGCCGGCGCATCCTCTACCGGCTCAACCTGGAGCAGGTGTTGGAGATAAACCGGGAGATCGTCACCTCGTCCATGGCCCCCAGGCGCGACACCGACGAGATGGACGCCCTGCCGCAGCGTATCCTGCAAAGCTCGTTTGCCAGCATGAACGACCTCTTCGACCTGCGCTCCATCGGCATGGCTGTGTATGACGAGGCAGGCAAGAAGCTGCACTATGCCGTTTACCCGTCCAGCGACCACAACGACGAACTGTGTGCCAAGTTGAAGCGCTGCTACGACGAGCAGAGCGCCGCCGAGATGCCAGAGAGCGGCACGGTCAGTCTGCCGCTGACCACCGAACTGCAGGGCGAGGAACATTGCCTGGGGGCGTTCGTCATGGTGCACAACCGCATGGACAGCTACCACGAGGACGAGCGGCTGCTGGTGCGGCTGATAGCCAAATATCTGAGCGTGGTGGTGATGAACGTGGTGGTGCGTATGAACAGCAAGTACCGCGATATCGAACTGGCGCGCGACGAGAAGACCCGCACTCTGCACGAGGAGAACCAAATCTACGTGCAGAATCAGGTGCTGGACAACTGCCTCTCTACCGTGAAGCACGAGACCCTCTACTATCCCAACCGCATCAAACAGATAACCGAGCGGTTGCTGCAACCTGTCGCCCCGGCAGAGGAGCGCGAACAGACCGCCGCCATGGAGGAACTGGTGAGCTACTACAAGGACGTGTTCACCATCCTCTGCTCGTGCGCCTCGCGCCAGCTGGAGGAGGTCACCTTCAAACGTACCACCGTACAGGTGGCCGATTTGATGGCGCACGCACAAAAATACCTGGGCAAACTTAACAGAAAGCGAAATCATCCGCTAACTTTGCATACTGAAGCCTGTGCGCTACGCGTCATCGGCGACGAGGTGCTGCTGAAGTTCCTGTTGGAGAACCTCATCCTGGCCGCCTGCGCCCGCGAGGAAGAGGGCAGCCTGCGACTCACCGCCACCGAGGAGGCCGGATTCGTTCGCTTCAGCCTGAGCGACAGCCGGGGTGTGTACACCGAGGAGGAACTCAACAGCCTCTTCTATCCCGACCGCGAACGCATGCGCACCGACGAGGCCGGACGGCTCACCGGCACGGAGTATCTGCTCTGCAAACAGATAGTGCGCGACCACGACGAGTATACCGGTCTGCGGGGTTGCCGCATGAACGCCGAACCACAGAGCGGAGGAGGGTTCGCCGTATGGTTCACCATCCCCCGCAAACCATAAACGAAAAGAATAAGAAGATATATGGAGAACAAATTCAAAGTCATCATCGTCGAAGATGTAAAACTGGAACTGAAAGGTACGGAAGAGATATTCCGTAACGAGATACCCGACGCCGAGGTCATCGGCACCGCCATGACCGAGAAGGAACTGTGGCAGCTGCTGGAGACCGTGGGCACGCCGGACCTGGTGCTGCTCGACCTCGGACTGGGCGGCTCCACCACCATCGGCGTGGAGATATGCCGCATGTTGCGACAGAAGTACAGGGCATTGCACATCCTCATCTTCACAGGCGAGATACTGAACGAACGGCTGTGGGTGGACGCGCTGGACGCCGGTGCCGACGGGGTCATCCTGAAGACGGGCGAGCTGCTGACGAAGAACGACGTGCAAAGCGTGATGGACGGCAAGAAGTTGGTCTTCAACCAACCCATACTGGAGAAGATTGTGG
>CAYZVH010000210.1:0-4335 GCA_964481755.1 uncultured Bacteroides sp. | reverse complement strand
TTCAATGAGACATGTTGCCGGATGGGCAACTCTTTACAGGCTCTGTAAAAGTCATTTTGCCAATCAATCTTCGCAAGTCCATCAATCACCTTTCCTTCGGCACCCACCATCAAGGCATCAGTGAAGATTATTTCAGACCCCTGCCCACCATTAGCGCTTTGGAAGCCAAAGATCTTGTCCTCGTCATCATTCAGGTTAAGGGCGTGACGCAACACCCCGGCTATGGATGTGGCCGGGATGAACGGCAGTCCATTGACATCTCTTGCGACTTGTGCGTCAGTCAATATGTTTTTGCTTCCAGAACCTATAGCAATAGGTCCGTCAGCCTCAACGACAATCTTTGCCAATTGTCGGTATCTATAGTTCGTATCTCTCTGTTCCATAATTTTTAGTTCTTTGCGTGTTTCGACATCTCAGAAGAAAGATTTACCAAAGCCTTAGCCGTAATGTCGCCAAAGCGTTGCAGGTTTTCAGGAGAATGAATCTCCTCTATGAACTTGCGCAACTTGTCCTTACGGCCAAACTTCTTCCAACGTTCCGCTGCAACCCCATGAGTCAAATAGGCATCCGGTTCCATTTCCTCTTTGTTCTCTTTGGTACGTGTCATCCTTTTCTTTTTTTCAAACAATTCATTGATGAGGTCATTGTACGTTCTCTTCTGCATTGCGATACTTCTGATTGTTCCCCACTGCGAAGCGAAGGTTTCATCGCTGAATATACCCTTCTTATTAGAATCGGGCTTACCTCCATATTCCTCAACGAACGCATTCACGGATTCATAGATGAACTTCTCGGCTTCGTCCTCCTTCTGTCTTTGGGCTATATAGTCCAGCAGCAGAGTTCCGCTCAACGATTCTTTGTCTGCAGATTGGGCAGAGCCATCAGCCTCCACGCCTTGCAAACGATATTGCGCGGCTCCATTCGCCTCCTTCTTTGCGCAGAGGAATGGAGGGTTGTAAATAACCTTTCCAAAGCCCTCGTTCTGGTACACTCCTACATACCTCGACTCGTAGTTTTGAGGAACGGAGACGCGTACCACAAAGACACTGCCCTTTTCTATGCCGCAACGTTCACCGTCACGAGTGGACCGTTTGTTGTTCCAAGGCGCATAGTTGAATGTACGTATTTGGCAATACTTCCAGATGATTTCACCGCCTTCAATGCCTAAGTCTGAAGCCTTGGGTTGGAATGTACTCTCAAAATTGTCATCCAAAAAGATTAAGCGACCATCCGCATAGACCGTCACATAATTGCAGTCATCGTCCAAGCTGAATGACTCTTGCGAAGAGGGGACATCGTTGTAATCTGTCTCACAGATATCCACCAATCCATATTGCGCGCTCCGAGAGCGACCCGCACGATGTTTGCCCAAGAGGTAACCCTTTATCTTTGGTACCAGGGATTCATCGTCCACCTCCACATCGAAGAAGAAGCAAGCCCCCGCATCGAGAGATTCATATCCATACATCATACTGTCGAGCGAACAACGCCGGCTTCGGTCATAGGCCGACTTGATGGCAAACGACTTCTCCAACGAGACAGGATAACCCTTTCCGTCCTCGAAAGCATAGAATCCCTGACGGCACTGCTTCAGTTGCTGCGGACGACCGTTGTTCTCCTTATCCTCCTCTCTTTTATAGAAATGGTGTATGTAACATCCACCGGTCACACTTTTCAGTTTAGGATAATACATCGACGCCGGCACGTGCAACGTACGCACGGCACCAGGCACTTGGCTGACCGGATGGGCATCCCCAAACCGGACTTTGCCGCTGTGGAACACCTCAAGAGCCTTGTCGCCAAAGTCCTGATAGTGCGACGCGACTATGCCCAAAAAGACATTTCCTGGTATAAAATCGAGGGTTGTATTACTCCCTTCCGTTGCGGCTTTCTGATTGATTATCACATCCGACAACAACGTACACATAAATTTCATCCGTTTCATTTCAAACCTCCTCTCTTACATCACAACGTCCCAAGCCTCTGTTCCGTTTCTGGCCAAGCCGTTTTATCAAACCTAAGCTTTTCACTATGCTACTTTTCAGTTCCGAAGGCACACAAGTTATCGTGGCATGCAGTTCGCAAGGCACCACTACCTCCATGCTTCGCAAGCTATGGTCTTTGGCAATGCCATCGTCACCAATAGCCGTTGTCGTCACCTTATGATACAGATAGCTCTGGACTTGGCTGTTCACGATAGCGGAATATTCCTTCTCGCTCAGGGTAGCATTCCCAAAATGGGCACAACCCGTGGAGCCCGACTCTCCGGAGAGTTCCGTGCCAAAGGTGTCGGCGTACAATTCGCGGTCGATGGAGCCATTGTCTCCACTGAACTGTATTAAGTTGTCGGTTGCCTCTCTGATTAACCCCTTTAAGGTCTTTCCAGGGATGTAAGGCATCCCGTTTTTATCTTTTATCACCAACTCATCGACGTCCGCTCCTGCGGAAAGTCCCGATCCACAATGCCATTGTGAATAGAATTTTATGATGATGTTTATCGTTTCTGTTCGTTCTTCTTTCATAACAATAGATTTATGTTATCTAATCTTTGGTCCATTCGCCACAGGAATGTCAATTTATGACTTGGTTCTCAACCGTTAGCAATGTCAATATATCGTACGCCGGGACATACGAGAGCCCATCGTTACGATGCCTACTTTCGATTGCATCACTATACAAATTCCCTTGTGGAGTATCTTTGAGCAGAGATTTCACACGTTTCTCCTTCTGCGCGGCGATGCCTGCATCTTTGGCCATCAGCGTGAGCCATTCTCGGATAGCGGTCTTCACGTTTCCGTTCCTCTCCTCGGCCAACGCATTCACCTTCTTGGTCAACTCGTCGATGGTCATTCTATTCAGTTCGATGGTCTTTCTATCCGATTGTGAGTCGAAATAATAATAGGGGCCAAACTTGTAGGTGAAGTTCTCCAGTTTCGGCTTCAGTTCTTTTCTTTCTATCTCACCATAATCTTCCACGAAACTGCTTTGCACTTTGTGGAACATCACGCACGAAGGAATCTTGCCATTGTTCGCGTTCTTTATGAAGTCACTCTTGGCATCCTTTTTAGCCACTCCACACAAGGTTTCCGCCAGTGTGTAGCCATAGTGGAACGGATAAGAAGACTTGATGTAAGCTATGCCGGCACATGCAGATAGTTCGTGGTTCGTCCGGCTCCGGCTTTCCTGTTCGAAATATTCAAGATATTGACGCACAAACCGCATCGCTACATCGGCCCGGCAGATGACGGTCAAGTCATCGCCACCTAGCAGAACCGGACGAATGGGGTATATCGTTCTTTCCCCGATAGTGTCGATGATGCTCCCGCAGGCTCTCCGCGCCGCAGCTTTAGTAGCCAAGTCAAGATTGACAGAGAACGTTCTCAACTTCTCTTTGTCATGACCTATCTTTGCCACCACATCTCCGAGACCATTTCCATCGATATGAATGACCGCAATCCAATCATTCTTTCCGGTCAAGTCTTTCATATCCAGTCCAATATCCCTGATGCGGATATCTTTGCCGAACATTTCCTTGCAGAGTTCCAACTGCACGTCATTGTTTTTACCCAAAGTTTGTCTTTTGCTATAGGTGCACTCATCCATAAACGCGACCTCACCCCCATCTCGTTCCACATGAGTGGCCGGTAAGCCCGTTGTTCTCGAACGTTCTGTCGCGATGAGTCCCGAGCCCACCAGCTTCGCAGGTTTGTTGCGTTGTTCCCGGAGTTTGCCCTCCAGTTGGTCGCAAGCTTTACCAAAGTCAGCACATTCATCCTCAATCACTACCACCGCTTGACTGATAGTGATTCCCGGAGCTGACTCAATTACTCTTTTGGGGAACCGAAGGACCGCGTCCCGGCATTCCTCTTCGTTGTCATAGACACACTTGATGTTGCCCGCCGCATTCACGACTAGCTCTCCCGACTTCTGAAACTCATCCTTGAATAACACATCGCAGACTCTCTTCACAATCTCACTGGCTCCAATGATATCCTTCAGTTTGCTTGTCTGAAAGATAAAGTTTTGGATGCCCTGTACAGAAGCCCCATATAGGTATTTCTTCATAGGCATAAAAATAAGGTGTTCTTAATAGTAAAACAATCCGCCACATTAGCTGCCCCAAAAGCAACTATCATGTTGGCCCAACAAAGATAATGTTTATTTCTAAATGGAGCATAAATTTCCCGAAATATCGTACCAAGAACCGTATACTTTCGCAGCATCGATTGAGTCCGTCCGCATAACCGGCCAGCATCCCCATATTCACAGCCGCAGACGATTGTAAACATTATTCTTAACCACGATAAACTATATACGAAATTGTAAGGGCATTTA
>CAYZVH010000209.1:0-4339 GCA_964481755.1 uncultured Bacteroides sp. | reverse complement strand
GTAGAGTTGGCAGCGCGAGAGCAGCGGGCGGATGACCTCGAACGAGGGGTTCTCCGTGGTGGCGCCTATCAGCGTGATGGTGCCCTTCTCCACGGCTCCCAGCAGCGAGTCCTGCTGCGACTTGCTGAAGCGGTGTATCTCGTCGATGAAGAGTATGGGGTTGGCTTGCGAGAAGAAGCGGCTGCCGCGGGCCTTGTCTATCACGTCGCGCACGTCCTTCACCCCGGAGGTGACGGCGCTGAGCGTGTAGAAGGGGGTCTGCAGCTTGTTGGCGATGATCTGCGCCAGGGTGGTCTTGCCCACGCCCGGAGGTCCCCACAGGATGAACGAGGAGATGTGGCCCGCGTCAATCATCTTACGCAGCACCGCCCCGGGACCAACGAGGTGGGTCTGACCGATGTAATCGTCGAGCGTCGTGGGACGCATACGTTCCGCTAGAGGTTGTGCCATACGCTTTGCTCTGAATTTTTTAGAATGAGACCTTGATGCCGAGCCTCACACCGTCGCGGTTGATGTCCGGATGGTCGAGGTATGTGAAGCGGTGGACATACTCCACCTGCAGTATCTTGAAGATGTTGTGCACGCCGGCGCTCACCTCCACGTAGGGCCGCCGGGGGTCCATGGCGAAGCTGCTCTGCACGCCGTCGCGCGTGGGGAACAGCAGTAGGTCCGTGTCGGTGGGGTTCTTCGCCGGGTCGTTCTTGGCCGTCAGCTTGCCGCAGAGGGCTTTCACGCTGAAGTGCTCGCGCCACTTGAGCCTACGCAGCAGGGGGATGCGGTTGAGCAGCTTGCCGTTCATGTCGTAGTCGAGGTCGAGGGTGGCGTAGCGGTCGGTCAGGAACTCCATGTTGTTCATCAGATTGAAGGTGCCGCGCTGCAGGAAGTACGAGAGGTTGGCCTGTTGCATGGGCAGCAGGGGGAAGGGCACCTTGTTCCACTGGGCTCCGGCGCGCAGCCTCACGTCCACCCTACCCCACGAGCCGAGCCACACGCGCTTGAATACGCTCAGCTCGGTCAGGTTGAAGCGGTAGTCGCCTCCCATCACGCCCTTCAAACCCAGGGTGTGGCTGAGGGTGAACACAGGCGCGTTGCGGTTCACGGTGTAGCGTTTCTGCTTCGAGTTCATGTATTGCTCGCCGGGGGCGAAGCGCAGGGTGAGCTCGGCCTCGGTGGTGCTGATGTCGTGGAGGAGCTCGGTGCCGTCGCCTCCCGAGCGCACGTACTGCAGCTTGCCGGCGGGCTCGTCGTTGTTGAGGCGCAGCTCCAGCTTGGTGGAGAATCCGCTGTAGGCCTCGTACTGATAGGCCAGGGAGAGCTTGCGCACGTAGGAGAGTTGGTCCACGGTGGTGGACTTCAGCGAGTTGAGTATGTTGTCCTTGTCGCGGGTGAGGAACTTGTCCACGGGCGACTGCACGTCGTAGCGGTAGGCCAGGGTGACGGAGTTGCGCGGGAACTCGAAGGGCATGTAGGCCTTCTTCTCGAAGCTGTACTCCAGCTCGGCGTTGTACTTCGAGCGGTGGTCCTTCAGTCCGTAGGCGTAGAATCCCTTCAGGAAGAGGTGCGGATTGAGGTTGGCCGTGGTAGTGCCTCCGAATCGCAGGCGCACGCCGTCCACGTAGTTCGACGAGAGGATGGTGCTGAGCGGTCCCACGTCCACCTTGCTGGGGGTCTTCTCGGAGCCGGTTGCCACGTAGTTCTCCACGCAGAGCTTCAGCAGCCAGATGAATATCTTCAGGTTTGGGGCCTCCTCCACCTCGCGCACGAAGTTGCCCATGTTGGCCTCCTTGGCGGTGAGGGGCAGTTGGCGGTGCTGGGCCCAGAAGTCCGCGTCGCGCAGCATGGCGTTGGGCAGGGTCTGCTTGGTGCGGCTGTTGCCGAAGTCGCGCTCCGGTATGGGGTCGAACGAGTGGTTGCTGTAGCGTATGGTGCGCTTCACCAGCACGCCCTGCAGGCGCAGCAGGGGCGGATAGAGGTCGGTGGAGAGGTCGTCCTGCAGCACTCCCCAGGCGCCGTTGCCCAGCCGTCCGTAGAGCTGCGAGATGCGCATGTTCTCCACGAAGTTGACGCCCGTGTGGCTCGGCAGCTGCATGGTGCACTTCTTCACCTGGTACGACGAGTCGGCCAGCACGTAGAGGTGTCCCGTGAAGCCGAAGTCCTGGGCGTTCTGAGGTACGAAGGAGAGGTGGAAGCACTTGTCGCGGTCCACCGTCAACGTGTCCATGATGTAGTATTTATAGAAGGAAATGGCCTGATCGGAGATGGGGCTGACGAACTGCTTCTTCAGCAGGTACATGTTGTTGCGGTAGATGTTGACGTCGGCAAACACGTCCTGCATGATCTCCTGCGTCACGTCGCCCACGTCGAAGAGGTTGTCGAGTCCGGTGTTGTTGATTCCCTTCACGATGGTCTTCTTCAGGCGCGGCTCCTTGCGGTAGAGCACCTCCGAGGAGGTCTCCTGCACGGAGATGGGCACCACCAGTTGTTTGCTCACGGTGTCCACCTCCAGTTGTCCGCCCAGGAAGGGCATCTTCTTGTAGAGTCCGCTGCTGAGTCGCTCGGGGGTCATGTCGTTCAGCGCCATGGATATTTTCTCGTACTTGTCGTAGCGGTAGAAGTCGTTCACGTCGAGGCTGCTGCTGTCCTTGGCGGCAATCACCTTGCGCATCATGATGACTGCGGGGTTGTCCTTCTTGCGGTAGCGCTCGCGCCTGGGCTTCACCACCACCTCGCCCAGCACGATGTCGTCCGGCACCAGCTGCACGTTGAGCTTTCGGGTGGTCGCGGGGTCTATCCTCACCGTCTTCTTCACGTAGCCCATGGAGGAGAAGGTGAGCTCGGTCCACCCCGCGTGCGCGTCGATGCGGAAGTTGCCCATATTGTCGGTGATGGTGCCCACTCCCTTTCCGTCGTAGTAGACGGCTATGTAGGGCAGACACTCCCGGGTGAGCGAGTCGGTCACCGCGCCCCTTATCTGCTGCGCCCTACCCACGGCAGGCAGCAGAGTGAGTAGTGTACCTATTATAATAATGTATAGTCTGTGGTTTGTCATCCTTTGGTCCGATGGTAGTCATCTCATTCTAATCGCGTGCAAATGTAGTGAGAAAAACAACACTCCATCCCAACTTGGCGAACAAAAATAGGGGCTTGTAGAGAGGAGCGACGGCTGACGGCAAAGACCAAAAGCGTTTCAGTATTTCAGTATTTCAGCGAAAAAAACAAGGTATGGGTATTGGGGAAGTATTCCCCACTCACTCTTCATCCGCCTTGTAACTCATTGATTATTATATATTTATATATAATATATATTATAATATATATAGTAAAGGGTATGAAGAGTGCCTATCTTCAAAAAAACGGCTGAAATATTGAAATACTGAAATGACCTTCAGAGAGCAATCGTGAGTTATCAACTTAACTCCCTATAAAGCAAACAGATACGACTCAGTCGAGCGTTACCGTCCAGCGTCCACATCCAGCGATACAAATCACTTAAAGGAGTAAAAATCCATTCAAACGGGTACGGAAGCCATCAAAATCGTGATTTCATGGGTTCCAAACGTATGGAAACGGCGTTTGTCCCCCCGGAAACACCCTCCTTGGGGCCCGATTGACGAACACGGCAGCGAATGCGAACAGACCACAAAATCCACGAAACGAAGGTTCTGAAGGCCCGCAAGGGGGCGCAACGGATGCGTTTCGACATGAACTTCACGAAACGAAGGGGTACACGCCGCCCCTTGCCACCGACACCTTTGTGAGCCCTATGCGTGTTCTCCCCTACGCGCCTCAGCCATCGAAAAGCCCGCAGAAAATTTCCACCCCCAAAATACCCCTACGAGGAAAATTCATCTTCCCAATTAGAGAAAAAGTTTTTCCCGACCGGGCATTTATCCTTACAAAATAATCGGCTCCCCAAAAAGCCACTTCACACCGACGCGAGAAGTCCCTCCGCCGAGGGAAAGAGAGCCAAGGACCGTTCAACATAAAACCTAAAACACAAAACCTTCAACACCTCTAGGGTTCCCCTCGAGAGAAAAAATACAGTCTATTTTTTTTTACTAAATATTTCATCCAAAACACTTGGCCACGTCGGGGAAACTCACTACCTTAGCCACCCGGAAGCAGACGGTGTGCCACGCCCCCACGGCGTGCCTACTGACGAGACTCCGACACCGCGACCACGGGCAGCGCACCGGCGGGGCGGACATTAGAAACACAAACAAATAGATTAACACAACAATAAACTCAAACGACATGAAGAAATCATGGCTCACAATGGCAACCCTCGCCCTCATCGTGGCAGGCTGCTCGTCCAGCGAGGACAACCTCCCCGTGGACC
>CAYZVH010000208.1:0-4340 GCA_964481755.1 uncultured Bacteroides sp. | reverse complement strand
CAACTTCGCCTTCATGAGATCCTTCACGGCATCCATAAGCAGAACAACCGTCTGCATGGTCACCTCGTCAGGGATGACCTCGAGATTCAGGTTGTCATCCGTCAGGTTCTCATACTCCTGCTGCAGCACAAACACGTCGTTCATGTTGCCGAGTTTCGCGATGACATAGTTCAAATGATTGACATACAGGAGCGTTGCATCCGCGCGAGCCTTTTCGCTCGACAAGGCAATTGCATTTGTCGCAACGGTTGGCGGTTCGACGAGCACATGCGGCGCCGCGCCATTCGACGCCGCACCGTTCGCCACGACTCCGTTCTTTGTTTCACCAAGGGCACATGCGGCGCAGAAAACGCCGCACACCAGCCCAATAGCCAGTTTCGTGTTTTTCATTTTCAGTATTCTCCTTTTTCCTTGATTCAGATTGATACAGGTGACGTACGCGAGAAAGATAATGCTTGCGCAGTCCGGCGTTCAGTCTGCCGAAAAACAAAAGCCCCGTCTTCTCTGAAATCTCCTGAACGGAAACACTTCGCACACCACCCTTCTGATCCATGATGACGGCATCCACGTCCGCTCCGCATTTGACGATCTTCCAGAACGCCTCGGGCTTCAGAATCGGCGGACGCCCCGACTTCGTCTTCGCGAACTCGCGCTGCTCCCTTTCAAATTGCGCAATCGCCTGCTTCGTAAAAACAGGTCCTGTCAGCACATAGACGCGGGACGCCGAAATAATCCCAGCCTGCGGCACGACCCGTCGATGCGTCTTCGTCTCAAACCGCTTCCACTCACCACGGTTCAGGCGTGGCGTCTGCGGCATCATGTTCCCCATGTAGAAGCTCTCGCGTGAGACGCGCTCATTATACTGCATGTCCTGCGAAGGCGCCATGTGTCCGCGATCATACCCGGTCGAGAGGAAATCTCCCGGAGCCGGCACGAAGATCCTCAAGGCGTCATCGTCCTTCTTGAACGTGCCGACACGGCCAACCTGATTCGAGACGTCCGACGGCGTCAACGCGTAGGCAACCCAAAGGCAAGACTTCAGACGCTTTGCATAGCACAGGTCATAGCCTCGTCGGCTCAACACCTCCACCGGCTCGTCTTTCTTCAACGGACACAGGCCTCCGCCAACAAACGTCGGTCTTCCGCCCGAGTATCTCCAGAATGCGTTTTCATCCGCGTTTGACGTGAGAATCACGGCAAACGTCGTCATGAGCCAGAGGGCGACAAATGTTCGGAAATGTGTCACCAGAACTTCCACCACGGTTCCTTCGCTTCCGCGATTTCCTTCCAAAGCGGGAGATAGTCCGCCCGCAACTTTTCAGCGACCTCACTCAAATCCTTCGGGAGAGCCGATTCGGGTCTTTTCGACGCACCTTCTCCTGACGACTTTACATCTTTCTTCAGCATCAAGCAATCAAGGCTCTTCTCCACAAAGCCTTCATTCGAGCCAAAGCCCTTTTCAATCTTCGCCTTCGTCTCCTTTGAAAGTTTCTTCCACGAAATATACGTGATCAGCCGTTTGCGCACCTCATTTCTGTCGGTCGCCGACTTGAAGCTTTTCTTTCCAAACACATTCATCATCGGCTTCAATTCAGGCTTACAGAGACACGCAGCCTTGAGCACCAAATTAACTTGCTCCCCGACGCGATTAGTCGAACGACAGAGCTCGATTGTAGTGACGATCTCCTCTGAACGCGGAGGGGGAGTCCGAGCCTCTTTGCTCCAACTCGGATACAGCCACCGTTGACTAATCAGGTTGTCCACTTCAGAGACCCAGTCTTTCATGACAGTCTCATTCTTCTTCAAGTCGTCACCAAGCGAATAGACAGCCAGTTCCTGTAAGAGTTTATTGGCCTTTAGCACCCAAAATGCGTCCACCAGTCGTTTGTATTCAATCGCATCGTCTATCCGGGCACACCCCCTCTCTACGTAGCCTGCCTCATCAGACTTAAATAGCGGAGAATGATTCTTCCAATAGTCTTGAACTTCTTTCTCAGATTTCAGCGCAATCGTCTCCACGCGATTCGTCGCATAAGACTGCTTCAAGTAGAAGTTATACTTTCCCGCTTCATTCCTAGCCATCGGCGCGGTAGAGTAAGTGCAATACTCCGAACATAAATCAGCAAACTTCGGGCAGTTCGCAAGCCACTTCCTGCGAAGATCATTTATCTCTTTCGCCTTTGCCTCCTGCCTTTCCGCATCCAAGACATTCAGATAAAGGCAGACGGACGTCCCTTCGACCAGGTTGCACATCAACGGATAGTTCACCACTGCGTCTTCAAGCAAGGTGAGCGTATTCTTGCTCCGCTCGCGCATTTTTCCACACCACCGTTCCAGTTGGTCTTTGCAGTCCTCCGTCATCTTGAATGAACTTTTCCAGCCACACTTCTTCCAATTCTCTACCAGCTCGCACATCCGCACAAGATCCATATATGTCTTCTGGTAAAGACCGTCAGACGAAGTTATAGTCTTCAAATATCCCAACCGGTCGTCTATGCGACCCAAAAGCGTCTCCACCTTACCGTCCGTCAATTCTACGACTTTCAACGACTGAGACCGAGTGTTGTAGTAGATCCAAACTCCCGCACCGGCGCCAACGGCGCAGCCAACTACGCCGCCAATTACGCCGCCAATTACAACACCCGGGACTGCACCAACACCGCCAGCCGCAGCGCCCGCTCCTGCGCCAGTCAGACTACCAGCCTTAAAGCCCGCAATAGCCATACCTGCTACACAAGTGCAACCTGCGCCAACTCCTCCAACGACACCGCTCAAGGCAAGCTGCCCCCACAGTTTTCGTGCAGAAAGATTCCACTCCAACCGCTTAATATCCGCCCTCACCTTGTAAACCTCCGGATCAATCGAAAGATTCTGGAGGCAATTCGTCTTTCCTTTGTCCACGAGTTCTCGTTCTTTCTCCAAGGCGTTGCGAATGCCGTTGTAATCCGCCAAGACGCCTTCATGATCCTTGTAGTTGTATTCCTGACAATACGCCTTGAACTTCTCCAATGCGGACTTCTCTGCGCATTTCGAAATCCGTTCGCGAACACCCTTTGAAGAATACTCAGAGCCCCGTCCTTTAATCTCAACATCCGGGAGTGGCTCACCTATGTCATTTTCCGCCAACCCCATTTCCCGTTCCGCCAACCGACGAAGTTTTGCAGCCTGAATGTCGAACATATCAAGGCAGAAATTGAGCAAGAAGAAATCGCGTTCGGAAACAGTTCCCGCCTCGACACTCGGGCGAACATATTTCTCGGCAATCCAGGAGGCGGCAGAGGCAACGTCGGAAATGGACGCACCCTCTTCAATGCTTATGGGATTCTTCGGTTGTGTAAAGTCAATCACAACGCCAGACTTGGAAATACGATCTGGCACATGCTCCTGAACAATGCGCCCTTCGCCAAACGCAAGGACAACGGACAACGACACCAACACAAGAACACAACGCTTCATTTCGCACCCCACTTCTCGTTCACCTTGCAATCAAGGCCGTCTGCCCGCGTCCAGATCTTCGACGGCAAGAATTCCTGTATGAATCCTGACGCATCTGGGAATCGCAAGGTAAATGCCGACAACTTCTCCTTGATGGCAGACTCAATCTCGGCCAGCGATCCGTCGACACGCTCTCCGTCCGCAACGCTGAACATCTTGCTCGCAATATCTTGAACGTCCGCAAACTGAAGAACAAGTTCCGTTCCCGGCAAGACATTCGGCTTCGCGATGACATCGCAACGGACAATCACATTGGTCTCCGCCTTGACGCCTGTTCCCTCAAAAAGCAATCTCATCAGCGTTGGATACCGTTCCGAGAGACTTGTCGAATGCGGATAGATCGACTTCAGCACAAGAGGCGATGACAAGTGAAGATCGCCATAACCATCTCCCGCCGAGAGCAAGTCTTTCTTTGCGGACGAGAACGTCTCCCAGTTCACTGGAACGAACACGATCTTCTCATCCGGCGGCTCGGATGGCTTTCCGGCAAACCACATCGCCGCCCCGACAAGTGCCACGCCCCCAACTATCAGTGAGGCCACCGTTTTGAAATGCCGCCCGCGTTTCCGGGGCAAACGCAATTCACGTTCTTCCTTGTTCTCTTCTACCTTGTTCTCTTCTGTCGTGTTCATTTTGTCCTCCTAAAAATAACAATTCCCTCCTCTCGACAAGTGCAATCGCACTCGTCGCGGAGTGTGCGCGAGAAGGCCGCGCAGAGGCGTTGTGACGCCTTACAGACTTTGAGGGGGGGGGGGGTATGCAAACTGAACGCAACGCGGCAGAGGCGCGTTCTCGCGCGCCTCAATGGGCGACGGTGACTCGCCCCGGTTCTGAAGCGGTGAGAC
>CAYZVH010000207.1:0-4343 GCA_964481755.1 uncultured Bacteroides sp. | reverse complement strand
TATCTTTACCTTTTGGAAGAAAGTGGCTTTGTTCTCGAAGAAGCTGACCTTCATGCCGAACATGTCGTCATACTTCGTTTCCACATTGCCGCGCGGGGTGAGTTTGCCTACCAGCTGAGCGCCTTCGATCTTGTCCATCGTCAGCGTGGCGGGTGTAGGTCCGTCCGCGGGGATGTCCGTTGAGTACACATGCCATCCGGCATCGATTGTAGCCGTGAAGACGATTTCTGCTTCCGTCTCCGAAGTCTTGTTGAATTCAGTTTTGAACTTCACAGGTTCTTGAATCTGAGCCACCGATTGTAGCACGGCGGCCATCAAGAGCAAACAGCTCAAGAGAATAGACTTTTTCATTATTTGTCTTTTTAAGGTTTAGAATGTAATAATGATGCAAAAGTAGTAATAATCAGTCAATCCGAACATGTTTGAGCGGGAATTTTACAGGCCGGACGACCCTAACTTTAGCCTTTTGCTAATTTTCAACGTTTCTACAGATATTTTAATCGAATGGGTAACCTGTAATATTGATTGGGACCTGTATATAAAAAAAATATCCCGTAGGCGGCTTTCACAAGTCATACGGGAATAAGTGTAATTATATATTAAGAGAGAGAATTATCGTTTCCTATCAGCGTCGGCTTCCGGGGAAGTCTGCCACTGCATGCTTAGCAAACGCTGTGCCAAGCGGACAACCATTCGGGTGATAATTTGTTATTGTTTCGCTCATTTGGTTAAAGATTCTAAGCGACTTGCTTAGGGACCTCTAATCGGGCTTTCATCATCCCCTTTCTGATTTCGGCTGCAAAGTAACAAAAAGACATTGATACGGGCAAGCAACCCGCAAAACCTTTTAGATTAATTAATACTGACGCAAGTATTCTTTTCATTTTGACAGACAAATAAGCACTTCATCGCATCTCTATACAAATTATAACGATTGCAACATCGCCGCGCCGATGGTTTCAGATTCGCACATGGTCCAACACTACTCTATTTCAGGCCATTATATATCTAAAGCTCGAAAAAGACGCCGTACAACGCAAAGCAATGGTTTCTATTCGAAACAAAACGGCCGCATCAAGTAACGGAAAGCCTCTTACGGAGTCCCTACCGCCGTCTGTTTCCATCGGCCTGTTACAGATTACAACAAAAGGAGCGGAAGCTCTCGCGTCGAACGCCAATCGTCTACTTTTGTCAGCGGCCCGCTACAGTGTGCAACAACAAAAGGAACGGGCTCCGATGGAAACACTGTTCCCGAAGCCCGCTCCACTATTTTCTATTGCATTGTCCGTCCAACAGCGGAATGCGCTCCCTAATAGGAAGCCACCACTGCGGCGACCTTGCGTCATCAAGAGAAGATGTCCGAGCGCTCGATGTAGGCAATCACCTCACCGGAGTTGACGGTCTGTCCTGGTTTCACGCAAACCTCCACCACGTGTCCGTCGAAGCCCACGTAGACGTCCTCGTTCTCGCCCCAAGGGGTGCTGATGGAGCAGAAGAGCTCGTCGTGATGGTAGCGGCGGCCTACGAAAGGCTCCACCTGGTGGCCGTCGAAGCTTACGTCGTAGAGCACTTGTCCACGGCGCGGAGCCACGATAGGATCGGCTTTCTTATGCTTGAGGTTGAGGATTTCCTCCTCCGTCATTCCGTTCTTCGACAGGGCTGCGTCCTTGGCGTGCTGCAGGTCGGCGAGGAAACGTTGTTTGGCGACACCGGACTTATAGTCGCGGTACTGACGGTCGTGCATGGCGAGCTCGAAGAGTTCCTCGTCGTCCTGACCATAGTCCCAGCCGTTCTCGTCCATCTCCTTGCGGTATTTGTCGAGTTCGTCGGGATAGTAGCTCTGCGGGTCCTCGTCGGTGAACTGCAGGCCTTTGGACTTCGCCAGCTCGATAATCTCGGGGTCGAGTTTGCCGGGCAGACGTCCGCTCTTGCCGAGGATCATGTCCCACGTGTGGCTGTCCATCATGCTGAAGCGGGGCTCGCCCTTGATGAGCTGCATCACGTTCATCAGCGCCACGTTCTTCACGTACTGGCTGAAAGGGGTCACCAATGGAGGATAGCCCAGCTTAGGCCATACGTAGGCCACCTCGTCGAAGAGCATCACCATCAGGTCGTCGAGCGACAAGGGGTCTTTGCCCTGGCCTTTCAGTATCATGTTGATGCCCGAGTGCACACCTTTCAGGTCGGCCATCATGGAGCCCATCATTCCGCCCGGCAGGCCGCAGCCCAGCAACAGGGACGACATGTGTTTGTTCGTCGGGTCCATGAAGTAGCCCAGGAAATCGTCGATGAACTCCTGTGTGAGGCTGCGCACCTTCATGTAGGCGTTCATGTTGATTTCGGGCACGTCGAATCCGGCGTTCTTCAGCATCGACTGCACGGAGATGATGTCCGGATGAACCTTACCCCAGGAAAGCGGCTCCACGGCGGTGTCGATGATGTCGGCGCCGTTGCGGCACACTTCCAGGATGGAAGCCATGGAGAGGCCCGGGCCGGAGTGTCCGTGGTACTGGATGATTACCTGCGGGTGGCGTTCCTTGATGGTCTTCACCAGCTGACCCAGCATGGCGGGCTGGCCTATTCCGGCCATGTCCTTCAGACAGATTTCGGGAGCGCCGGCCTCAATCAACTGGTCGGCTATGTTGGAGTAATACTCTACGGTGTGTACGGGCGACGAGGTGATGCAGAGCGTTGCCTGCGGAATCATGCCTGCCTCCAGGGCGTAGTGGATGGAGGGGATGATGTTGCGCACTTCGTTCAAGCCACAGAAGATGCGGGTGATGTCCACACCTTGAGCTTTCTTCACTTTGTACATCAGTCGGCGCACGTCGGCGGGCACGGGGTACATACGCAGGGCGTTCAGTCCACGGTCGAGCATGTGTGTCTGGATGCCGGCTTCGTTGAAGAACTTGGTGAAAGCTCTCACTGCCTTGTTGGGGTTTTCGCCATAGAGCAGGTTCACTTGCTCGAAAGCGCCGCCGTTTGTTTCCACGCGGGCAAAGCATCCCATCTCCACGATGTAGGGGGCTACCCTAACGAGTTGGTCTACACGGGGTTGGTATTTACCCGACGACTGGAACATGTCACGGTAAACGAGACTGAATTTTATTTGTCTTTTCATACGTTAGTTATTTGAGGTATATTTTACGTTCTACTTTACAAAAGTAGTCATTCCCCGTCACCATCCGAAATAAATCAATTAAAAAAATCAAAAACGACTGATTTTAACGACAGGCGTCGCTCCGCTGCTTCGCGGGCAGCGGAGGAATCTCCTATATATAATAAGGTATAGGGAGGGGAAAGAGAGAAAGTAAGTCAGAAAGGCGGACGAAGAAAGACAAAGGAAGAAGAAAGAAGGACGAAGGAAGAAGAGCGCGAAGGAGGAAAAGGAGAAAAGATAGAGAAAGGGAAAGGAGGGAGAGGAGCGAAGGAAGAAGAAAGAAGGACGAAGGAAGAAGAGCACGAAGGAGGAAAAGAAGAAAAGATAGAGAAAGGGAAAGGAGGGAGAGGAACGAAGGAAGAGAAAATGGAAAGGAAGAGAGAGAATGGAAAAGAACAAAAGAGATGGAAGCGAACCGAAAGGAACGGGAAGCTGAAAGAAAGAAGAAAGGAACAAAATAGAGACGAGAAGAAAGAAGAGAAAATAGTGAAGAGGAAAAGAAGAGAACAATGAGAAAAGGAACCTAAGGGAGAAAGCGGAAGCTGAAATACAGAAGGAAGGAGCGGAAGGGAGAAAGGAGAAGTGCTTTTACTTCCGCCCACCTCGCGAACAGCGGGAAATTACGTACATATTTATATGTATAAGTAGGGAAGAAAACGAAAGATGGAAAGCGAAAGAGAGGAAGAGAAAGAAGGACAAAGAAGCGAGAGAAAGGGCGAAGGGAACGAGGGAGAACAAAAGAGATGGAAGCGAACCGAAAGCAATCGAAAGGACGCGAAATCGAAAGAAAGAATATAGACGAGAAGAAAGAAGAGAAAATAGTGAAGAGGAAAAGAAGAGAACAATGAGAAAAGGAACCTAAGGGAGAAAGCGGAAGCTGAAATACAGAAGGAAGGAGCGGAAGGGAGAAAGGAGAAGTGCTTTTACTTCCGCCCACCTCGCGAACAGCGGGAAATTACGTACATATTTATATGGTATAAGTAGGGAAGGAAAAAGGAACAAGAAGCCTTGCGGCAAGGAACCGGGAGGTCCGGCGCTGGGTCCGCAAAGCCTCTTATCCGTAGAGCTTCTTATCCGTAGAGCTTCTTATTCGTAGGGTTTCTCGTCCGTAAAGCTTCTTATTCGTAGAGTTTCTTCTCCGCAAGGCTTCTTGCCCGCAGAACTTTTTCTCCGCAAAGTTTCT
>CAYZVH010000206.1:0-4378 GCA_964481755.1 uncultured Bacteroides sp. | reverse complement strand
TGGAGTCGATAGTCGCTCTCCATACTGTCAGGTCTTCTTTGAACTCATCTTGCAAGTCGATGTACAGTTGGGTCTTTATCTGGTCATACTTACGCACGACCTCATCATCCTGCTCGGCTTTTTCCTGTACTTGCAGAAGTGCTCCCATAAGCAGCAAGATGAAGATGAACAGCAGACCTGCCATCAAATCGCCGGTTGACAATGCGAAAACATTCTCATCCTTGCCTTCGTATCCTGTGTATGATTTCTTTTTCATTGTCTCTTCTTAGCATTAAGTGACTCGACCAACATCTCTACCACTTCATTCTGTTGTTGGATAGTGCTCGACAAAGCATCCGTGGTGCTGGTCAGGCTTGTGCTATACTGGTCCAAATACTTCTGTGTGGTCGCTTGAACCGTACGGCTATATTCTGTCAAGCCGGATTGCAGTTGCTGGAAGATACTACCAAGTCCTTGGCGTATCGTCTCAAACTTCCCTACGTAGTCGTTGGACAAATCGCCGGAGTTCTTCAGGAGCTCGGTTACTGCGTCTATGCCACGTTGACTGTTACGCTGTATTTCTTCCATCTTTGTAGCATAGTCACTTTGGCCCTTGTTGAAGAGTTGTGTGGCCAGTTTCATGTCGCCTGTGATGGTTTGCAGATGGGCGGTGCTGCCGGTTATTTGTCCTTGGGCTTGCTGGAACATGTTCATAGTGCCGGTGATCGACTCGTTCATCTTCTCCAGGCGGTCAAGTCCTGTGTTGAACGCCTCCAGGAGTTTCTTTGTTTGTGAAGTGGTGTCTTCTTGCAATGCGATAAGACTTGCCTGTTTACTGTTAACATCATCCGTAATGTTCTTGACGGATTGCTGGACAGAGTCGGAAAGTGTCGAAATGGTTCCACTGAGGAATGTTCCCATCTTCTCTGCCGCATCCGCCAGTTTGCTGACCATTTGGTTGCTCTGTTCTTGTGACGACTGTGATATGCCCGACATCACCTCCTTGACCTGTGCAATGGCACTGCTAATAGCTCCTGTCGCAAACGTGATTTGCTCCTGCATTTGCTGCATGGCTGTGGAGTTGGCATTGGCCGATGTGTTGGAAATCTCAGAAACAGCATTCTTCACTTCATCGATGGTAACTTGCAACGTAGCGGAGATGCTCTGCATGTTCTTCGGGAAGTCTGCCATGGCTTGTGCGGCGGTTCCAAGCTGAAGGGCAAGATTCTCCAATTGAGATGTGGCAGAACCCGAGAGTCCTGTGCTGAACTCATTGACCATCGACTGCATGCTCTGCTTCAGTTCATCAACTACTTTTTGCATCATGTCGGTGGCTGGTGACGATACTTGTGAAGCCATCTGGTCTATGTGTTCGACGATGGCGTTGGTGGTTTTGTCGACATTCTCCATCAGCGGCAAAATCTTTTGCTGCATCTGTCGTGAAATCACTTCATCAAATCCGTTGTTCAACTCAATGGCCAAATCTGTTGAGAAGGATTTCAATGCCTTCGACTGCTCTTGGTTCTCTGTCAATATCTCGCGAATAGCATTGCCGACGGAAACCTCCTTACCTTCAGCGTTGTGATAAGTGAGCTTATCTACCAATGCGACTGTCTGTTGCTGCATGTCGGCTTTCAGCACCCTATACAACTGGTCTACAATCTTCTGCTGATTGATGCTTGAAAGCTCAATGTCATCGATATAGTACAAGCTGTCCAATTTCTCTGTCAAGCCATATATAAATTTGTATAGGCTGTGTCTCAATGCCTTGTCTATCCAGATGAGGATAATGGAGAATCCCATACCGAGCAGCGAGGTTAAAAAAGCCGTGCCCATACCTGCCAACAATCCTTGTATGCTTTCGTTGATGCGGGTCGTGTCACTGCTGTCAAAATTGCTGATGCCCAAGGTCAATCCAAGGAACGTACCCAGCAAGCCTAATCCGACAAGCGAGCTGGAGGCGGTATCGAGCATCCGCAAGTTCAATTTGTTACATTTGCAGACGTTGACCTCGTTGAAATATTCCGCAGCCGGGATGTTTGTCTTTTTTCCACTGTTTGTTTCTATATTTATCGTCTCGCTATACTTATCGCCAAGCTCTGCTATCTTGTTCTTTTTGATGGATGCCAAGACGTTGTCGCTGCCAAGTAGCTTCCTAATTGCTCTTTTGATTCTATACAACTTGATTTCTTCCCCACTGAACACCAGGAAGACAAGTACAATTACTGCGGCCGAAGCCCATGTTACAATATCTGTCATTATGCGATTCTGTTTGTTTAGTACTCAAATGTGATAATCTCGTTGATGTCAACCCGGAACGAATCATCATCTGTAATATACAAGTATGGATGCTCATTGGCTTTGTTACGGCTTACGTCAATCACGCAGTTCCAATAAGATGATTTAGATATTCCACAAGCAGGGTCAAGGCATAGTAATCTCACTAGTTTCTCCTCATCACCTTCTCCCTCATATTCCATTCCTATCGCGAGAACTGCATGATAGGTCTGCCTGTTTTCGTTTTCTATCTTGATGATTACAGGCAATCCTTCACCAATGGTCTTTCTTGCTTGTTCAAGCACATCGGTCCCTTTATGAAAGTTTATTGCGTAGTCCGGCACGGCCTTTTGTATTTCATCGGCCATCTGATCCAGATAATATCCGTCTCTAACCATACCTTGTTGCTCAAACAGATGATAAAGCAATTTACCTTTTCTTGTCCGTCTGTCAGGTTTGGTCATGATGTTGATGTCTTCTTCACTAAGATACCGCATGCACAACAATGCCATGATAGCACTATAGACTACACATGCGCCATCAAGTCTGCCTTGTTGACAATGCAAGTTGACCCAGTTTCCACTTGCGTCTTTGGTCAGCACGCCATTCCTTCCTAATTTTATGTTCTCAATAATATAAATGTTTGCCATATCTACTTTAACTTTAACCTTCCGTCCAATAAACTACAATTCGCTTCACATTACTAACCTTGTGGTATTCTGTTGTGGAAAAACAGGTATCGACCACTTCATAATTTTTACGATTAGCTCCTACATAAATCTCTTCTTTACAGATTATCTTGTTGTTGACATCATACAGCACCACGTAGAACTCTATGGAATAGAAATACTCGACCTTTATCTTGCCATTAATCTCAAATGTCGGTATTATGTTGCAGAAATTATCGAACACTACAGATGTTTTCATCTTTATGCCCAGGTCTCTCTCGAAATTGCTCTTGAACTCAATAATGCTTTCCAGATAGGCTTCTGCCGCCTCTTTGTACTTGCGCTGAGCATATTCACTCATGTTCATAACTTGCGACTGGGTTTTGTCAAGCGTTATTCCTTGATACGAAGCCGTGTTCTGAGATGGTTGTTGAGCGGACGAGTTACCGGATGGCGCCTGCGGAGCTCCTGGGGTCTGTTGGTTTGAGGCCTGATACACAGGGGCCGTCTTCGTGTAACCCAAGCCGTAGGCAAGGGACTGAATGACGTACGAGGCATTGGCTTCGTTGAAGCTGGTCGCTGCTATGAAGTTGCTGATGATGCGGTTCTGGCTGGCAGGCCAATCACGGACATACATCATCTGGTCCATATAGCCCTCGGCTATGAGGTTCTTCAGAATCACCTTAAACGTCTTCGACTCCTCGAACGCATTGTAATCATTGAACACGTTTATTACCTTGGCATTGGTTACTACCTCCTTGCCAAACTCTTGAACTATTGTCGCTATTGCTTCGTATAATTTCATGTTAGTTTATCTATTTAGTTTAATACAATCCTACGTTATTTCTTAGCCACGCATCAAATCACCTTTCTCATTGCAAGAGCCCAATCGACTACAGTTGGAAATCCTTCTTCTGTCATGGCATCCCGCACTTCCTCGTCACTCAAAGATGAATAGGTTTCAACAATAAGTTTAATGACCTTCTCGCGCATCTTTCTCAATTTCTCATGATTAAGATTAAATCTACCAATAGTGAATTCAACTTTATCACATTCTTCCGCACCAATACTTTTTTTGGCTACTATTTTCCCGTCAGGCTGATATGTCATCATTGTTTCAGGGTAATCAGTTATGGGATTTAGCAGCCTTGCATAGTCTTCCATGCTATGAGTATGATTGTCCTTATAGCAAGCGCCATACTCCGTACTTCTGTCTTCCACCACAAAGTTGTTCCAATCGAACGTCACATCCAGAGGCCAATTCATACCTTTTTTCTTGAAATGGTCGATATGAAGATTTTCACTATTAATCAAACAGCGCTCTGTATATCCACCTAGAAAGTTTTGCTCTGTCATCAAGATATGGTCCCGACATTTTTGATACAATCCGGCAGCTCGCTGATTTTGATGAAGGTCTTCCCAAGAAGTAGGATGTTCGTGCTGGATGAAATCAG
>CAYZVH010000205.1:0-4409 GCA_964481755.1 uncultured Bacteroides sp. | reverse complement strand
GCCTTCAACTACGGACTGTTCAGCTTCAGCGCGCCCAACTTCGTGATGCGCTTCATCAAGGGCGAGACGGACTATGAGCTGGGGGCCTCCCCGTTTGAATACTTCAAGGAGTCGTACGCCGCGCGCGGCTCGTACGTGGTGGAGCAGGAGCTGAACCTCACCTACCCCGAGAAGCTGCGCCTGCTGGCCTTGCTGGAGGAGAATTACCGCCCCGAGAACCGGGTGTACCGATACAACTACTTCTACGACAACTGCACCACACGGGCACGCGACAAGATAGAAGAGAGCATCGAGGGAACGGTGGTCTACCCGGAGAAGCACGACAACGTCTCGTACCGGAAGATTATCCACCGCTACACCCCGGGACACGACTGGGCCGAGCTGGGCATAGACTTCTGTCTGGGCAAGACGGCGGACGACAGCATCAGCTACCGCGAGCAGATGTTCGCCCCCTTCGTGCTGGTGGAGGCCATGGACAGCGCACAGATAGTGAACCCCGACGGAACCCGACGCCCGCTAGTGAAGAGCCATCAGCTGGTGGTGAACCCCGTCAAGATAGCACCGGAGCCCGACCCACTACCCTCCCCTATGGCGCTGGCCCTCGCGCTGCTCATCGCCGTAGCCCTGTGCTGCGCGTGGGAGCTGAAGCACAAACGCTACCTGTGGGGTGTGAGCGCCCTACTCTTTGCGGGCCAAGGAATAGCGGGCTGCATCGTGGCGTTCCTGTTCTTCTTCAGCATCCACCCCACGGTGGACACCAACTACCTGGTCATCATCTTCAATCCGCTGCCGTTGGTGTATCTGCCATGGCTCATCTACAGGGCCTGCAAGCGGAAGGTGGACTACTATCACTGGGTGAACGCAGCAGTTTTAACACTATTTATTGCGTTTTGGTGCGTAATTCCGCAAGAGTTTAATTTAGTAGTATTACCTTTGGCCACGATTTTACTAATCAGGTCACTTACCTATATAATAATATGCAAAAAGCCACATCAATGAGAGGACGTATCCTGACCTCGCTGCTCACAGCGCTGGCCATCGCCAACCTACAGGCGCAGGAGGTAGCGTTGTCGCCCAAGTTGGTGATAGGCATCACGATAGACCAGCTGCGCTCCGACTACATGGAGGCTTTCTCGGCACTCTATGGCGAGAAAGGCTTCAAGCGACTGCTGAAGGAGGGGCGGGTCTACTGCAACGCGGCTTACGACTATGCCGTGGCGGACCGTGCCTCAGCCCTCGCCTCGCTCTACAGCGGCACCAACCCCTACAACCACGGCATCATAGCCGACCGGTGGATGGACCGCAACACCCTGCAGGTGGTGCAGAGCGTGGACGATAAGGATTATATGGGTATCTACACCTCGGAGTGCACCTCGCCCAGCAAACTGCTGGTGTCCACCATCTGCGACGAGCTGAAGGTGAGCACCGGAGGCAAGGCGTTGGTCTACGCCATCGCACCCTTCCGCGACGCCGCCGTCTTCTCGGCCGGGCACGCGGCCGACGGGGCCTTCTGGCTGAACGACGAGACGGGCAAATGGTCCGGCTCCACCTTCTACCCCTCGTACCCCGACTGGGCCAGTCGCTACAACGACCACCAGGCCCTCGACACCCGCATCGCCTCCACTACCTGGGAGACCATGCAACCGCCGTTGGTCTACACCAGCTATTCGCCGCTCACCTCACAAGGTTTCAAGCACACCTTCACCGACACGGCCACCCGCTACCGCCAGTTCAAGACGAGCGGTCTGGTGAACGAGGAGGTGAACCGTCTGGCCAAAGCCTGTCTGCACGGCAGCGCCATCGGGCTGGACAATGTGACGGACTTCCTGGCCATCACCTACTACGCCGGCAACTACGAACACAAATCCGACTCGGAATATCCGATTGAGATACAAGACACTTACGTCCGCCTGGACCACGACATCGAAGAGTTGCTCGCCGAGGCGGAGAAGCGCGTGGGCATAGGCAACATGCTGGTGTTCGTCACCTCCACGGGCTACACCGACCCCGCCCACACCGACTACATGAAGGAGTTCCGCATACCGACGGGCGAGTTCCACATGAACCGCTGCACCGCCCTGCTCAACATGTTCCTCATGGCCACCTACGGACAGGGACAGTACGTGGAGACCTACAACGGCCTGCAAATTTACTTCGACCACAAACTGATAGAGCAGAAACAGCTCAACCTGGCGGAGGTCATAGCCAAGTCGGCCGAGTTTCTGGCCCAGTTCAGCGGCGTGAAGTCGGTCTACACCGCACAGAACCTGCAACTCAACGCCTACACCGTGGAGGCACAGCGCATGCGCAACGCCTTCAACGCCAAGAGCTCGGGCGACATCATCCTGACCATCTCCCCGGGATGGAAGCTGATGAACGACGACCAGATGAAGGAACACCCCTTCAACGTGGCGCGCGACTCGTACATGGAATTTCCCCTCATCTTCTGGGGCTTCAATACCAAACCGGAGATTATTCACACGGCCACCACTGTGGACCGCATAGCTCCCACGCTGGCGCACTTCATGCGCATACGGGCCCCCAATGCCTGCGCAGCCGCTCCACTGACCGACATCCGGCAGTGAAACACAAAAAAGAGGGCACTAAAGCATTGGTAAATCAGGCTTTTATGTATCTTTGCCCCTTCAACGAACGCATCTAACAAGATAATAAAAACAAAACATATATGGGATTTAATGAATTTTTGAGTAAGATATTCGGCAATAAGTCCACCCGCGACATGAAGGAGATTCAGCCATGGGTAGAGAAGATTAAAGCGGCTTATCCCGATATCCAGAAGTTGAGCAACGACGAGCTGCGTGCCAAGACGCAGGAGTTGAAACAGTACATCAAGGACGCTGCCAAGGAGCAAAACGCCAAGATAGCCGAACTGAAAGCTTCCGTGGAAGCTACGGAGATAGAGGATCGCGAGGAGCTGTTCGCCAAGATAGACAAGTTGGAGAAAGAGGTACTCGAGACCTACGAGAAGGCATTGGACGATGTGTTGCCCGTGGCATTCTCCATCGTCAAGGATACGGCACGACGCTTCGCCGAGAACGACGAACTGGTGGTGACAGCCACCGACTTCGACCGCCAGTTGGCCGCCACGAAGGACTTCGTACGCATCGAGGACGACAAGGCCATCTACGCCAACCATTGGGTGGCCGGCGGCAACGACATGAAGTGGAACATGGTACACTACGACGTGCAGTTGTTCGGTGGTGTGGTGCTCCACAAAGGTAAGATCGCCGAGATGGCTACCGGTGAAGGTAAGACCCTGGTGGCTACCCTGCCGGTGTTCTTGAATGCCTTGACCGGCAACGGTGTGCACGTGGTGACCGTGAACGACTACCTCTCCAAGCGTGACTCCGAGTGGATGGGTCCGCTCTACGAGTTCCACGGACTGAGCGTGGACTGCATCGACAAGCACCAGCCCAACTCCGACGCGCGCCGCAGAGCCTACATGGCGGACATCACCTTCGGTACGAACAACGAGTTCGGCTTCGACTACCTGCGCGACAACATGGCAGGCAGCCCGCGCGACCTCGTGCAGCGCCAACACAACTACGCCATCGTCGATGAGGTGGACTCCGTGTTGATCGACGATGCCCGTACGCCGTTGATCATCTCCGGTCCCGTGCCCAAGGGCGACGACCAACTGTTCGAGGAGCTCCGTCCGCTGGTGGAGCGACTGGTGGAGGCACAGAAGAAGCTGGCTACCCAGCTGCTGGCCGACGCCCGCAAGATGATTGCCTCGGACGACAAGGAGACACAGGAGCAAGGCTTCCTGGCCCTGTTCCGCAGCCACAAGGCGCTGCCTAAGAACAAACCGCTTATCAAGTTCCTCAGCGAGCCGGGCATCAAGGCCGGCATGCTCAAGACCGAGGAAATCTATATGGAGCAGAACAACAAGCGCATGCCCGAAGCCGTGGAGCCACTCTACTTCGTCATCGACGAGAAGCTCAACAGCGTGGACATGACCGACAAGGGTGTCGACCTCATCTCGGGCAACTCCAGCGACCCCACCTTCTTCGTGTTGCCGGACATCACTGCACAGCTCTCCGACCTGGAGAACCAGACCGGACTGACCGACGAGGAGAAGCTAGCCAAGAAGGACGAACTGCTCACCAACTACGCCATCAAGTCGGAGCGTGTGCACACCATCAACCAGTTGCTGAAGGCCTACACGATGTTCGAGAAGGACGACGAGTATGTGGTCATCGACGGACAGGTGAAGATTGTGGACGAGCAGACTGGCCGTATCATGGAAGGCCGCCGCTACTCCGACGGTCTGCACCAGGCCATCGAGGCCAAGGAGCGTGTGAAGGTGGAGGCTGCCACACAGACCTTCGCCACCATCACCCTGCAGAACTACTTCCGTATGTACCACAAGCTCGCCGGTATGACCG
>CAYZVH010000204.1:2992-4439 GCA_964481755.1 uncultured Bacteroides sp. | reverse complement strand
TCCGCCAATGCTCCAGCTCCTTCTTCGCATCCTCAATGGCTTTGAGACGTGCCTGCTCCGAAGCAATCTTCTCCTTGATGGTCGCCCCTTATCCCTATTGTCAAAGTCTTTGCCGCCAATCTTTTTCTGGGTAAGAAGAAAAATCCTCCACAAACCCGCCTTTGGGAGGTTGGGCTAGTGGAGGATTTAATTATCAAGACATCCCGAGAAGGGAAGGTCTTAGTCTTGTGAGAAAGAAGCCGCTCGCTCGCTTGTGAAACAGACAAACATCTTTACGACCTTGAAAACGCATCCATAGAGGGGGAGAGCCTCTCGTGAGGAAATCCGCCGTCTACTTGGAAGTCGCCCTTAGAACTTCTCGAACGAGGCCTTCGCGTCGGACTTCGCCTTCTTCACTGTCTTGCCGTTGATCTTCAGATTGCTGAAGCGGATGTCGTGCGTCAGGCCGGTGATTTGGTTGCCGCCGCTGGCCACGTTGTTGAAGGTGCAGTCGGTCAGGTTGATGTTGTAGATGTTGTCGTCCTCGTCCAGGCCGTTGATGAGCACGCCGAACTTGCTCTTCTGGCAGGTCACGTTCTGCACGTAGACGTTGCGCACGGTCGGCGGGAAGCTGTGGTCGCACTTCTCCTTCGCCTCATACTGCAGGTTGATGCGCATCACCGCCTCGTTGCACTGCCCCACACGGATGTTGCGCACGTAGAGGTTCTCGATGATGCCACCCCGGCAGGTGCTGGTCTTGATGCGTATCACGCGGTCCAGCTGCGGACTGTCCATCTCGCAGTTCTCCACGTAGAGGTTGCGGTAGCCGCCCGATATCTCGCTGCCTATCACCACGCCACCGTGTCCGTTGGCCATCTTGCAGTTGCGCACCACGATGTTCTCGCTCGGCGCGTTCCAGCGGCGTCCGTCGGCGTTACGGCCCGACTTGATGGCGATGCAGTCGTCGCCCGTGTTGAAGGTGCAGCCCTCGATGAGGACGTTCTTGCACGACTCCGGGTCGCATCCGTCGTTGTTGGGACCGATGCCGTCGATGGTCACACCGCGCACAATCAGGTTGGTGCAGAACAGCGGGTGAATCACCCAGAAGGGGGAGTCCTTCAGCGTGACGCCCTCTATCAGCACCGTGTTGCAGCGGAACACGTTGATGAGCGGTGGGCGCAGTCCGTCCTCCGGCCGCATGACGCGGCGGTCTATCGGGGTGAACGTCTCGGCATAGCCCAGCAGACGGTCGCGTCCGCCGTCGCCCTGCGACAGCATTCCCGGTTTCCAGCCGTGCTCCTTACGGCCTTTCATGTACCACCAGTGCTCGGGCGAGCCCTGTCCGTCTAAGGTTCCCTTGCCGGTGATGGCGATGTTGGTCTCGCCGTAGGCGTAGATCAGCGGATGGGCGTTGTAGCAGTCCACCCCTTCCCAGCGGGTGATGACGGGCGGAAAGTAGTACGACTGG
>CAYZVH010000204.1:0-2982 GCA_964481755.1 uncultured Bacteroides sp. | reverse complement strand
CTCGAGGTGCAGGTTCACATTGCTCTTCAGTGTGATGGGGCCTGTGTAGAACACACCCTGCGGCACCACCACCGTGCCGCCTCCCGCCTGTGTGCAGGCCAGGATGGCCAGGTCGATGGCCTCGTGGCAAAGTTTCGACGAGTCGCCTGCCACGGCACCGTACTCGGTGATGTTGAATGTCTGGTTCGGGAATTCGGTCTTCTGGATGGACTGCACGATACGGTTCGCCTGCTCAAAGGCCTCGTCCATCACCTGTTGCGCGTTGGCAAAGCCGAAAGCCGCCAACAGAGCTCCTAAGATAACTGTCTTTTTCATGTCTCAAAGTTTGTGTTTAGTGTTAAAGGTTTCTCGATTCTATAGATTACCGCTTTAGCGTTGCGGCAAAGATAGCTAGCCCGTCCCACATGAGCAAACCTTCGGCGGAAATATTCTTTTTGGGGGATTCGGTGGAGTGGGGCGTTGGACCGCGATGACGTGTAATCCCCTATATATAATAAGGTATAAAGGGACGAAATGAGGCGTCGGAATGCCCTCCCAGGGGCGTGATGCTGTAAAACATAGTTTAGAAACAGAGTGTAAAAAGTTGGACGCGAAGAGAATAATGTATATTTTGCATCGCGTTAAAGAAAAGGCATGTCGTAGGGCATGCGAATGTTAACTACTTAATCTTAACAGACCATGAAAGTATATCAAACAAATGAAATCAAAAACATTGCGTTGTTAGGCAATGATGGCTCGGGTAAAACCACCCTCACAGAGGCTTTGCTCTATGAGAGTGGTATTATAAAACGTCGCGGACGCATTACGGCCAAAAATACTGTTAGTGATTATTTCCCTGTAGAGCAGGAATACGGCTATTCGGTGTTCTCTACAGTCTTCCATGTGGAGTGGAATGGTAAGAAACTGAATATCATCGACTGTCCGGGCAGCGACGACTTCGTAGGCGCGGCCATCACGGCGCTCAACGTGACCGACACGGCCATCCTGCTGCTCAACGGACAATACGGCCCCGAGGTGGGCACCCAAAACCACTTCCGCTACACCGAGAAACTGGGCAAGCCGGTCATCTTCCTGGTGAACCAACTCGACAATGAGAAGTGCGACTATGACCACGTGCTGGAACAGCTGAGGGGCATCTATGGCTCGAAGGTGGTTCCCGTGCAATACCCGCTGGCCACAGGCCCGGGATTCAACTCGTTGATAGATGTGCTGTTGATGAAAAAATACTCTTGGGGACCGGAAGGCGGACAGCCGACCATAGAGGACATCCCGGCCGAAGAGATGGAAAAGGCAAAGGAATGGAATAAGACCCTGATAGAAGCAGCCGCCGAGCACGACGAGGGGCTGATGGAAAAATTCTTCGAAAAAGATTCGCTGACGGAAGACGAGATGCGCGAAGGTATCCGCAAGGGACTGGCATCCAGAGGCATGTTCCCCGTGTTCTGCGTCTGTGCAGGCAAGGACATGGGCGTGCGCCGCTTGATGGAGTTCCTGGGCAATGTGGTGCCTTTCGTCTCGGAGATGCCGAAGGTTCACAATACACGCGGTGAGGTGGTGGAGCCCGACTCCAACGGTCCTACCTCGCTCTATTTCTTCAAGACGGCCGTGGAACCGCACATCGGCGACGTTCAGTACTTCAAGGTGATGAGCGGAACCGTGCACGAGGGCGACGACCTCAGCAACGCCGACCGTGGCTCGAAGGAGCGCATCGCACAGCTCTACGTCTGCGCCGGCGCCAACCGCATCAAGGTGGAGGAGCTGAAGGCCGGCGACATAGGCTGCACCGTGAAACTGAAGGATGTGCACACCGGCAACACCCTCAACGGTAAGGGTGCCGAGAACCGTTTCAACTTCATCAAATATCCTAATCCGAAGTACTCGCGCGCCATCAAGCCGGTGAACGAGGCCGAGACGGAGAAGATGATGGCCGTCCTCAACCGCATGCGTGAGGAAGACCCCACGTGGGTGGTGGAGCAGTCCAAAGAGCTGCGCCAGACCATCGTGCACGGCCAGGGCGAGTTCCACCTGCGCACGCTGAAGTGGCGTCTGGAGAACAACGAGAAACTGCAGATAAAGTTCGAGGAGCCCAAGATACCTTACCGCGAGACCATCACCAAGGCGGCCCGTGCGGACTATCGCCACAAGAAACAGTCCGGTGGCGCCGGCCAGTTTGGCGAGGTTCACCTCATCGTGGAGCCTTACTACGAGGGAATGCCCGCGCCGGATGTGTATAAGTTCAACGGCCAGGAGTTCAAGATCAACGTGAAGGGAACCGAGGAGATACCTTTGGAGTGGGGCGGCAAGCTGGTGTTCGTCAACAGTATAGTCGGCGGCTCCATCGACGCTCGCTTCATGCCGGCTATCCTGAAGGGTATCATGGGTCGCATGGAACAAGGTCCGCTCACGGGATCGTATGCCCGCGACGTGCGTGTCATCGTCTATGACGGCAAGATGCACCCGGTGGACTCCAACGAAATCTCCTTCATGCTGGCCGGACGCAACGCCTTCAGCGAGGCCTTCAAGAATGCCGGTCCGAAGATTCTGGAGCCTATCTACGACGTGGAAGTGTTCGTGCCGAGCGACAAGATGGGCGATGTGATGGGCGACTTGCAAGGACGCCGTGCCATGATCATGGGCATGAGCAGCGAGAATGGTTACGAGAAACTCTCCGCCAAGGTGCCTTTGAAGGAGATGTCGTCGTACTCCACAGCGTTGAGCTCGCTCACCGGTGGACGTGCCTCCTTCATCATGAAGTTCGCTAGCTACGAGCTCGTTCCGACGGACGTTCAGGAGAAGCTCATCAAAGAGTTCGAGGCTAAGCAAGCCAAAGACGAATAACTGTAGTGCAATAGATTGTTGGAAAGCCACGGCGCTCCTTCCTAGGGAGAAAGCCGTGGCTTTTCTCTTAGTTTCTTAGTTTCTTAGTTTCTTAGTGTCTTAGTCCCCCTCTTGTCCTCCGGCTTTTTCGAAAATCTCCCCGTC
>CAYZVH010000203.1:0-4444 GCA_964481755.1 uncultured Bacteroides sp. | reverse complement strand
TACCACGCCGAAATCCTCGCGCTGATTGAGGAGTTTGAGCTGGAGGTGTGGTGGTAAAATGAAACGACCTCAATAGCGAGTGCTGCTGAGGTCGTTCGGCATATATATACAATGTTATTTCCGAATTTTTGCTTTGTTTATGGAAACTACAGATTTCGAGAATTCGGTCAAGAGCTTAGATCTACTTTCCAATACGGCATTTTTCTCTTCCGAAGAAAACTTTACACTCGATTTCTTGTACTGGCTATTATAGTCATCTGAGCCAGTTATTTCCATTTGGATCTTGCTTAGAAGTGACGATAATTGTATCTCCTCGTTCTTGAATGCCTTGCTTAGAGTCTCTTCAAAAGCGGCAATTCTCATCGACAATAACTTGAACCCGATTTTTATATCCTTTGCGTTCTGTTTATCGTAGCATATCTCATCCAAGAAAGACTTGCAATCTTCCTTGATGCCATTTAATTCGTTTGTAAAATATTCCTTTAGAAATCTTTCCTCCGTATGACCTTTATTAATGGCCGTAGCAATCAAGACTCCTAATCCAGCAGAAACGATTATATTGAATATGGCTATGATGTCAGAGCAACTCATTTCTTAGTGATCCAGTTCTTTTTTTCAAGTTTTCCATCGACGATGCGGTACCACGAGTCATGTTCCGCAGTCACCTTTGGCTCTTCATTGTTGCCTCTGCGTTTCTCCCATTCAGGGATGGTTTCATCTTTAATCATCGTCCTCCAGACGTCTTCGTCATTAGAGACTATCTCCAAATGTTGCAGGACTGTATTTGCGCCAAAATCATACACAAGATTTCCAAAAGCCTCATCCAAAAAAGAAGAAGCATAACCATCGGCACCATCAAGTGTAACTACAAGAATGCTTCCGTTATTGTAAGCATCAGCAAATAAGGCATTTAACTTCTGATGATAGAAATCTTCACCAGAATCATCACCTTGCGTGCAATACCGAGGTCCAGGACTCTGTGAATAGTCGATTACGCTGAAATAGATTTTTTGTTCTTTTCCCATTTATCGTAGTTATCTTTCGTTATTTCCCAATAATAGAACGTGCCAGCAAATTCTGAGCCTAGACTCTGCGACTTGCTATTATCCGACAAATTTAGCAAAGTCTTGTTGGTTATAACAGTTAAATTATCCACAAAGCCATCATCGCATACGGATTTTATTCTTGGCAGCCCCTTATTTCTATTCTCATCTTCAGTCGCAGACTGATATTTTTTGTCAAATGCGCGTTGTAAGATTGACATATCATCGGAGAAAGCATCACCGATAATTTGTCTTCTACTTTTCCTTATAGTCTTCAGTATACCTTGCCCTTTGTCGCACATCGCAAAACAAACCTTGTTCTTCTCGTACCTTATGCCCATAAGCCAGTTGATGTCTGACTTCTTGGTATTAGCATGTTCAATCGAATTTGGACAAATCTCTTGTATAATACTATATACTGGAGGAAAAGGATTTTCTTTCTCCGTAAGATATTTGATGGCTTTCCTGATTTCTTGGCCGACCTTGGCATTACTTGTCTTATCGACTCCTTTCTCAAAAATAAGGTTGTTCCCATTAGTGGCGATAAACTTTCGGCCAGAAATGTCACGCATCCAAGTCAAGAATCCAGAAGTTTCGAAATATTCCTTACAAGATGGATCCTTAGGTTCATTCCCCTGATAATTCTCAGTGAATCGTAATGTGGACAATAAACAAGTAAGTGACCCTAAATCAAAGTTTGTGACATTGGTCATATCGATGTGCAGTTTGGTAATCTTCTTGTTCTTACCTCTACAGGTCAATATCATATTCAAATCCTTGATTACAGTGTCTGCATTTTCCAAGATGCGAAAGTCATTTGCAAGGCTTGCGATTTTGATGGGCTTTCTATATGGTGCTCCGTATCTGGGCTCTTTCGGCTGATCGTATGCCTGCCTTTTCTTACACCGCCGTCTGGCTTTAGCTTTCGCCTTTGACCGACGATGTTTTCGGAGAATAGATTCTTGTTGTAACCGTATGTGAACCTGCCTTGTCATTAATTGATTTATGTTTTAGAAGAACATGTGATGACAAATATAGCTAAAATCCTAAATAATGAAAATAAATTGTCAAAATATGATGATTTATTGATTTATATTGCTACCTTTACAAGCAGAACTAACACCACATAGAAACTAGAAACAAAAAACTGACACGATACAATGGAAGAAAATCAAACCCTCAACCGTCTCAAGGTGGCCCTGGTGGAGCGTCAGAAGACATCCAAGTGGCTTGCTGAGCAGATGGACAAATCTGAAACTACAGTCTCGCGCTGGGCTTCGAACAAGAGCCAGCCTTCAGTCGAACAGCTCTTTGATATCGCCAATATCCTGAATATGGATGTCAAGGACCTGCTGAATTCAAACATCAAATAGGCGCGTATTATGGCAACTGAAGAGAGAAAGGAAGAGGTTGTCCTCAATGAAAATGAGATAGTCTGCCTACTCACCAACAAAGTGGTGAAGGTTACCGACAAGGAGACAAACCTGCAGTATATGATTCAGATGATGTCTGAAGAGTATGGCTTCCAGATGGAGGATATGCAGAGGGACTTCACGGTCAAGTATAAAGACGAGGAGGACAAGAAAAAGAACGCTAAAGTGACTCTTGCCATATTTGAGCACGGCAAGGGCCACGTGGCGGAAAATCTTATAAGAGCAATAGTCGTAGCAAAGGATGCCAAGGTTAAGCCTGGGGACAAGAGTGGCGGAGTGATGGCTTCGCTTGAGGGTGTCCTGACCTATACGGACTGCGAATTCGGATGCTGGACAAATGGTGAAGACTTGCAGTTTCTCGCGAAGGTGGAAGACCAGTGGGGGCAAGTGAGCATAGGAGATTTCACAGATTTCCCGGCTGCCGGGCAGTCTCTTGTAGATCTTATCAATGAAGGTGATAAGGCTGCCCCGAGAAAGCCGGCCAACGAGTCTCTGGTGAAAACCTTCAAGCGCTGTCACGACTACATCTATGGCAATGAGGGAATGAAGAAGACTGCATTCTGGGAGCTCCTTAACCTCATATTCTGCAAGCTGTATGATGAGAAGCGCCGCACTCTCGAGGCGAAGAAGGGAATCAGTTATCGAAGGAAGTTCTGGGTCGGCGTAAATGAGCTGAACACTCCGGCCGGGCAGGCGAATGTCGCAAGAAGAATAAAGGGACTCTTTGAGGAACTCAAGGCAAGCGAAAGCTTCTCTGATGTATTTGACGGCAACGAGGCAATTACGCTCTCAGACAGAGGGCTCGCCTATGTGGCTTCGGAACTCTCCAAGTACTCTTTCATAGATGCTACTGTCGATGTGAAAGGTACGGCATACGAGACCATCGTGTCGAATACTCTTAAGCAGGAAGCCGGACAGTTCTTCACGCCTAGAAATATCATTAAGTGTATGGTCGAGATGCTGGATCCTGACCAGAATACCCGCGTTCTCGACCCAGCCTGCGGCAGCGGCGGATTCCTGGTGATGGTGCTGGACCACGTGAGGAGGAAGATGGCCCAAAATATGTTCCCGGAACTCAACGGACCGCTCCTCGAAGCAAAGTACAATTCGCCGGAGATTGACGAACTCGTGAGCGAGTATGCCAAGAAAATGATTTTCGGTTTCGACTTCGATCCGGACCTCAAGAAGGCAGCCAGAATGAATATGGTAATGTCTGGAGACGGACATTCGAATGTCTATAACATCAACTCTCTGGAGTACCCGAACGGTTCAAAGCCGGATGTCCCAAAGATTGCGAAGTCGGTGCAGGAAAGCATAGAGCAGAGCGAAGACAAGGATTTCCACTTCGAAACTGCCGCCGGCAACGCCCAGGGAAAGTTCGATATGATTTTTACGAACCCTCCGTTCGGAGCCAAAGTTGAGGTGGATAAGGAAATAGCCGTCAATTATGAGCTCAACAGCACTGCTCCGGAGGTACTCTTCATCGAGGCCTGCTACAACTTCCTGAAACCTGGCGGAAAGATGGCAATCGTGCTTCCGGATGGTATTCTCGGCAATCCGAATATGGAGTCTGTCCGTATCTGGATACTCCGTCATTTCAAACTCCTCGCATCTGTTGACCTGCCTGTCGAAACTTTCCTTCCACAGGTCGGTGTACAGGCATCTCTCCTCTTCCTCCAGAAGAAAACTTCCGAAGAGGCACTTGTGCCAATCGAGGAGGAAGACTATGAGGTCTTTATGGCCATTGTGGAAAAGGTCGGTAAAGACCGCCGCGGCAATCCTATCTACAAGAAGGATGACGATGGTGCTGACATCCTCTTTGAACACCAGAAGCAGTGGCTAGCCACTGATGATTATGGACGGACAGTCGTGCGTGAGCGCAAGGTCAGGGTAAAGGAGCTGGACGATGATTTGCCGGGAGTCGCTGAAGCGTACAAGAAATTTCTGGAGGGACGGAAATGAAAACGG
>CAYZVH010000202.1:0-4445 GCA_964481755.1 uncultured Bacteroides sp. | reverse complement strand
TGCGGCTCCAGAGAGAAGCGCTTGGAGGTGGCGAGTGTGCGGCCGTACTCGTAAATCAGTCCGTTGCCGGCAAAGACGATGTCCGTGGAGGACTCGCCGAAACCGCACGACGAGAACACGTAGCCGGCAATGCAACGTGCTGACTGCTGACTGAGGAGCGAGCAGAGATAGCTATGCTTGGCGATGCTCTCGTTGTCGGCGGACATGTTGAAGATGATCTCCGCACCGTTGAGCGCCAACAGACTGCTTGGCGGAATGGGAGCCCACACATCCTCGCAGATCTCTATGCCGAAGCAGCAGGTGGGTGTGTCGAACACCATGTTGGCGTTCATCGGAACCTCTTGTCCCAGCAACTCGATGGTCGTCTGCACCCCGTGTCCGCTGTGGAACCACCGTTGCTCATAGAACTCGCGGTAGTTGGGCAGATAGATTTTCGGCACGATGCCCAGCAGTCTGCCGTTTTGGATTACCACGGCGCAGTTGTAGAGCGTGGCCTCCACCATCAGCGGCATTCCCACCAGGGCGATGCATTGCTTGCCCACGGTGGCTGAGACGATGGACTGCAGCGCCGTGAGGCTCTCGCTCAGCAACAGCTCGTGGGCGAACAAATCGCCGCAGGTGTAGCTGGTGATGCTCAGCTCCGGGAACACGACAACCTCCACGCCGCCCTGTTCCGCCTCGTCTATCTGACAGATTATTTGCGCCGCGTTATATTGACAATCGGCCACCTTCACGCTCGGAATGGCTGCCGCGACTTTCACAAATCCAAAATTCTGCATGCTTCTATACATTATATATTATAGAGCAAAGGTACGGCAAATTATTGAGAGTGTCGTTCAATAAGACTCAAAAACCTTCGCGGCATCACGGCTTTTTCATCTAGCGTTACCTTGGGGATTGTAGGAGGTGTAAATGAGGTTTCGTCCGCTATTGTACGTCAGAGGCCTAGAGTTATAACTAATTTATTATCGAGATAGGGTTAAATTACCATCGAGGTATATACGATATCTCTGTTCAAAGTCTTTGAACACATGTACAAAGTCATTAAACAGATGTTCAAAGACTCTGAACACACGTTCAGTGACTTTGAATAAAGATTCCGTGAAATAACGTAAACTAGTTCATCTGATGGGAATGATAAATCAGTTACTATGTGTAAACTTTGGTTTACCAATGGCTCTGAGCCCGCAACGCTACTGTAAATATACTGCATCCGTAGCGTCGATGCGAGGAAAATCGTTGGTAAGTCTTGTAACTTCGTTCACTTCGCACTTCTTTAATGCTACGAACATGCTCCGAAACATACTACTAACAGTCGCTTTGTTAATAGTTCGAAAAAGTATGTGCGATAGTTTGGAGTGAATGATAATCTATCTATATTTGCAACGGATTTGAATTTGTAATCATTACAAACCTGAAGAGATGAAAACGATTGAACTGGTTTCCGAGTTGGAAAAGTACGGCATCAAAGCTTCCGTACAACGGATGGCGATAATGCACTATCTGCTGACGCACAGGACGCACCCTACGGTGGACGAAATCTTTACGGCTTTGGCACCGAAGTACCCCACGCTGTCGCGCACCACGGTGTACAACACGCTGAAGCTTTTCGTGGAGCACGGAGCCACGCAGATGCTCACTATCGACGAGAAGGTGACCTGCTTCGACGGCGATGTCACTCCCCACGCCCACTTCCTCTGTCGGCGCTGCGGACGGATATTGGACATCCCCCTGCAGAACATTGGTGGCGAGGACTTCTCCCACATGACCGTCGACGGAAACCAGGTGGCGGAGATTCATCAGTATTACAAAGGTATCTGCAAGATGTGCTTGCAGGAACTGGAAAAAGGACTTGAGATTGAAGAAAACAATATTTGACTAACTAACTTAAAACTTTTTACGATTATGGCTAAGAAATTTATTTGTACGGTATGTGGTTATGTGTATGAAGGTGACGAAGCTCCCGAACGTTGTCCGCAATGCAAGGCTCCGGCTTCGAAGTTCAAGGAACTGGATGAGGCGGCACCGCTGGAGTTCGAGACCGAGCATGTGATAGGCGTTGCCAAAGGTTGCGACGAGGAGATGCTGAAGGACCTCAACGCTCACTTCAACGGTGAATGCTCCGAGGTGGGCATGTATCTGGCTATGAGCCGCCAGGCAGACCGCGAGGGCTATCCCGAAGTGGCGGAGGCTTTCAAACGCTACGCATGGGAAGAGGCTGAGCACGCCGCCAAGTTTGCCGAACTGCTGGGCGACATGGTGTGGGACACCAAGACGAACCTGGAGAAACGCATGAGTGCCGAGTCGGGTGCTTGCGCCGACAAGAACCGCATCGCTCGCCGTGCCAAGGAGCTGGGTCAGGACGCCATTCACGACACTGTTCACGAGATGGCCAAGGACGAGGCACGCCATGGCAAAGGCTTCGAGGGCCTGTATAACCGCTACTTCAAGAAGTAAAGCATTTTCATTGGTTTAAAAGGGCCGTTGCCAGTGTGGGCGACGGCCAGTGCACAGGGACTTCGGTGGGGAAGAGAAACTCGCCGAAGTCTCTCGCTTTTGGGGTTTATTCCGGTGCTTCTGGTCCTGTAATCGAAGCGTGCTTGGCTCGATGGAAGATGCGACTGTGAAAAAGAATAAAATTATTGGGCGGAAACGACTAATCTTACGTGGAAATTGCCTACTTTTGAAGCTAATAATGACATGAAGTGGTTTGTGGCTAACATCAAACAATGGATTGTTGGGTATAAATGTAAAATAAAATATTAAAAACTAACACATAGGTAAAAGGTATGAAAACGAAAAAATTAACACATGTGGCAACCGCACTTCTATTGGCAGGAAGCAGTGTATTGACTTTGAACTCATGTCAGGACCAGAAGAATCTCTACGATGCGGGCGGCCCTGGCGACAAACAGCAGACAGATTACTTCGACTTCAATACATCCAGCACGGTGGCTTTCGACCTCAACTACGGAAGCTACGGAGCCAACCGCTTGCTCAGCATCTACGTGAGCAACCCGTTCGAGGGTGTTGCCGAGGGTGAGACACAGCCCCAAGGCGACGTGGCTTACATGATTTTTGCTGACGAGAACGGACGCTTCAGCGGCAATGTTACGTTGCCCTCCTACACCGACTCCGTGTGGGTCTATGCCTCCGGCTTCGGAGTGCCGGCTCTTACAGCGGCTCAAGTGAAGAACGGAAAGGTGGCGCTGGACCTTACCAAGAGCACGAAAGCTACCAAGTCAGGCCTGGCGACCCGTTTGCCAGACGACGTTTACGCACAGCTGGAGGACGCTGACCTGCGGCTCTACGAGATTGTGGCTGTGGGCGACATCTATGGTAAGCCCGATGACAAGAACGGACTGATGAGTGAAGGGACTGTCAGCGCTACAGAGGTGCAACGGTTGCAGTACGCTTTGTGGAATAAACAAGCTTCGAAGAATGCTGCGGGTCAAATGATAAACCAAAAATATGCACTGGGTGCTAATCAGGTGAATACCGAAATCTCAACCACCTACACCGACAGCGATGGCAACATCCAGACGGTGGACAATGCGGAACTGTGGATTACCTTCGTCAACGAGAACGGGTGGAACGAGAACACGCTCGGATACTATTATTATAAGGCCGACGAGGTGCCGACAAGCGCATCCGAGGTAGATAAGTTCATCGTCATTCCGAATGCTTCTGTTACTGGAAGTGCTCCTTTCGGTACCCACAACAATAACTGGGAGTTTGATGCGGACAAAGCACCCATTAAGATGAACGACCGCTTCCAACTGCTATTCATGAAAGAGGACGGAACGTTCACAACCAAGTTCCCCGCCGGATATGTCATCGGATACTTCATCATCTCCGACGGCTTTGGACGGAACTGGGACTCGCAAACCGTATCGTACAACACTACCAACGAGTTCATGTACTCCAACGAGGAGTGGAACGTAGGTGGCAAGAAAAGCTTCATGGCAGGCATCCTGAACGACGACGGTACAATCGTCTATGGCGTAGAGGATGGTCTAGATAACAGTTACGAGGACGTGCTCTTCACCGTGGACGGCAACCCCAACTACGTGCTCAAAGACCACAACTTGCCGAAACTGGATATGGAGGCAGGCGAACTGATGGCGACCGAGTATACCTATCATACATACGCCTTCGAGGACAAATGGCCCGAGCGTGATGGCGGCGACTACGACCTCAACGACGTAATCATTCAGCATCGCCGTGCCGTCACTTTCGGCAGCTTCAGCAACGACATCAGGACCATCGAGGATGTGTTCACCCCTGTGCAGAAGTCAGACGCCGCCACCTATAACGATGCCTTCGCTGTGCAGTTCAAGGACTTCGATTTGGCGCAAGGCTCCATGACGGGACGCGTTCTTGGCTCTGGTATGATTGACGAGACGGAGACCGGCAGTGTTATCATCACCGAGGACACCAAGGCT
>CAYZVH010000201.1:0-4531 GCA_964481755.1 uncultured Bacteroides sp. | reverse complement strand
AAAGAAGAGGGGCGGACTCATCGCGAGCCGCCCCTCCTAAGTAAAAGGGTGATAAAACAATTGTATTAATTAATACTCTGCGTTTTGAGGATCGAACTCTGTCCATCCGTCCAACCAGTTGTCGCTGGCATCCTTGAAGGCACCGATGTAACCGCCGTTGCCGTCAGAGAGAGTTGTTGAAGGGCAGTAGTTGCTTCCGATGTTCTTCGGGTCGGTCAGGTTCAGTGCGGAGTACTCCATCACCTTGTTGTTGACAGAGCCTGTGTAAGAACCCTTCTCGTTCAAGAAGAAGGTGTGCGAGAATGAGTTCTGAGTCTCGTCGTATTGGGCTACCTTCTTGCCGTCTACTTCATTGTAACCAGTGCAGAGGAAGTCGCCGTACTTCTTGTTGACATCGCTGCCGAGGAAGGTCATACCTGCGAAGATGAGGTTCTTCAGCTTGATGTCGCCGCTCTCAGCATATTCTTTGCAGTTACCCTTCTCCCAGTCGATCATCAGACCGATGGGGAAACCTACAGCAAGTGAGTTCTCGCAGCAGAGCTTGCTGCTACGACGGATCTGCATTGCTGACTGGAACTTGCCGAGCTTGGAACCGTTGTTCGGGTTCATCGTGCCACCGTCAGTGTTCTGTGTGTAGTCGAATGAGCTGTTGCCTGCAGCCGGGCCGATGAAGGTCACGTGTTTGAACTTGCAGGTTGTGAACGGAGTAGTTGTGGAACCTGAACCGTTGTTGTCGCTCTCGAAACCGTTGCTCTGCGATGTGTCGGCGATACGCGGGTCGCGGATGGAGAGGCAGTACTCTACGTTGCCGCTGAAGCCGTTGTCGGTATCGAACTCATCGTCCCAGCCTTTGTATGCTACCAGGTATTTGCAGTCTACCGTTCCGCCGAACCATTCGTAAGAGTCATCGTTGGAGTAAGACACCTGCAAGTGGTCGATGGTGGTGCCGCTACCTACAGAACCGAAGGTGATACCGTTGATCTCCTTGTCGGTGTCGAAGGGATAACCTGCGAACTCTACGCGGATGTACTGATAGATACCTGAGTTGTCGTTGGCAACCTCACCACCGTGTTTTGTGCGCGGGCCACCTTCGATCTGCTGTGACAGTGTACCGTTGTTGTTGAGAGACTTACCGCAGATGATGAGGCCACCCCAGTCACCCGGTTTGCGGTTACCTGCTGCTTCCTCAGAAGTCATCACTACAGGTTCGTTCTTTGTTCCTTTGATCTCGGCATATCCACCCGGCTCAATGATCAGCGCGGCTTTTGTCTGCTTGTCGCCTTTGATGATGGTACCTGCGGGGATGGTCAGTTTAGCGCCGTCGGCCACATAGACCCAACCCTTCAACAGATATGTTCCTTTTTCCAATTTCACGTCGCCAGTGAAGACGAAGTTCTGGTCACCATTACCCAACTGCTTTCCGCCGTCGAAGAGGATGCCGCTACTGATGGCGGTAGTTCCATCGTATGTGACCTCGGGGTCTTTCTGGTTATCCTTTTTGTTTCCATCGTTGTCGTCGTCGCTCGAGCAAGCGGTGAACAAACATCCTGAACAAATGGCTGCACCCATGAGGAGGTTCAAGCCAATCTTTTTGATTTCCATTTTCATAATCTTTTTACTTGAATTTGGTTAGTCATCTAATACTGTTAATTGATATCTTTTTGATGGCCCGGCGAACCGGGCCGTTTGTTTGCGTTGTCATCAGAAGCTGTATCCTACGCTGAGGTTGAAGTTACGTCCCGGTTTGTAGCAGCGGGTCACCTCTTCGATGGTGCGGCTCTGTCCGTTCACGGTCACGTCCTCGAACTGCTTGAAGTAGTACTTCTCTGCGAGCAGGTCGCGTACCGAAGCCTTGATTTCCCATTTGCCGAGCTTCTTGCCCACCGAGAGGTCGATGGTGTTTCGAGGCATCTCGTAAGAGTTAGGAATGTTCTTGGCATCGCCCTCGCTGGACGTTCCGTAGCGGTTGCCCACGCCAGTGATACGTTTTCCGATGCGGTTGTAGAGCATTGCCACGTTCCATCCCTTGCGGGTGTTGTTGTAGAAGAGTCCCAGGTTGATGAGGTAGGGCGACTGTCCCTGCATCGGGCGGTTGAGTTCCTTGCTGCCCTTCTCGAACTCCACTTTACTCTTGATCCAAGCGTAGTTGAGTGAGAGGCTGAAGTCCTTTAGACCGATGAAGTCGAGATTCTTGCGGATGTCCACCTCGACACCGTAGTTGTTGGCGCCTTTGGCGTTGATGTAGGAGTAGACAGGGTCTGTACCGCCGGTCACCGTGTAGGTCCATTCGATAGGATCCTTAAAGTTCTTGTAGAACAGGGCTACCGAAATCTGTTCTCCCTTGTTGGGGTACCATTCGTAGCGCAGGTCGACGTTCTGTATGTAGGCGGGCTTTAGGCTGGAGTTACCCATCACGTCGCTACCGAGGTCGAAGTCGTAGTAGACTGAAGTGGAGAGTTCGCGGAACTCAGGACGGTTCACCGACTTACCGTAAGCCAGACGCAGCTGGTGTTGGTCGTTCAGTTTGTAGGTGGCGTTGAACGAGGGGAAGAAGTCGCTGTAGTTGTAGAACGTGCTGTGCTTGCTCTCTTCATAGGAGCGGGTGTTCATGATCAGCTCCTGGCGATTGTTCTCGTAGCGCACACCGGCATAGATGTTGAACTTACCCAAGGGAATGTTCAATCCCAGGTAGCCGGCTATCTGTGTGTTGTTTCCGTCGTAGTTGTTGGTGAAGTCCACCTCTTCCTGCATGAAGAGTTTGTCCGCACCGTAGTTGGAGTCGATGAGCACGTTGCCCTGCACATCTTCGTCGAACTGGAATCCACTGGGCAGCGAGTTGGTGGGTTCCCAAGCGTACTGGAACTCGCGGGTCTTGTAGGTACGTGTGCGGTACTCGCCGTAGACTCCGGCTTTCAGGGTGGGGTTGAGGTCCCAGATGCTGAACTCCTTGCGGTAGTTGACGTTGGCCGAGGCGATGTTCTCGTCGAGTTTGGTAAACTCGCGGCTGATGCGGTAGATGCTCATACGGTTGTCCGTACGGTCGGTGCGCTCTATGAGTCGGCGGTCCGGCAGGTTGCGGTTGGCATAGGCATAGCCCACGCTCCAGTCGAGGAAGTCCGTATTGTTGAAGTTGTGTTTACCCGTGAACTGTGTGTTGTAGGTCATACGTGAGGAGTAGTAGTACTCCATGTTGTTGATCTGGTCGGGCTGTGCGTTGTAACCCGTGCGCTCCGAGTAGCGGTCCTTGCTGATCTGGTTGATGATGTTCTTCCACTCGTAGGTATGGTTCTGGTTGGCCGGTTGGTAGGTCAGGTTGAGCATACCGCCCAGGCGAACGTCGTTGCTGTACTGGTTGTCCTTTGCCTTGCGCAGGAAGACTTCCGTGTCGTGGTCTGTGTCATATGGTCCGTAGAGGGAGTTCTCCATGTCTAGGTAAGTCTTGTAGGTGTTGCTGTAGTTGGCAGCGGCGAGGAGGCCGATGGAGCGTCCGCTCTCTGCTTCCCAACGATGGTTGTAGGAGAGGTTCAGCTTGAGGTCGCCCCAAGGGGAGGAATTCTTCACGGTCCAGTCGTTGTGGAATCCGTTGTTGAGCAAGTCGATGCGCGGGTTGTTGCCGTTGGCGTAGCCCTGATACATGTTCAGCGAGCCGCCCATGCCGGCGTCAAGAGAACGGTATCCCGAACCCAAACCGAGGAAGTCCAGACTCGAGCCTTGGCTCTTGTAGAAGTCCTTAAAGTGGGTCTGGTCGTTGATGCCCGTACCAACGGTAACGCTAAACCCGTTGTTGCTAGGCATATCCTTCGTGTTGATAAGGATGAATCCACCGGTGAAGTCGGCCGGGTATTCGGGAGCCGGACTCTTTACGATTACCATGTTATCGAGTTGTGATGAGGGAATGATGTCGAACGAGAAGGCGCGTGAGTCGGCCTCGGAACTCGGTACGGCATTGCCGTTGAGCCATACGTTGTTGTATCGTTGTGACAGACCGCGAACCATCACGAACTTGTCGTCGATGATGCTGACGCCCGGCACACGCTTGATGACCTCCGACGCGTCCCGGTCCTGTGTGCGTAGAATCTGTTGTGCAGAAACACCGCTCTGCACTACCAAACTGTTCTTGGTGGCCGAAACCAGGGCCATCTCTGTGTTGCGTTTCGCATGGGCCACCACGGTGACCTCACCTAACGCCAAATCTTCCGTAGCCAGCTCCGCGTCCAGGGTGAAAGGCTCTTTATCTGTCACCTTCACTCCCTTCACCAGCATCGTCTGGTACGAGATGTACTTAATCTCCACATCGTATGTGCCTGCTTTCAGGTTTGTGAATTGGTAGTTACCATCCAGGTCTGTCACCACACCGAGTGTAGTGCCCACCAGTTGGATTGTCGCTCCCACGAGGGGTTCCTTAGTAGTCTTGTCTTTCACCGTTCCTTTCAGGATGGCAGCCTGAGAAGCTGTCAGTGCAGCAAAAAACATTACAAGCATAATAGCTTTTCTCAACAATTGTTTCATCGTGTATCCTTTTTTGTTTTTT
>CAYZVH010000200.1:0-4553 GCA_964481755.1 uncultured Bacteroides sp. | reverse complement strand
AAAGAAGAAGGCTGACAATCAAGTGATTATCAGCCTTTCTTAGTACCCAGACCCGGGGTCGAACCGGGATGGATTTTACTCCACTGGTGTTTGAGACCAGCGCGTCTACCGATTCCGCCATCTGGGCATTCCGTTCAAATGCGGTGCAAAGATAGACATATTTTGGTTACCCGCAAACTTATTGCCTCTAAATTTTAGAGAAAACTTCAATTAGAGGTTCTGTGCAGGCTTATTTACTCTTTTCTGCATAATTTATGCCGATTGATTTGATGGTTATCGATTTTTCTGCTACATTAGCCGAAACTTTAATGAGTGATACTATGTCATATATAGATAACTACTGCGTCATATTGGCCGGAGGCGTGGGTAGTCGCTTCTGGCCTTACAGTAGGAAGAAATATCCCAAACAATTCATCGATTTCTTCGGCACGGGATATACGCTCCTGCAACATACCTACCAACGGTTTAAGAAAATAGTACCCGAGCAGAACATCATTGTCGTCACCAATGCGGCTTACGGAGCCATCGTGAAGGAGCAACTCCCGCAGCTGCCCGAGGACAATCTGTTGTTGGAACCCCTCAGCCGTAACACGGCTCCATCGGTGGCTTGGGCTGCCTACCACATCTTCCTCTCGAACCCCAACGCCAATATGGTGGTGGCTCCCGCCGACCAGTTTATCATGAAAGAGGATGAGTTTCGCGAAGCTATTCAGCACGGACTCGACTTCGTGTCGCGTACGGACAAGTTGCTGACGGTCGGCATGGTGGCCAACCGTCCCGAGACGGCCTACGGCTACATACAGATTGACGAGGAACATGAGGACAATATATATAAGGTAAAGAGCTTCACGGAGAAGCCGGAGCTGAACTTCGCCAAGTTCTTCGTGGAGAGCGGCGAGTTCTATTGGAACTCGGGCCTATTCCTGTGGAACGTGAATGCCATACTCCACGCCATGTACACGTTCCTGCCGGAGATTGGCTCGCTGCTCGACAAGGTACGTAAGGACCATTTCAACCGCGAGAACGAGCAGAAGTTCGTGGAGGCTTACTTCCCCGCCTGTCCCAACATCTCCATCGACTATGGTGTGTTGGAGAAGTCGGACAACGTCTATGTGCTGACTGGTGACTTTGGGTGGAGCGACCTGGGCAACTGGAACACCTTCTACGAGATGTCGCCCAAGGACAAGAACGGCAATGTGACCATCGGGTCGAAGACGTTGCTCTACGATTGCCACAACAATGTGGTGACCACACCGCCCGACCGGTTGGTGGTGCTGAAGAACTTGGACGGCTACGTGGTGGTGGAGAAGGACAATGTGCTGGTCGTTTGCAAGAAGGACGATACGGAAGCCATCCGCCAGTTCGTCAACGACGTGCAGGTCCGCTTTGGGGACGACTGACACTGATGTTCGGCTGCCTCCTTCATGAAGCGCTTGTCGCAAGTGTACGACGGAGTGATGAGGCTATTGATATCTGATATTGAAACTGAAATAGTATGATCGCTAATAGATAAAATCCCTATCTAAAAGATGTGGCATGAAAGGAATGCCACTGGTAAAAGCGCAAAATCCGCATACAATAGTAAGGGCCGCCCCACGGGACGGCCCTTACTCATGATGGTACGTCCGCTGTGGTCATGGCTCTGACTGGGCATGAAAACGTACGCTCAGTATTGCCTTAGATTAGACTGGACATGAAACATTACGTTCGCTGTGGTTATGAATCTGACTAGGCATGAAACATTACGCCAAGTATGACCATAGATTAGACCGGACGTGAAACGTTACATTCGCAGTGGTCATGGATATGGCGGTCCCTCATGAAGCGGGAGCTCCTGTAGGAAGCCAGGACTGCACGCCATAAAACGAAAGTAGGAGGCAAATGCCTTTTATGGTTAGCATTTGCCTCCTACTCGATAAGGTCTACTACGGAACGTTTATTTGTTTGCGCCGACCCAAGCCTCGTTGATGCGCTTGGCGATGTCGGCAAACTCTTCCGGAGAGAGTTTCAGTTTCGGATTAGAGAAGAGCATGTCCGACTCCTTGTTGATAGGAATCAGATGGATGTGTGCGTGGGGCACTTCCAGTCCGATGACGGCCTGGCCTACCTTCTTGCAAGGGAATGCCTTCTCGATGGCGCGGGCCACCGACTTGGCGAACAGCTGAATCTGTGCCAGCTCATCGTCCTCCAGGTCGAACAGATAGTCCACCTCGCGCTTGGGGATGACCAACGTGTGTCCCTTCACGAGCGGGTTGATATCCAGAAACGCGTAGAACTTGTCGGTCTCCGCCACTTTGTAGCTGGGTATCTCGCCCGCTACAATCATGCTGAATACTGATGCCATATTCTTTTCTCGCTTTAGGGGTTAAAACGTGATGCTGACAATCTCCAGGCTGATTTTGCCTTGCGGAATGGCAATCTCGGCGATGTCGCCCACCTTCTTGCCAAGCAGACCTTGGGCGATAGGGGTGTTGACCGAGATCTTGCCCTCTTTCAGGTTCGCCTCGCTCTCTGACACGATGGTGTAGGCCATCTTCATTCCGTTCTTCACGTTCTTCAGTTCCACGCGGGCGAGAATCTGCACCGTGTCGGTCTTCAGCTTCGATGTGTCGATAATCTTCGCGTCGCTGATGACCGCCTTCAGCTGGTTGATCTTCATCTCCAGCATTCCTTGTGCTTCCTTGGCCGCGTCGTACTCGGCGTTTTCGGACAAGTCGCCCTTATCGCGTGCCTCTGCAATGGCCGCTGAGATTTTCGGACGTTGCACAGTTTCTAACTCTTTTAATTCTGCTACAAGCTTCTTGTAGCCTTCTTCTGACATGTAAGCCATACTAAATCCTCCTAATTTTACCCTGACGGGTTACAGTATAATAAAAAAGAATCCCGACATTAGGATACTGATGTCGGAACCCTTCATTAGTTCACTTGTGCAAAGGTAGCGGAAGTTTTTTAATTAATCAAACTTCACGTTTATGCTTTGTAACATATATTTTCTACAAGAGCTTCTTTATCTCCTCTTCGATGTCCTTCACATTCTCGCCTCTCACTTTCAGCTCGTTGGCCCGGTTGATGAGGAAGAACGAAGGCAGATTGGTCACGTTGTAGAGTCCCAGATAGTTCGAGTAGATGCCGTTGGCGTCGCGCACGCAAATCCACGGAAGGTTGTCGGCCGACGTCTTCCAGAAGTGCTCGTCGGCATCCAATGAAATCTGGTAAATCTCCAAACCGCTCTGTGCGTACTTGTCGTAGAGCTCGCGCATGGCCAGGTTGCGGGCCGGCGACACGGCGTTCTGGTATACGGTGAAGTCGAGCAACACAACCTTTCCCTTGAGGTCGGTCAGTCGGCGTGTGTTGCCGTTCAGGTCTTTCAGGGCGATGTCGATGATGGTGGCCTCTTTGATCTTGTCCTCGGGAATCTGCAGCACCTTCTGTTGCGGAGCGCGCATGTTGCGCAGTCCCTTCATCACTATCGTGCACAGGTTCTTTGTGCGCACGGCGTCAGGATAGTGTTGGTCGAGGCTTGTGGCCACGGCTTGGAAGCACTTGATGTCGTCCTTGCTGTTCAGCGGGTCGAATATCAGATAGCTGCCCAGCTTCTGGAAGAGGGCGAAGTAGGCGTAGGCGCTGTTCGGTGCCTTGAAGATGTAGTTGCGCTTCACATCGTCCTTGTAGCTGTTGACCATGCTGAACAGGCTGTCCTGAATGGTCTGCGGAGTCAGCTTGGCCTCGTTCTTCACCAGTTTGTCCACATTGCTCTGCAGGGCCATCTGTTTCAGTGTCAGTTCCTTCACGACGGACGACTCGTCAGATCCCGTAATGGTGTAGTTTGTGGCCATGTCGGCCTTGCTGGCCTTCACCTCTATCGTCTCGGTGGAGTCCACCACCACGTTGATGACTTGGTCGGCCAGGCGCAAGCGGTAGTAGTCCGGTGCTTCCGGCCGTTTGTGCTTGAACTTGAAGTCTCCGTCCGAGCCCAGCTTCACGGAGTCCAGTACCTCTAATCTCTCTATGCCCAAGGCCTCCAGGTAGAGCTTCTCCCCCTTCGCGTCGGCGATGTTGCCTTGTATGGTGAAGCAAGGACCTTGGTCTTTGCAGGAGTTCAGGCTGAGAGCCAACAGCAGGCAGCCCGTTCCGATAATCGCGTTTCTTTTCATGACGTTTTTTTGCTTTGAATTGCTTGCAAAGGTAATGCATGGCACTTTTACGGCCAAATTATTCCTCATTTTCCTTCACGTGCCGTCTGCTGAGTCCCCTTGTTCGGCCTCGGGAGTATCAGAAAGTAAGGTAATCTTTCCCTCGGGTGCAAGAAAATGGCGGATTTTGTAGTTGGTGTATATAATAATATGTATCTTTGCCACAATTTTTTAGAGATATACAGATAATAAACTTTTTATGAACCCAATTGTTAAGACTATCGAGCTTGGTGATGGCAGAACCATTACCCTCGAAACGGGAAAGTTGGCAAAGCAGGCTGACGGCGCAGTGATGCTGCGCATGGGAAATACGATGTTGTTAGCCACTGTTTGTGCCGCCAAGGATGCAGTTCCCGGTAC
>CAYZVH010000199.1:0-4581 GCA_964481755.1 uncultured Bacteroides sp. | reverse complement strand
AAGGCGTATCCGAAGTCTTGATTGCTGTCGTTGAGAAAGCAATGAACCCAATTGTGATTGGGCGCTACCAAAGCATCCGCGAGCTCAAGAATGCTATACTATCTGTTGATTTAAGGGGCACATCGAAGGGCTATTCAAAAGAAGAAACGAAACAATCGGATGAAGATACGATTGTTGTGAATCCTGTTCAAGCGCCTCCTTCACCTTCAATTCTTAAATTTTCAGTTCATGGAGTATCATTCGAGATGGTGAAGGTTGAGGCAGGTACATTTACGATGGGCGCGACTTCAGAGATGGCGAATCCATGGGATGACGAGAAGCCCACTCATAAAGTAACGCTAACAAAGGATTATTACATAGGTAAGACTGAGGTGACACAGGCCCTTTGGAAGGCAGTGATGGGAAGTAACCCTTCACGCTTCAAGGGGAGTAATAAACCTGTGGAGAATGTAAGTTGGATTGATTGCCAAACATTCATATTTAGGTTGAATTCTATAACTGGCAAGAAGTTTCGTCTACCGACAGAAGCCGAATGGGAGTTCGCTGCTCGGGGTGGAAACTATTCACGCGGTTATCAATATAGTGGAAGTAATTTCTTGGATGAAGTAGCTTGGTTCGCTGACAATAGCGGTAATACCACACATAATGTAGCAACAAAGCAACCGAATGAACTTGGACTCTATGATATGAGTGGCAACGTCTGGGAGTGGTGCCTAGACCGATATTGTTTATTTGGTAGCAATTCAGAACGCGATCCTATAGTTCTTGGCAGTGATAAGTCTAAGCGCATACATCGTGGCGGTAACTGGGATAGCTTTGCAGGGGACTGTCGTCTTTCGTGCCGTAAAAAATCCCGGCCTCGCATTCGCTGTGATTATTTTGGACTTCGTCTTGTTCTCTCCAATTGTGAACTGAAAGGTGCTTCTACCGATTCAAGTCCTGAAATACCGAAAGAGACACCTTATGAAGAAGAAAAAAGTAAAGGTGATAGTCAAGATGTATTTGAGTGGGAGGAAGACGTTGAACTAAAATCTGGTGAGAAAGTATCTTCTACGGAGAAGAAAGAGAAGCCGATGATTGTACAAATCTTTCTTGCAGCGCTTTGCGTTATTACAATTTTTGCAGGTTTTTATTTGGCGGGAAGCGTTTCAATAATACTAGGTGTAATAGTTGCAGGGGCACTTATCTTTCTCACATGTTGGTTCTCAGATAAATACATTACTAATAAAAACTAAGAATATGAAGAATATATTTAAACTAATGGGTGGCTTGATACTTAGCCTATTTGTGGGCAAATCACAAGCTTCATCGGTAGAAAAACAACATGAACAATTGTCTGGCCTCGAAAAGGCTAAAATGGTAATACTAAAGCAGTTTATGTATAACGAAGCGACATTCCGTAATCAAGCTTTGAAGTTTAGACGTTCAACCGATGAGGACAGAATCGGACTGGGAGAGGTGTTGTCGCGGATATTTGAAATGAATGAACAAGATGTAACATCTATGGGCATCAGTAGCTTCAACGCACTTAACCCTAATGACGTCGCCTATGATGTGTTGACAGACAAACAAGCAATATGGAACTTCGATGTGTTCTCTTGTGTGCTGAAAGAAAAAGGTGAGTCTGGACACTACAAAAACGCTTCGAACTACAATTCCACATTGTTTCTGAAGACTGTTAATGATAATTTCGTCATTTCCATAATGGGAAGAGGTGGCGCGGAAACCGAGAAATATCTGCGTCTCTCAGTGATGGATATGGACGATCAATACAACGATAAGGCAGCTGCACATAGTTTCTTATTGGCCTATTCTGAACCGAGTGATGGTAGCTGGCTTGCCAAATATGATAGTATACAGGAAAGCCTATTCCGTAAAATCAAGGCTAAGAAGATGTGTGATGAGGTGGAGGTTGAAATACTATATGGAATAGATGAATTCAAGGAGAATTATTACCTCGGCTATGGCATGTGGTTATTGGAGCAAAAGCGTTACTATGATGCTTATACCATATTGATGCGTGCCTATAATCATCACAAACAAGGCTATTTCACAGATGCAAAGTCACAAGAAGCATATCATATCGCTTGCTCTGGTTTGTATTCATGCCTCAGTCAACTAGGACGTTATGAAGAGGCTAAATTCTTCTTGAAGGAATCTAACACAGATAATGAAAACCTTTCCACGCTGAATAAAAAGATAGCGGAGCAGAGCGCTCTTGTCCCGCAGTCTGACAATGCCATAACAGTAGGCTATGCGCTGGATCTGTTGTTTGGCGTCAAGGACAAGAATGTAATAGCTGACATCGCGGTGTACGACTTCGAGAAAGGTTCATTCGAAAAGGTTGATAGGCAAACCGACTCGAAACTTAGCGACATTGTACTCAATTCCATGGATGCAAGAAACAAAGCATTCTTGGTGGCCACATCGTTCGCATACTATCTTACTCAAGACAAGGAGGATTCGTCACAATTGTGCTTTGTGGCCCCAGTGGTGATAGTGGCTCATGACGTAAAAGACGAAACAGGCAAACTCCTGACAAGAGTAGATGCTATGGCAAGCAACTTTGCTTCCAATGATGACAAGCAGAAGTCCGAACCTGTGAATACACCTGAGCATTATACCTTCATCATTGGTCAGGATGAAGTGAAATCGTTCGACAACTCCAAGGAATCACAAGACCAAATGAATGCATTTTGTGATGACTTGTTTAAGTCTAACAGAATAATGGAACTGTATAAACTGAGTCAGGACAACTTCCAGAACCGTACTGTTCAGGTGATGAATGATGGCAAGATGTCCAAAGACGAATATATCGATTTCATGGCGGATGTATGCTACGCTATAGGTTGGTCATTGATGGAGTTGGGAAAGCTGGAGAAGGCGGAGTATTATCTCCTCATTGCGGCTAGGTCGTCAGATGCGGGATACCTCAGGGAATATATCAATTGTCTGTCTAACTTGCACTTGCCTCAAGCACTGGATATCATTGATTGGGCAATCGATCATACAACAAAGCCCGTAGATGCGGAATATGAGGATGCATGGCATTTTCACATGGCATTCTTGAAAAGAAGAAAGGCATACGTGTTGATAGACCAGAATAGACTTGACGAAGCCAAGGCTTTGCTCGAGGAATTGTTGCAAGACCCATTATGCCACGATTTCGCTGAAAGCGAGTTGAACTATTTAAACCATCAGAAATGATTGGCGAGTAACTTTTAGATCAATAAACTATGCAAACACTTCAACCAAATACCCTCCTGCAAGGAGGACGATACAGAATAGAGCGGATGCTGGGACAGGGTGGGTTCGGCATCACGTACTTGGCTTTCCAAAGTGGACTGGAGAGACAGGTAGCCATAAAGGAGTTCTTCATGAAGGATTTCTGTGAGCGTGACGAGAGTACAAGCCATGTGACACTGTGTACAAATGGAGCACGGGAGACTGTCGGTCGCTTTCGGGAGAAGTTCCTGAAGGAAGCACGGAACATCGCGAAGCTGAACCATCCACACATCGTGCGCATCATCGACGTGTTCGAGGAGAACGGAACGGCCTACTATGTGATGGAGTATGCTGGAGGAGGCTCACTGGCGGACAAACTGAAGGCGCAATGCTATCTGTCCGAGTCGGTAGCGACACGATACATCCAGCAAGTGGCTGAGGCTCTCGACTATATCCATCAGCGTAAGATGAACCACTTGGACATCAAGCCTGCCAACATCATGCTGAATGAGGATGACAATGCCGTCCTCATAGACTTTGGCTTGGCAAAGCAGTATGATGCAGTGACAGGTGGTCAAACTAGCACAACAACTCCAGGTATCAGCGAAGGTTACGCTCCTATGGAACAATACCGCCAAGGTGGAGTTTGTACGTTTACCCCAGAGACGGATATCTATTCCCTTGGCGCAACGTTCTTCAAACTCCTTACTGGAGAGACACCTCCCAATGCCTCAGACGTGATAGAAGACGGCATTCCTGTTGATTTGTTGAAAGCGAAAGGAGTGAGTCAAACTCTCATAGGCTTGATTACCCATGCCATGGAATCCAAAAAGAAAGACCGCATCCATTCGGCAACTGAATTCATGTGTGAAATGAAAGGAGTTCATTCCGCTTCCGTAAATTCGGATGCTACCATATATAATACAAACAATGGGGATGGTGATTCTCTAAATGAGGAAACAATTCTTGTGAATCCATGCATTTCCGCCCAATCTCCCTCATCTGATAGAATCTCAACAGTTACAGTAAATGGTGTCTCCTTCGATATGGTAAAGGTTAAGGCCGGCACGTTTATGATGGGAGCAACACCGGAAATGGAGAATCCCTTCGATGATGAAAAGCCTGTGCATAGAGTGACGCTTACAAAAGATTATTATATAGGTAAGACCGAGGTGACACAGGCCCTTTGGAAGGCTGTGATGGGAAGAAATCTTTGGAAGACTGTGATGGGTAGTAACCCTTCATATTTCAAAGGTGATAATAAGCCTGTAGAGCATGTAAGTTGGAACGATTGCCAAAAATTCATATCCAAGTTGAATTCTATGACCGGCAAGAAGTTCCGTCTGCCGACTGAAG
>CAYZVH010000198.1:0-4624 GCA_964481755.1 uncultured Bacteroides sp. | reverse complement strand
AATAATCATCTTTCTCATATCTATTGTGTTTTTATAGTGTGATTACATCATATTGTTTTCTACTCCGCAAATATAAGGAAAATCGGACAATGCAACAATTATAGAGGAAAACTTCTCCGGCTCGGGGATTAAGTGCTCTCCCTCCCCTTTTCCTTACTGAAATCTGAGATACTGAGACAAGTGAGCGGGGAAGAGTGTTCTCCCTCCCCGCACCGATTCCTACAACTACGACAAGTTCCTGGGGCATGATGGGATTCGATGGGGGTCAAAACCTGGCAATCGCTACAAATCCTCCATGCGGGACTTCACGAGGTTCGCGTGGTCCACATAGCGGAGCACTACGCGGGTCTGGTGGTCGTAGAGCTCTATGGAGAGCTGGATGTCGCCCGTGGGGGGCGCGTAGAGGGTGGTCCACCGGCACTGCTCCTCCTGCAGGCGGATCAGCTTCTCGGCGTTGGTCTCGGGGGCGCGACGGCTCAGGAAGGTCTCCACGCACTGCTTCGGCTCGCCGTACTTGCGGGTGAGCATGGTCTTCAGGAGGGTGTAGTCGTCCTCCAGCCCGGACCAGGTGTCCTTCCCGGGGAAGATGACGGCCGCGGTGTGGACCCTGAGGGTGTCGGAGGCGGCTACTATGATGCGGCAACCCGGGGTTCCGGCGAAGTCGCCCTTCATGGTGGCGGAGTAGGCTCCCGCGCCCACGAGGGTGAGGCCTGTCTGCTCCAGCCGGGCGGTGAACTGGGCCACGGTGCCGTCGATGGGTACTCCCTTGAAGGTGAGGTGCTCGCCCTCGATCACTTCGCGCGGGCTCACGGGCGGGGTCTTGCGCTCCCCCTTGGAGCCGCAGCCCGCCACGGCCAGCGTAGCCAGGGCGACAAGCAGTGTGATGGTCAAATGTCTCATAAGATTCGTATGTCTGGTTTTTATGTGACTCGCGGGGGGCTTTCCAGCGGTGGTTCGGAGGAAAGGCTGTCCCGCCGGGGGCAAATATAACGAAGTTTTTCGGAAAAGCGCTACGAAAAGGGGAGAAAAATCGCTTTTGTTCGGTTTCGCGACAGAAACGTTCGCTTTTTCCCCTCCATGACTCTTACTTATTCAAACCTTACTAAACTTGCCAGTTGCATAAAATAATCATTAGACCAGATTTGCAGTTCGTTTGCGTCTTTGACAAACGGCAGTACATCCGCTTTTACTTGATTGATGTCCGAAGAAGCTAGTCTATGCTTTAAATCCTCAAGAAACTCTTCTTTGTTTTTTTCACATCCATTGAACTCCTTGATTCTTTCCCGAAGATGATTGAAGTCCAATGATACTTTATGCCGAACATACCACTCGAAGTCATACCAGTCACGCCCCTTCACACGATTCTTCCATGTACGGTACACAAGGGCATGCATCTTGCCTGCAAACAAATCAGGAAGCGTGAAGCATCGTGTCATAAAGGAACGAGGCTCCAGCAACAGCTTTTGCTCGGTGGAAAAGTTAAGAGGTGGATCGGTATCAACCTCTATCTTGATTTTTATCGACTTTTCTGTCTGGAATGATACATCATAGACATCCGTATTGTCTTTCAGGAAGGCAGACTCAACCTTCCCGAAGCTCTTCTTGTCCTTTTTCTTTATTTCCACATGACGGCCTATGGCGGCAAATTCATCAATGATTGGCTGGAAGTATTGCGTAAAGTCAAAGTGGTCGTCAGATTCCAGCAAGGAAAAATCCATGGCTTCACTGAAACGCCGCAATCCGTGAAATATTCTCAGGCAGGTTCCCCCATAGAACGCTGCTTTGTCAAAGAACCCTCCATGGTACAGACCGGCCAGGATTACCTGCTGGTTTACCTCGAATGTAGCGTTCCGTGTCGCTTGGTCCGTCGAGAGGTCATACGCGGACAACATGGTTTGGTATATGTCATTCATAATTGTCTAGGAGTTTTATTATGGTCTGGACCGACGTTGCCTTTTTCCCGACCTCGGCATACTCTTCCAATATAGTTCTGTCGAAAGTTTGGAATCTGTCCATATCCAGCCTGAGGTCATCTTCGAGGAATGTCAGAACTTCTTTCTTAAAGCGTAGATTAACACCGGGCATGTTCGCGAGCAGGTCGCACAATGCCTTTTCAGGTGTTGCCATGATATATACGACATCGCCTTCCCTGATTTGAGTGATGCCTATGGGATATGCATCTTTGGAGATGTGCAGATAACGGAAATTCCCGACAGGGGTTTGAAAGTCCCTGGCGGCCTTGAAGGTCATAGACTGCGTCTGATATACAGCTTCGGGGATAAGACCATAATATCTCAACGCTGTCTGCATAGAGACATAGGACGGAGCCAAAAGATGGTTTGCTATCAGTCCGGTGGAAAGTTTAATGCCGGTTTCATCGGGATTTACGACAAACATGTTTCGCTTGAGACGAATGATTTCATTCGCCTTTTCCAGTGTGGCTATCTTTGTTCTCTTGCTCTTCAGGCCGGGATAAAGAGACAATATGGTTGAAGATGACACAGGAACATTACCCAATTCCGTCAATACATTCCTCATATCGGGCGCAAAGATAGTAATATTTTCAAAAGAAAGTCATATCATATATGCTTTTCTTTCTAATTTTTCGCTATTTCAACTGTCACTTCCTTCCAGCCCACAAGGCCCTTCCCTTGCTCGTCCAGCTCCACGGCTAGAGCGACGACTTGCCGCTTGTCCGCCTTGAAAGGTTCGGCGTACTGGCGGGCGACGATTTGCGCCTCCGCGGCCGCGACGCCCCCGTTGTTGGAGAGTTTCAGCTCCAGCACATAGATGTAGCCGGCGACTTCCACCACCATGTCGATACGGCCCGTGGCCATCATCTGCTCCACCTTCACCCGGCAGCCGATGGCATTGAAGATGGTGCTCATGATGAGACGGTATCGCTCCTCCATGTCCATCGACGCGAGTTTCTTGTTGCTGTAAGGCACGTCGGCGATGAGGGCTTTCAGGCACCTCATGGCTTCGGGGAGGTCGCCAAGCTGCATGGCCAACATCAAGCTGGATTGGACGGATTGAATATCAGCGTTTTTCCTCATCGTGAGTGTGGGCAGCACTATTTCGTAGAGCGCCTGGCGAACCTCGTGGTTGGGGAAGCCCAGGATGTAGACTCCCAGTTGGTAGGCTTTGATGGTGAGGTAGCCCGCCTGATAGAGGAACAGCTCGGCTCCGCCCCCGGTCACATCGGACGTCTCCGCTATCGTGCCCAACAGGGTGCAGGGGTCGAAGTTTCTCAGCCGAAGCTCCATGTCGTCCACGAACTTCAGCAGCAGGGCGGTAGCGCCCGACGAAGCCCAGTAGTTTTTCACCTCCTTGTCCTCCAGGGCGTTGACGAGGCTGAAGGGGTTGAACACGTCCACCATGTTGTGGCGGCTGAAGTGGTAGCCGTCGTAGTTATCCTTCAGCCGGGATACCGTTTCCTCGGCCGTCCAGCCGTTGGCCTGGCCCATCGCCTCAATCTCGGGCATGAAGTTGTCCGTCATCTCTTGCTGGGTGATGCCGCAGATGGCGGCGTAGGGGGCGTCGAAGCTGATGTTGCTGAGGTTGTTGAGCGCGGAGAACAGCGAGACTTGCGTGAACTTGGTGACACCTGTGATGAGCACGAACTTCTCGAACTCGTCGTCGGCCTTCAGTATGGCGAAGACGCTGCGGTAGACGGCGGTGCACTCCTCGTGGTAGGGTGTGTTCCACGAATGCAGCAGCGGGGCGTCGTATTCATCGATGAGGACGGCCACTTGTCGGCCGGTTCGCTCGCAGGCCGTCTCTATGATGCCGTCGAACCGGTTGGCGAGGGTGTCTTGCGGGTCGACGGCGATAGCGTAGGCCTCTTCGTATTTCTTGAAGACCCGGTTCAGGTAGGAGCGGATTTCCTCGGCCGTGGCGCCGGCTCGGCTCATGTCGAGTCTGATGACGGGTCGTTCCACCCATTGCTTCTCCAGGTCCATGATCTTCAGGCCCTCGAACAGTTCTTGTCTGCCTTCGAAGTAAGTTTGCAGGGTGTCTATGAGCACGGACTTGCCGAAGCGTCGGGGTCGGCTCAGGTAGTTGTACTTCTTCCCCTTGTTGACGAGGTTCCACACGATGTCGGTCTTGTCAACGTACACGTAATCTCCCCTCCTCATCTCCTTGAAGGATTGGATGCCTATGGGTAATCTTCTATCGTTCGCTTCTGTCATCATACTCCCCGCGTTTATGTTTTGGTGGGTACAAACATACGACTTTTATTTTAAAGTAAGGTGCGGAGCCGATGAATATTTATCTCTTGTCCTATAGGTCACAAAGTCAAGACTGTCGATGTTCATAATGTTCGCCTTAATTTGTTGTTTCCGATACGTTTGTTTTCTCCTCTGCGAAGATAGTGCAAATCGGTGACACTATCATCAAGGCCGGCTCGAAATAATTTCGCCGAGGGGCGATTTGTCTTCGGCAGGCATACTCGGCCTTTTTCCTTTGCTGAAAACTGAGGTACTGAAATCCTTCGAAGTTTCCCCATTCTCCTTTGCCTATCCTTGTTTTAATGGAAGATGCTCTCGGAGTCGCTATGGATGAGAGTGGAATTGATGAAGCTTTGACTTAATCCTTGTTTTAATGGAAGATGCTCTCGGAG
>CAYZVH010000197.1:0-4664 GCA_964481755.1 uncultured Bacteroides sp. | reverse complement strand
AACAAGCCTATCCACTTCACCGACTTCGAGAGCTCTGTGCGCGACATTGTCAACATCACCGCCATTGCCGTCATCGACGCCATCGTGGACAAGAAGAAACGCGGTCAGCAGGGCAAGTAACCCTCACTGACGCACTGCGTATTCAATCATAAAGAAGCCGCCGGTTTCTCCCGCTTGTCAGGGAAGAAGCCGGCGGCTTCGGTTTAGCCTGAGGTGCGAGCCCTCCGCTACTCTATGTCCCCCTACAAAGAGCAGGACTGGATGAGAAACATCCCCTCTATGGAGTAGACGTGAGCTTCTGAGGCAGGTCAGCGGCTTTTCAAAGTTTTCCACCACAATAGCCCATCTCTGTCAGCTCGCACCAACCGGCATCCTCAAGTTCGCGCAAGAACAGCCGGGCACACATCTCGGCATCGTCGCCGGCACGGTGATGATGGCCCATGGGAATGTCGAACTGGTCGCAGAGGTAATCGAGTGTGTTGCAACCGAAGTCGTAAAGACGATGCGCAGCACGGAGGGAGCAATAGTAGTCCACGGCGGGCTTCTCGAGACCATAGAGTTCCAATGAGCTACGGATGCACGAGATGTCGAAGGCTGCATTGTGAGCTACCAACACAGGTATCTCTACAAGATACGCCAGCACCTCGGCCCATACCACAGGGAACTCCGGCGCATAGGCGGTGTCCTTGGGCCGAATGCCATGCACCCTCATGTTCCAATAGGAATAGGTATTGTTCTCAGGACGTACTAACCACGATTTGGTCTCCACGACCTTGGCATCCCTCACCACACAGATGCCAACCTCGCAGATGGAAGCACGCTTACCGGTGGCGGTTTCAAAGTCTATCGCTATAAAGTTCAGTCCTTTCATTTGTCAGTTTCTTTATTCATTGGCACATCAGCATCATTCGTATGGGCAAAGATATTGAATCTCTGCGAATGACAACGACATGCGATTGATATATATCGAAAATAATCCGTATCTTAGCGGCTCGAAACGCATTACCATTCCTTCAGCTACAATTCGTTCTCCGCTATCGAAGGAGTTGATTGGGCAGAATAATGGAAACACAGAAGGTCATGATACGACATTTACTATTGGTATTCATCGGTGGCGGCACGGGCAGCGTACTGCGATATCTGGTGGGAAGGTGCATAGGTTCCACAACTTATCCATGGGCGACCTTTGCGGTGAACGTCGCCGGCTGTTTCCTCATCGGGCTGTTCGGGACATGGATTGCCCGTCATAGTCTGTCGCCAGACCTTCGGCTGTTGCTGATGGTTGGCCTTTGTGGAGGTTTCACCACTTTCTCCACATTCAGCAACGAAGCACTGTCGCTCATGCGGGACGGTCAGCCGTTTCTGTGCATTACCTATATTATATGTAGTGTCGCAGCGGGACTCGTTGCCGCATACTTAGGTACAAAACTCGTGTAAACGAACCATGCACCTCACATGAAATAATTGACTCATTCGGTGAGATAGTCTAAACCTGTCCAGTTTTTTGAGGCACCATGTGTCCCATATTTGCAGCAGTTACGAACAAGATAAAATGGACAGAGATGGAAAAGACAAGTATTCAGTACATTAAAGAGGCTGCAAAGAAACTGATGCACAGCAAACTTCAACGGTTGGGCGCACCCAAGACACAGGAGATATTCCAAGGGGTGATGCACACAGTGGGACTGGAATCGATGGAGGAGGTCTACCTGTTTGTGCCCTATTTCGACTGCACATGCAAAGACGACCCATCCAACCTGGACAACCTGACCAGCTACTTCGAGTGTTCGTCGCTAGACCTGATAGAATATGTGCCCGCCCTCAAGTCACTTGCCGGCAAGGGGATACTTGTGCGCTGCTACGGCAAGGAGAACAACATCATCAAACAAAACTTTTGCGTGAGCGACATCGTCATGACGGCCGTCATAGAGAACCGACCGGTGCCTCTTGGCAAGCTGAAAGTGGAGGAGGTGAAGATAGACAAATATGACTTCTGCGAACAGATTGGCGAGAAGACAGAGGACGATGGTGTGACTACAAACGTGCTGGTCTCGTACACAGAGAGCATGGAGCGCGCCAATGCGCACCTGTCATTTGTGAAAGAGGTGAAGAAGCAAGTCAAGAAGACACTGGACCGCATCCTGTTCTACGACATGTGCTACGACGACTTCAGGGAAGACGGCATAGGCCATTCGAACATCAGCACCACGATGAAGGACATATACACTAATATGGGTGAGCGCATATTGGCAAAGAGATCCATCAAAGAGGAGAAAAACACACTCATCCAGCTCGGCCTCATCGAGATAGATTACGGGAACGACGACCACATCTGCCTCAGCCCCAAGGGAAAGGCTCTCTTCTACGGCGAGGACATGGAGGCATTCAGCAAGTCGTACAGGTGTCGCGACATCTATGGGTTCATGGACAAGGTAAAAGAGACCTTCCACGACAAGAGCGAGTACGACTGCGACAAAATAGACTTCGTATTCATAAACGACCTGATGGAGGAATTGGAAAAGCAAAACCAACACATACCAGAGGTAGGAAACATTGCCAAACAAATTCATAACTCACGCGAGCGCGTGCTGTTCTATTGCATCGGAAGCAATATGGTGGATGGTTGTGCTACGTCCCTGACAGATGAAATCAGAACATTATATCCTCGTCACATGCGTAAGGACGCACTGAATGATTATAAGGAGAAGGTCAACTTCCTCCAACAAGAGGACTTGGTGAAGCTGGAGAAATGCTCCTGGATGATGGGGGAAGAGACCAACCTTACGCTGACAGACAAGGGAAAAGAAACGTTGCTGGGCGAGGACGCGGTTCTGTACATCCATGAGGTGTCGAATGAGCAACTGATCTCGTGCGACAAGATTGCAGAAAAGAAACTCTTCTTCGCCAACGGACTGGAGCAGCAACTGTCGCTCCTGCGCGACAGTCTGAGCGAGAGCCACTACAAAGCCCTCTGCGCAAGGCTGGATGAGAATCACCTGCCAAAGGGCATGGCAGTACTGTTCTATGGCGAGCCTGGAACGGGAAAGACGGAGAGCGTGATGCAGATAGCCAAGGCTACCGGACGTGCCATCATGCACGTGGACATCAGCGCCACCAAGACCTGCTGGTTCGGCGAGAGCGAGAAGCTCATCAAACAGGTGTTCACCGACTACAAGAAGCTCTGCGACAAAAGCAAGGTGAAGCCCATCCTGCTCTTCAACGAGGCGGACGCTGTGTTCTCCAAACGTAAGGATGTGGGCCAAGGGAGCTGCGACCAGACGGAGAACGCCATACAGAACATCATCCTGGAGGAGATGGAGAACCTCGATGGCATCCTCATCGCCACGACCAACCTGCCCGACAACCTCGACGGAGCGTTTGAGCGCCGCTTCCTCTTCAAAATACGCTTCGACAGACCCACCGTGGAGGCAAAGACCAACATCTGGATGAACAAGCTGCCCCGCCTCACAACGGAGGAAGCGCAAACCCTGGCCTCGAGCTACGAGTTCAGCGGCGGACAGATAGACAACATCGTACGCAAGGCCCTGATGCAAGAGGTCATCAAAGGAGAGCAGCCCACCCTGCAAGCCCTCCAAGCGATGTGCAGCGAGGAGAAGATAGCGAAAGGCGGCAGCAAGCGCATCGGCTTCTGCTGACTTGTGAACGAAGATAATATTGCTGTACCTGGAAAGAGTGAAACGATAGAGTTTGGCATTAAACGATACTTTTCGCTACATTTGCCCAAACGATTTTATCAACCCATTAAACGATAATGCTATGAAGAATTTTAATATCGACGATGAACTGGAGAAGTTAGAAGGAATGACCATTCAAGAGAAGTTGTCAGCATTGGACGTCCTACTCGATAGACTTGATCATGAGTTTCGAAAGGTTATTGATGAGAGCACCGAAGATGACGATGAGGAAACTTCGGCACTCGAAGACGAACTTTATGATGCGATTGAAGAAGTAATCAACGCCAAAGATAGAGTAAACAATAAATACGAGACCTCTTGTAGGAAGAGATTCGCAAAAAAAATAGAGGCTTACATACAAGATAACCACTTGAAGGGTATTACACCAGACAAATATGGATACAAAATGACCTACAACAGGAAGGGGGTTGCTATACGTTTGAATTGGTGCCAAGAATACTGGGCCATATGGTTTGAGGGGACATCGCTTGGCGATATGAATAATCTTTCGGAGCTTGCCATAAAATTAGGGACTAAGCTAACCCCTGAGGACTCCAATAGTTGCTTTGAAATAGACACCAACGAAGAAGAAGTTGTTCCCAAAATATTGAAAGCACTCAACTTAAGTGATGATTCCCAGCAATGAGAAACTGAATGAGGTGAATGATAAATACCCCAAAACATTATGTATCAGAAGTTCATTATAACTCGGGACGGTGTGTTGCGCTTCGGCCATGTGTACCTGCACCGTGACTTACTCTCATTTGGCGAAGAGTGCGTTGGCGGTGGGCTATGGAAAGTAGACGACAGCCGGGGAGCCATACTCCTCTATGGACGTTCGTTCGACTTCGGCTCGCCCGACTTCAGTTATGTGCATCGCATCGAATGGAGCGGCATCGGCGGCAAGCCCGTCCCCCTGTTCTACCTCCCCCACTGGCCGGAAGAAGATGGCCTCGAGCCGGTTTATGC
>CAYZVH010000196.1:0-4784 GCA_964481755.1 uncultured Bacteroides sp. | reverse complement strand
TAGCCTGGCGTAAGCCGGTTTACACCCTTTCCCTTCGAAGGGAAAGGGCTTGGGATAGGGATGGACCCCTCTTTAAGGGTAAAGAGGGGACGGGGTGATTTTCGAAAAAAGAACCTCCGAGAACCGAAGAAGCTTCGAAGACGAAGAGTCAAATAGACTAATAGGTCGAATTCCGAACCTCTAACCTAAAACCTAAAACGTCCGAAGGACACTTAACCTTCAACATTCAGAGGGGACGGGGTGATTTTCGAAAAAAGAACCTCCGAGAACCGAAGAAGCTTTAGAGACTAAAAGCCTAAGAAACAAAAAAACGAAAAGACAAAGAGACTTTTTTTGGAGGCTAAAAGTCTAAAAGACTTATACATATTATAAATAGGTAAAAGCCCGGGGAGACAACCGGAATACACGAACCCTCTAGAAACCAACAATGCACCGAAAGGATTGTGGAATCCTTCCGGCGCATTGACTCTTTATGCAAACGGAAGCGGGGGAAAGGCCCCCGCTAAAATAAATTACTCAGCACGCAGTGTGAAACGGCTGAAAGCTGTGACGGTGAGGTCCTTGTTGGCAGCCTTCAGGTAATCAGCCACAGTCAGCTTGGCGTCCTGGATGTACTCCTGCTTCAGGAGGCAAACCTCTTTGTAGAACTTAGCCATACGACCGTTGGCGATGTTCTGCACCATCTGCTCGGGCAGGTTGGCAGCCTTCTCCTCGGCAACCTTTGCCTTCAGCTGGCGAATCTCCTCGGCCTGAGCCTCGGTGATGTTGCCTTTCATCACACCTTCGTTCAGGTGCTCCTCGTTCTCGGCGATGTAGAGGTTGAAGCCGGCTTTCTTCAGAGCGGCCTCCACAGCCTTCTTCACCTGCTCCTCTTTCGTCTTCTCGATGGCGATCTTCAGCTCGTTGTCCTTCACGCTCTGCGGAACGCTGGCCTCGTCCAGTGCCACGGGGTTCATGGCAGCCACCTGCATGGCCACCTCGTGAGCCTGCTCAGCGGCGGGCAGGTTGGTCTGAACCATGGTGCAGAGGATGTGGCGGTTCATGTGGTCGTAAACAGCCACGTTGTCGCCCTCGATGAAGTTGTAGCCATCGAGTTCCATCTTCTCGCCGGTGATTCCGCTGCGGTCCACCACAGCCTGAGCCACGTTGGTGTCGCCCAGCGGCAGTGCCTTCACCTCGTCGAGGCTCTTGCACTTGTTGGCAACGGCAGCGTCGAGGATAGATTGAGCCAACTTCACGAAGTCCTCGTTCTTTGCGACGAAGTCGGTCTCACACTTCAGGGCGATGATGGCGGCGAAGCCATTCTCAGCCTTTGTGAGCACGCAGCCCTCGGAAGCGTCGCGGTCGGAACGTTTTGCGGCAACAGCCTGTCCCTTCTCGCGGATTATTTTCATCGCCTGGTCGAAATCGCCATTAGCGGTAGTGAGTGCATTTTTGCAGTCCATCATACCAGCGCCGGTCATCTTGCGGAGCTTGGTAATATCAGCCATACTTACAGCCATAATTGTCTATTTTATAAGTTTATGATTCGAATTAAAAAAAAGTTGAGAGCTGAGAGTTGGAAATGAGAACTAAGAGAGAAGCCTCTTACCCCCGCACTTTCAATACTCAACTCTCAACGGTTTATGTTAAGCCTCTTCGTCTTCTTTCACGTAAGCGGCAGCCTTCGAAGCGTTGATGGCCTCTTCGGAGTTCTTGTCGAGTCTGGCCTTGGAAGCGCCTCTCTTCCTGTTGTTGCCCTTGTTGGCGGCAGGTGCCTCGCCGGCAGCCTCAGCGTCCACCTTCTCAACCTTACGCTCCTCGATGCCCTCGGCAATGGCAGCGCAGCAAGCGTCGAGGATCACCTCAACGGACTTGGTAGCGTCGTCGTTGGCAGGGATCACGAAGTCGATGTCGGTAGGATTGGAGTTGGTGTCCACGATGCCGAACACAGGGATTCCCAGGCGGTTGGCCTCACGCACGGCGATGTTCTCCTTCAGCACGTCCACGATGAAGAGTGCTGACGGCAGGCGGGTCAGGTCGGCGATGGAACCGAGGTTCTTGTCCAACTTGGCGCGTTGACGTGAGATCTGGAGGATTTCTCTCTTGGAGAGGTTAGAATAGGTACCATCTTGAGTCAGTTTATCGATGGTAGCCATCTTCTTGACAGCCTTACGGATAGTCGGGAAGTTAGTCAACATACCACCCGGCCAACGCTCGATTACGTAGGGCATATTTACGGAAGCGGCCTTCTCAGCCACCACTTGTTTAGCTTGTTTCTTAGTAGCGACAAACAGGATTTTCTTTCCTGACTTAGCGATTTGCTTCAGCGCGTCAGCGGCCTCGTCGATCTTGGCCACTGTTTTGTGGAGGTCAATGATATGAATACCATTGCGTTCCATGAATATATAAGGAGCCATAGCCGGATTCCATTTTCTCTTCAGGTGACCGAAGTGGCAGCCTGCCTCCAATAATGTGTCAAATGTTGTTCTAGACATTGTTTTTTATTCTTTTAATCGTTTACATTCTTTTTTGTTTTCACCAACCGCCGGGTAGTTCCCGCCAGGGAAATCGCGGCAGTTTAGATACTAAACGCTCTATCAGCTGATGCAAAGCTTAACGTTTACTGAACTGGAATCTTCTACGTGCCTTGGGACGACCCGGTTTCTTACGCTCAACGGCGCGTGAGTCACGTGTCATGAATCCTTCGCTGCGAAGCGTCTTCTTGTCCTCGGGGTTGATTTTCACCAGTGCGCGGGCGATGGCCAGGCGCAGAGCCTGTGACTGTCCGGTGAAACCGCCGCCGCAGAGGTTGGCCTTGATGTCATACTTCTCGGCCACTTCCAGCTTGTTCAACGGCTGCTTTACGACATACTGCAGAATAGTTGATGGAAAGTACTGTGCAATGTCTCTTTTGTTAATGGTAATCTTTCCTGTACCTTCGCTAACGAAAACGCGTGCGATTGCGCTTTTGCGTCTGCCTAATGCATTTACTACTTCCATACTCTATTATTTAAGTAAGTTTATATCGATTGATTTGGGGGACTGTGCCTCGTGATTGTGCTCGCTGCCTGCGTAGACGTAGAGGTTGTTCAGCAGCTTGGCGCCCAAACGGTTCTTGGGGAGCATTCCCTTAACGACTCTCTTCACCAGCTTCTCCTCGCCTTTGGGTTTTGCCATCAGACGGGCGGGTGTGATTTCTCTCTGGCCTCCAGGATAGCCTGTGAAGGTGAGATAGATGCGGTCGTTCCACTTGTTGCCGGTCAGTTTCACCTTGTCGGCATTGATGATGATGACGTTGTCACCACAATCCACATGAGGGGTGTAGTTGGGTTTGTATTTACCCCTCAACAGTTTGGCTACCTTCGCGCCCAGGCGACCAAGCACCTGATCGGTAGCGTCGACAACCACCCATTCCTTGGTAGCTGTCACTTTGTTCACAGAAATGGTCTTGTAACTTAAAGTATCCACTCTTAATTTGTTTTTTAAATTGTTACTACTAAGCTAGCTAAACGGTCCTCTGACTCAGGACTATTAACTCGCTAAAAACTAAACTCTTATCTTTTTTGATAATAATCGGCTTGCAAAGGTACGACTTTTCTTTTGATTACCAAGCAAAAGAAATTCTTTTTTTCTTGCGCCGCGGATGAAAAAGAATCCCGCGCGGGGCCACGAGGGCTCCGCACGGGACCTATATAAAATAAGAAAACTATGCGTTCCTATAGAGAACAGCCATTTGTGAGTCTAGAACTCCGCGTTGCGGGGTGTGCGCGGGAAGGGGATGACGTCGCGTATGTTGGTCATTCCGGTGACGAAGAGCAGCAGGCGCTCGAAGCCCAGGCCGAAGCCGGAGTGGGGGCAGCTGCCGAACTTGCGCGTGTCGAGGTACCACCACATGTCCTTCATCGGGATGTTGAGCTCCTTGATGCGGGTCAGCAGTTTGTCGTAGTTCTCCTCGCGCTCGGAGCCACCGATGATCTCGCCTATCTTGGGGAAGAGCACGTCCATGGCGCGCACCGTCTTGCCGTCGTCGTTCTGCTTCATGTAGAAGGCCTTTATCTCCTTCGGGTAGTCGGTGAGGATGACGGGCCGCTTGAAGTGGTCCTCCACCAGGTAGCGCTCGTGCTCGGAGGCGAGGTCCACGCCCCAGTAGACGGGGAACTCGAACTTGTGTCCCTTGGCCACGGCCTCTTCCAGTATCTTGACGCCCTCGGTGTAGGGCAGGCGGACGAAGTCCTCGCGGAGCACGCTCTGCAGGCGCTCGATGAGTTCCTTGTCGAACATGTCGTTGAGGAACTTCACGTCGTCGTAGCAGTTGTCGAGTGCCCACTGCACGCAGTATTTGATGAACTCCTCGGCCAGGTCCATGTTGTCGACAATGTCGTTGAAGGCAACCTCGGGCTCTATCATCCAGAACTCGGCCAAGTGGCGCGGAGTGTTGGAGTTCTCGGCGCGGAACGTGGGGCCGAAGGTGTAGATGGAGCCCAGGGCGGTGGCGGCGAGCTCGCCCTCCAGCTGACCGGAGACGGTGAGGCTGCACTGCTTGCCGAAGAAGTCGTTGTCGTAGATGATGGAGCCGTTCTCGTCCTTCTTCAGGTCGTAGAGGTTCATCGTGGTCACCTGGAACATCTGGCCGGCGCCTTCGCAGTCGGAGGCGGTGATCAGCGGTGTGTGGAAATAGAAGAACCCACGCTCGTGGAAGAACTTATGGATGGCGATGGCCATGTTGTGACGGATGCGGAAGACGGCTCCGAAGGTGTTGGTGCGCGGACGCAGGTGGGCAATCTCGCGCAGGAACTCCATGG
>CAYZVH010000195.1:0-4820 GCA_964481755.1 uncultured Bacteroides sp. | reverse complement strand
AAGAGCGAGAGCAACCGCGCCCTCAAGTCCCTCTCCGACTATCTGAAGGGAAAGCAGGGCCGCTTCCGCCAGAACCTCCTCGGTAAGCGTGTCGACTATTCTGCACGTTCCGTCATCGTCGTCGGCCCTGAGCTGAAGATGGGCGAATGCGGTCTGCCGAAGCTTATGGCTGCAGAACTCTACAAGCCGTTCATCATCCGCAAGCTCATCGAGCGCGGCATCGTGAAGACGGTGAAGTCGGCCAAGAAGATTGTAGACCGCAAAGAGCCCGTTATCTGGGATATCCTCGAATATGTGATGAAGGGTCACCCCGTGTTGCTGAACCGTGCGCCGACACTGCACCGCCTCGGTATCCAGGCCTTCCAGCCTAAGATGATCGAGGGTAAAGCTATCCAGCTGCACCCATTGGCATGTACGGCATTCAACGCCGACTTCGATGGTGACCAGATGGCCGTTCACTTGCCTTTGAGCAACGAGGCCGTGTTGGAAGCCCAGATGCTGATGCTCCAGTCGCACAACATCCTGAACCCTGCCAATGGTGCGCCTATCACCGTGCCGGCACAGGATATGGTACTCGGTTTGTACTACATCACCAAACTGCGTACCGGTGCCAAGGGCGAGGGACTGAAGTTCTACGGACCCGAGGAGGCCATCATCGCCTACAACGAGGGTAAGGTGGACATCCACGCTCCGGTACAGGTGCTAGTGAACGACCTGGACGAGAACGGCAACATCGTGAAGATGATGCGCGAGACCTCTGTGGGTCGTGTCATCGTCAACGAGCTTGTCCCCGATGAAGTTGGATATCTGAACACTATTATATCAAAGAAATCTCTGCGCGACATCATCAGCAACGTCATCAAGGTTGTCGGTGTGGCACGTGCCTGCGAATTCCTCGACGGTATCAAGAACCTGGGATACAAGATGGCCTACCAAGGCGGTCTGTCATTCAACTTGGGCGATATCATCATCCCGAAGGAGAAGGAGGAACTCATCAAGCGTGGTAACGAGGAGATTGAGCAGATCATGATGAACTACAACATGGGATTCATCACCGACAACGAGCGTTACAACCAGGTGATCGATACCTGGACACACGTCAACAGCGACTTGTCGAACATCCTGATGAAGACCATCTCCGCCGACGACCAAGGATTCAACTCCGTGTACATGATGTTGGATTCCGGTGCCCGTGGTTCTAAGGAGCAGATTCGTCAGTTGTCTGGTATGCGTGGTTTGATGGCCAAGCCGCAGAAAGCCGGAGCCGAAGGCGCACAGATTATTGAGAACCCGATTCTTTCGAACTTTAAGGAAGGTCTGTCCGTGTTGGAGTACTTCATCTCTACCCACGGTGCCCGTAAGGGTCTGGCCGACACCGCCTTGAAGACAGCCGATGCCGGATACCTAACCCGTCGTCTCGTAGACGTGTCGCACGACGTGATCATCAACGAGGAGGACTGCGGCACCCTGCGTGGTTTGGTTTGCACCGCTTTGAAGAACAACGATGAGGTCATCGCCACCTTGTACGAGCGTATCCTCGGTCGTGTGTCCGTTCACGATATCATCCATCCGAACACAGGCAAACTGATTGTTGCCGGTGGCGAGGAGATCACAGAAGACATTGCCCAACAGATAGAGGACTCACCTATCGAGAGCGTCGAGATACGTTCCGTATTGACTTGCGAATCGAAGAAGGGTGTGTGCGCGAAGTGTTACGGACGTAACCTCGCCACCAGCCGAATGGTGAACAAGGGTGAGGCTGTAGGTGTCATTGCCGCACAGTCCATCGGTGAGCCGGGTACACAGCTGACATTGCGTACATTCCACGCCGGTGGTACAGCAGGTAACATCGCCGCCAACGCATCTATCGTGGCCAAGCATAACGCTCGCCTCGAGTTCGAGGAGCTCCGTACAGTAGACGCTGTCGAGGAGACAGGCGAGGCAGTGAAGGTAGTCGTAGGCCGTTTGGCTGAGGTTCGCTTCATCGACGTGAACACAGGCATCGTCCTTTCTACCCACAACGTGCCTTACGGTTCTAAGCTGTACGCCAGCGATGGTGAGGTAGTGGAGCAAGGCAAGATGATTGCCAAGTGGGATCCGTTCAACGCTGTCATCATCACCGAGGCAGGCGGTCGCATCGTGTTCGACTCCGTCATCGAGGGTGTCACCTACAAAGTTGAGTCCGACGAGGCAACCGGTCTGCACGAGATCATCATCACCGAGTCCAAGGACAAGACGAAAGTCCCCTCTGCACAGATTGTGGCAGAAGACGGTTCCGTCATCCGTACCTACAACTTCCCTGTGGGTGGTCACGTGGTAATCGAGGATAATCAGAAGGTGAAGCCGGGCGACATCCTCGTGAAGATTCCGCGTGCGGTAGGTAAGGCTGGTGATATCACCGGTGGTCTTCCCCGAGTTACCGAGCTGTTCGAGGCACGTAACCCGTCGAACCCCGCTGTGGTATCCGAAATCGATGGTGAGATCACCATGGGTAAGGTTAAACGTGGTAACCGCGAGATTATCGTAACATCCAAGACGGGTGACCAGAAGAAGTACCTGGTAGCTCTGTCGAAACAGATATTGGTACAGGAGAACGACTACGTACGTGCCGGAACACCGTTGTCCGACGGTGCCATCACGCCTGCCGACATCCTGGCCATCAAAGGTCCTACGGCCGTTCAAGAGTACATCGTCAACGAGGTACAGGACGTATACCGTCTGCAGGGTGTAAAGATCAACGACAAGCACTTCGAGATTATCGTACGTCAGATGATGCGTAAGGTAGAGATCAACGAGCCGGGCGACACCCGCTTCCTCGAGCAGCAGATTGTCGACAAGCTCGAGTTCATGGAGGAGAACGACCGCATCTGGGGCAAGAAGGTTGTCACCAATGCCGGAGACTCCGAGAACTTGGCACCGGGTCAGATTGTTACCGCCCGCAAGCTGCGCGACGAGAATAGTATGCTGAAACGACGCGATCTGAAGTTGGTTGAGGTACGTGATGCCATCCCCGCAACATCTACACAGATTCTGCAGGGTATCACACGTGCCGCATTGCAGACCTCAAGTTTCATGTCTGCTGCATCCTTCCAGGAGACTACGAAGGTGCTCAACGAGGCAGCCATCAACGGAAAGGTGGACAAGCTGGAAGGTATGAAGGAGAACGTTATCTGCGGTCACCTGATACCGGCCGGTACTGGTCAGCGTGAGTTCGACAAGATCATCGTCGGTTCGAAAGAAGAGTACGACCGCATCCTTGCCAACCGCAAGACGGTGCTCGACTACGAAGAGATGGAATAACGAGAAACTTCTTGAAACTACTAATAACAATAAGGGGATGTCACCGACAAGGCGGCATCCCCTATTTGTTTAATGTTTGTTGATGCGCTGCACGGTACGCACGGGAGTACCGTCGACCGTCACTCCCTCTATCACGATGTCGTGCGGAGAAACCAGGTCAGAAGTGAAGTAGGAAACCTTAGCCTTGCCCTCGGCATCCAACAGCAGATACGGATTCCAGTAGAGCGTGTTCCGCTGGTCGGGAGTGGGATTATTGCGCTGCTCGGGGATGTCGTAGTCGGGATGATAGAACTCCATATCCTTAGCATAGCCCAAAGGCGTGCAGGTGGTGATGCCTGGTATAGGCTTGGCAGGTCTGTCCAGCGGATGTTTCAGCATCACCACGATGGCTCCTCCCCCACCATCGGAGCTGAACATCAGCGCACCGGCCCCACGCACGATGGTCACCGTCTCCACCTCGTCAACAGAGATGGATTGCAAGAAGTCCACCCCATCTTCATAGGTATAGGAGAAGTCGTTGATATGGATCAGTGGTGTGCCCTCGCAACGATGTATCTTCAGTCCACCGCTGTCGTTCATCTCTATTTCGGGCATCCAGAACAGTGCGTCATAGAGGGTAAGCTGTCCGCTCTCCTCCAGGTCGGTGGTTGTGTATTCCTTATCGTTCACACCCTTCACATACATCGAGCTATACTTGCGGCTTTTGGCTGTGACCAGCAGTTCTTTCAGGTTCACAACCTTCATGCCGCCCTCGGCATAGTATTGGTTCATCGTGTTGCCCAGGAAGCTCTGCGGCAAGTCTGCCGTTTCCGAAGCATAGGGGAAATCCGATTGTGCCTTGGGGAACTTATCCTTATCCACCTGGATGTCCACCGAAGCGAATCCGTTCTTCGTGCGGGCCTGTACAAAAAAGGAGGTGCTATCCTGAAAGGCCACCGGGATGGTGAACCGTCCGTCGTTATCGGTCGTTCCCTCTTCCATAATCATATATTTGGGCGATACGGCGAAGATGGAGCCACTCTTCACCTTCGCGCCAAACAGACCGTTGACCTTACCGGTCAGCACTTGGTGAAACTCATATTTATACTCCGGCTTCCACTCTTTCCAGTGGGCGATATTGGTGAAGTGATGTCGGCACCAGCCATGGGTCATCATCAACAGGTCGGCGTTCCTTTGTATCTCGGAATTCTGTGGACCGAAGTAGTAGGCCGGATGCTCCACGTAACCTTTCAGGTCGGAGGTGAGCAACAGGTTGGAGACGATGTTGTCCGCCAGGGAGTCCAGTCTCACAGCATTAGCGTCGGTAATGCTCATCGAGAAGTTGCCTTGCAGCGGTCTCCCCTGGTTGTCCTTCAGCTGAACGGATAGTTCCACCTTACTGCGACGGTTGTAGACGTGTCGATTGGCCGTCACGTCCCATTCCTCCTGTGCCGGTGCGTAATGGAAGAAGAGTCGGTCGCTTAGCACCTTGCCCTCCTGATCGGCAACGATGAAGTGCGAAATGCCGTTGTCCAGCAGGG
>CAYZVH010000194.1:1603-4855 GCA_964481755.1 uncultured Bacteroides sp. | reverse complement strand
GAATGGTAGTAGAGACAGCGTGATGGAAGCCCGAAGCGGAGTGGGGGAGAACGAACCGAATGAAGTTCGGAACTTTGCCGTGGAAGAGACCAAACTCTCTTCGGAAGAACGGAATAACGTAGAAGGGAATAAACTAAATAAAGGAATCTCGGAATCTCGGAACTCCTCCGTGGAAGAGACTAAACCTTTCTCGGAAACTCGAAATGGAGTGGAAGAGAATGAATTAAATAAAGGAATCTCGGAATCTCGGAGCTCCTCCGGGGAACGTCCTAAACCTTCTTCGGAAGAACAGAATAAAGTGGAACGTGACGAATCCGCGAACTCTCCCTTCTTGTCGGCGTCGGATGGAACCGACGAAGAGAAAGAGGGCCCTGCCGAGGACGTGCGGGATGAGATGAATGGAAACCGGAAGCCAAAAGTCGCCGTGGTGATACTGAACTGGAACGGAGCGCCGATGTTGCGCCAGTTCCTGCCGTCGGTCTGCCGTTGCTCGCTGGCGGAGGGAGTCACAGTCGTGGTGGCGGACAATGCCTCCACGGACGAATCGTGCCAGGTGGTGAGCGATGAGTTCCCCCAGGTGCGGCTCATCCGGCTGGACCGCAACTATGGCTTCGCCGAAGGTTACGACCGCGCCTTGGCGCAGGTGAAGGCCGAATACTACGTGCTGCTGAACTCCGATGTGGAGGTCACCGAAGGCTGGCTGCAGCCCATGATCTGTTACTTGGACGCTCACCCCGAGGTGGCGGCTTGCCAGCCCAAACTGCTGAGCTGGAAGAACCGTCAGTCGTTTGAGTATGCCGGCGCTGCAGGCGGATTCATCGACGCCCTGGGCTACCCCTATTGCCGTGGCCGCATCTTCGGCACGGTGGAGGAGGACCTTGGGCAGTACGACGATGTGCAGTCCGTCTTCTGGGCCACGGGCGCCGCGCTCTGTGTGCGTGCGGCGGACTTCCACGCCGTGGGCGGACTGGACGCCCAGTTCTTCGCCCACATGGAGGAGATTGACTTCTGCTGGCGGCTCCATCTGGCAGGCCGACAGGTCGTCTGCATCCCATCCGCCAAGGTCTACCACGTGGGCGGCGCCACGCTCAGGCGCGAGAATCCCCGCAAGACCTACCTCAACTTCCGCAACAACCTCTTGATGCTCTACAAGAACCTGTCCGCCGGCCGACTGTGGACCGTGCTGACCCTGCGCTTCTTTCTCGACTATCTGGCCGCCTTCACCTATCTAATAAAGGGCGATTTGCCTGGCGTGAAGGCCATTTGCCAGGCGCGCGTGGACTTCTGGCGGATGTCCGCCTACCGCAGGAAGGCACGGCACGACGTCTGGTCGCGCACGGTCTGCGGCGCATCGTCTACATCATTAAGCACAGCAGATAGCGCATCGTCTACATCATTAAGCACAGCCGATAGCGCATTGGCTACATCGATAAGCGCAGTCCGCGGAGAGTCCGCTGAAACATCTGACAGCCATTCGTCATCGGGCGAAGCTGGGAGAGCAGCGTCGAAACCCAAGGCCGTGGTGCCGGCGGCTATATCTGACAGCCCTTCGCCATCGGGCGAAGCAGTGGCATCGGCTCCGAAGCCTAAGGCCGTGGTGCCGGCGGCTATATCTGACAGCCCTTCGTCATCGGGCGAAGCAGTGGCATCGGCTCCGAAGCCTAAGGCCGTGGCTCCGGTGTCCATCCCCGAGATTCGCCCGACCTCCATCCTGTGGGCCTACCATGTGCTTGGGAAAAAGAAATATTCTAACCTATATAAATGTAAATGATATCATGAGAAAAAGTATTGTAAGCTTACTTTTCATCCTTGCGTCCACCGGCGTGGGCCTGGCGCAGGAGTATCTCCCCCTTTGGGAGAAAGGCAAAATGCCCAACAGTAAAGGCGTGGCGGTGACCGACAGCATCGCCAACGAACGTGTCTACCAAGTGGCGATGCCAGGCCTCTACGTGTTCGAGCCCTCGAAGGCCGAGAACAAAGGCGTGGCCGTGGTCATCATCCCCGGAGGCGGCTACGCCCGCTTCGCCTACCAGATCTCCGGCTTCTCGCTGGCCAAGTGGTTCAACACCTTCGGCGTGACGGCCTTCGTGCTGACACACCGCCTGCCGCAGTCGCCCGACGTGGAGGTCTGCTACAAGGCCCCTGTGCAGGATGCGCAGCGTGCCCTCCGCTACATACGCGCCAATGCGCAGCGCTTCGGCGTCAATCCCGACAAGGTGGGTGTGATGGGCAGCTCAGCCGGCGCTCACCTGGCAGGCTGCATGGCCACCTTCACCGAGGACTGGAGCAGCATAGGCGACGCTCTGGACCAATACTCCTTCCGCCCCAACTTCGCCATCATGGTCTCTCCGGTGGTCTCCATGGGCGACATCGCCCACAAGGGTAGCCGCCAGAATCTGCTCGGCAAGTTCGACTCGCCCGAGCTGCGCAAGCGCTTCTCCCTCGACCAGCAGGTGACCGCTGAGACCGCTCCCTGCTTCGTGGTGCATGCGATGAACGACCCTGCCGTGTCGTGCCTCAACAGCCTCTACTTCTTCGAGGCGCTGAAGAAGAACAAGGTGGCGAAGTGCTCGCTCCACCTCTATCCCGAGGGTGAGCACAGCATTGCCGTGCGCAACAATCCCGGCACCACCAACGGCTGGACGGCCATCGCCGAGCAGTGGCTCCGCGAGGTCTGCGACTTCTGACGCATAAACTAAAATCCGGCACCACCAACGGCTGGACGGCCATCGCCGAGCGGTGGCTTCGCGAGGTCTGCGACTTCTGACGCGCAAACATAAATCCGGCGTAGGAATGTGGTCTTTCCGCTTTTGCGGTGGCTTCGTTCCTATGCCGGATTTCTCTATGAACTTTTAGTGGAATAGTTGAAACGCTTTATCTGAATCTGAAACTTGATTCTTACATTCTTGGTCACTATTCCCGCTCACGGATGAGGCGGTGATGGCCAGGGAACTGAATGGGATAGTCCGGAGTGTGGAGAATTCGGTTCGGAGAAATACTCTAAGAGGCCCGAAGGTAGTTCGGAGAAAATACGTGTCGGAGAAACTGGCGTCATTTAACCACCGTTCTATGCCTGGCGAAGACTTCTCTTCTCTTTATTGCATCCCAGCGCGATGGACAGTATTCTTCTCTTCTCTCTTTCTCTCACCCCAGCGCGATGGACAGTATCTCCTCTTCTCTCTTTATTTCACCCCAGGGCGATGGACAGTATTCTTCTCTTCTATCTTTATTTACCCTAGGGTGATGGACATT
>CAYZVH010000194.1:0-1503 GCA_964481755.1 uncultured Bacteroides sp. | reverse complement strand
GCGATGGACAGTATTCTTCTCTTCTATCTTTATTTACCCTAGGGTGATGGACATTTCTCTCTCTCTTCCTCTCACCCCAGCGCGATGGACAGTATCTCCTCCGGATGGTGGACGATGTGCGCCGGACGGTAGGCCGCCAGCTCCCCCACGGGACGGAAGCCCCACGCCACTCCGGCGGCTTCCACACGGGCGTTGAGGGCCGTCTGCATGTCCACGTTGGAGTCGCCCACGTAGAGCACGTCGGCCCTGGCCACGCCGCACAGCCGCAGTATGTCGTCCACGATGCGCGCGTCGGGCTTCGTGGGGATGCCCTCGCGCTGGCCCAGCACGGCGGCGAACCGTATGGTGGGGAAGAAGTGGCGCACCAGCTTCTCAGTGGCGGCCTGATACTTGTTGGAGGCCACGGCCAGCGTCACCCCTTGCGCCTGCAGCGCCTCCAGCAGCTGCGGGATGCCGTCGTAGGGCGTGCTCAGGTCGGCGTTGTGCTCGTCGTAGTAGGGCACGAAGCGCGAGCGTATGCGGGCGATGTTCTCCGGCGTGCGTTCCGTCTCGGGCAGGGCGCGCTCGAAGAGTTTCGTCACTCCGTTGCCCACGAAATAGCGGTAGGCCGCCACCTCGTGGGTGGGAAATCCATAGTGCGCCAATGCCTGATTGGTGCTGTTGGCCAGGTCGGCGATGGTGTTGAGCAACGTGCCGTCGAGGTCGAAAATCACTAATTTCTTCATCTTCTTACCTTTTTCTGTGTGCAAAAGTAACTTATTTCTCGATTATACGTTACCTTTGTCGTGAATTTTAGAAACGACGCAGGGAGAATGGAAGAGATTCGGTTGACGGATATTGATGATTTTCAGCGGCACTACCTGTCGCTGTATCCTCAGCTGAAGTATTTTGCCCTCAAGTTTGTGGACTCTCCCGAGGCGGTGGACGACGTGTTGCAGAACGTGTGGATGCGCATTTGGGAGGGCCGCCTGGTCTTTGCCAACGAGCTTGCCCTGAAGGCCTATCTATATAAAGGTATACGCAACGAGGCGCTCAACCAGCTGCGCACCGAGCAGCGCGAGCGCGCCAAGGTGGAGGGTCTGCTCGAGTGCGCCGACACCGAGGAGCCCGACATCCTGTGCGGCATCATCGAGTCGGAGGTCTACGCCATGGTGAGCGAGGCCTTCGCCGACCTGAGCGACGCCTGCCGCCGTGTGTATGTGGAGAGTCTCAACGGCAAGCCGCAGCGGCAGATAGCCGAGGAGCTGGGCATCAGCGTCAACACGGTGAAGAAGCACATCAACCGCGCCAACCACCTGATGCGCGAGCGGCTGGAGAAGCTGCTGGCGCTCATCGCCCTGCTGCGGTGAAGCTCCGCGGATTCCCTTCTGATTCCCGAAAAGTTTCTGTGGGTAAACAGCGGTTCTTTTGGGGGCCGACTGTTCCCTCTACGATTTCAGAAGTGTTTTTTTCGCCGGTTGTTCCCACAATACCTCCCAAAATATTTTCTCGTCGATAGTTTCC
>CAYZVH010000193.1:0-4861 GCA_964481755.1 uncultured Bacteroides sp. | reverse complement strand
GTTATGATTTTCCCCTTCTCACTTTGAAGAGCCACAATCCATTCTGCTTGCTCTACGAATGTTTGCAGTTGGGTAGACCATATACGACCTGCTTGAATATTACCGTTTTCATCAGCATAATATCTCTCACACAAGTCTTTGAGAGCTTGCTTGAGGGGGAAGGTTGTATTTGTAGGCTGGAGGAGGATAAAAAACAGCTTGTTACATGGACGTACGTTTACTGGTTGTTTACTACCGTTAACTGGCTGTTTACTGGTCGTTTACTGAGTGAACAAAATCGCCCCTCGAAAGGAGCAAAATCTGTTCGCTACAGAGAGGGGGGAGCTGAAGACGTACGACTATAGGACCTGAAGACGTACGTTTACTCACCTTGTTCATGTACGTGATCAGACCTTGTCCGTACGTCCTTAAACCGTCTGTCAGTCAATGAGTAAACGGTGATCGAACGTATGTCTACGGATGGCGTTGGCGATGGCCGTTTCCTATTTTACTTCACACCCGAAGCTTTGTCTTTCTGAAACACTTCACGGCCACAGGTTATTCCGTTACTGAAATGCCTTACATATACCTTATTGTATATAGGTGCCATTCCACTCGTCGGAAGGAGTCTCCTTATCGGATGATTCCGCCTTCGGAAGACTTCGCGTATGCGCTTGTCCGCTTAGATTTGACCTGTCAGATAGAGGTAAACCACCGAGGCGGGGATGGCCATAAGGGCACTGTCGAAGCGGTCGAGCCATCCGCCGTGACCGGGGAGGATGCTGCCCGAATCCTTGATGCCGAGCTGACGTTTCATCAACGACTCTATCAGGTCGCCCCATGTACCGAAGAAGACTACGGTGAGGGCGAATCCCAACCATACCCATAGCGGGGTGTAGGGGTTGAAGTGCGACATGATGCAAGCGGCAATCAAGGCGAAGACGCCTCCGCCAATGGAGCCTTCCCACGACTTCTTCGGGGAGATGCGCTCGAACAGCTTATGTTTGCCCAGCAGGCTGCCCACGCAGTAGGCACCGGTGTCGTTCAGCCAAATGAAGATGAACACCGCCAGGGGGAACGAGGCGTTGTATTCCACCATCGCGAACGGCGTTTGCGCGTTGCTGTAGGCCAGCACGTTGAGCAGCGAGAAGGGTAGGGCGATGTAGAGTTGGCTCATCATCGTGTATGCCCAGTCGTTGAGCGGCTTGCTCTGCTTCAGGTAGAGCTCGCGGATGAAGGCGTACATCACGATGATGATGTAGGGCACAAACACCGAGAGGTCGAATAGCTGCAGGCTGTAGCCCATGAAGGCGAAGAACAGGTATGCTCCGGCCGTCATGGCGATGAGTGGACTCACGTTTATTTCGTCGTCCTTGTTCACCAGCTTGCAAAACTCCCGTATGGCCAAGGCTGTGATGACGGCAAACAGAGTCCCGAAAGCGATGGGACTGAGAATTGTGCAACACAGAATGACCGCTACGAAGAGTACGCCGGTGATGCTTCTTTGAACAAGATTAGTCATAGTCTAATTATCGGTTGTGTTTTTATTCATTCACTTGCACCGCTTCGCCATCGACAATCTTCTGGTTCACGGCCTTCTCGGCAGCCGCCCGTTTCTCGGCGGCTCCCTCAGTGGATTTCTCTGGGGCGGTAGCTGTTGCCTGGCCCTCCGTAGAGGTATTCTCCGCAGTGTCGGCTGTCTCGTTACTCATCTCATCCTCGAAGAATCCCCAATCGATGGTGGTCTGGAAGTCGACAGACTTTACCTCTGTGGGCTTCTCGTCAGCGGTCTTCGTTTCGTCGGCAGGCTTTGTCTCGTCAGTCCCAAAATCGATTGTTCCTTGAATGGGCTCTTCCGCAGATTCGTCGTTGGAAGGCTTCTCGTCGGTTCCATCGAAGAGGTTTCCGTTCCAAGGTCTGTTGTCCTTGGCAGGCTCTTCTTCGGCGTTCGTCTCGTCAGTGAGATTCGTCTCTACCTCATTTCCCTCGGTAACGCTTGTGTTGGTGGCTTCATCGGTTTGCTCGGGGATGTTAGTTTCCTCAGTTTGTTCGGCAAAGTTAGCTTCCTCGGCTTCCTCCATAGCGTTCGCCATTTCGGCAAATCTAGCTTCGTCCTCGTCCTTTTCGTCGGTTCCATCGAAGAGGCTTCCGTTCCAAAGGATGTTGTCCTCGGCGGATTCTTCGTCAGCGTTCGTCTCGTCGGTGAGTTCAGTCTCTTCCTCGGCAGTCACTTCCATGAAGGCTTCGTCGGCAGCGACTTCGTCGATGAAAGACTCGCTAGCATTAACGCAGGTAGCCTCGCCCTCGTCTGCGGTTGCTTCATCGGGGAGCTCTATGCTAGCCGTGTTTCCGTTGGAAGTAGCCACGTCGGCAGTCTCAGCTTCGTTTGCGGTTGCTTCATTGGATTCTTCTGCAGGGCCCTCTTCAGCAGCGTTGACTTCGGGAAATTTCCACTCGATGGAATTCTCGGTCACCGTCACGCTGACGTTTGCATCATCGGCAGACTTCGCATTGTCAGATGACTTTGTGGTGTCTGCTCGTTTCCAAAGATCTGCAGGTCTCTTCGCTTCATTGGAGTCGCTCTTGGGCTCATCGTCCTCTGGCCAAGCTGTCCAATGCGGAAGCACGAAAGGCTTGGGCGTATACGCTTCGATGACATGAGGTTCACTAGCTTTAGTCTCTTCAGCTTTCTTCTCTTCGGCCTTCGAGTCGTTTAAATCTTCAGCGTTCTCGTCGAACAGTGAAGGCCCAACGGTTGAAGTCTCTGCAGACTTTGTGTCTTCGTCGGTCTTCTCAGCTTCGGCTTCTACGTCGAAAAGTGAAGGTTCAGTGCTTGCAGCATCGGTAGACTTTACTGCTTCGTCGGTCTTCTCAGCTTCGGCTTCTACGTCGAAAAATGAAGGTTCTGCGCTTGCATCATCGGTAGACTTTACTGCTTCGTCGGTCTTCTCAGCTTCGGCTTCTACGTCGAAAAGCGAAGGTTCTGTGCTCGCATCATCGGTAGACTTTGCAGTTTCGTGAGCCTTCTCTTCTGTAGATTCTTCGGAAGCAATCATCTCTTCGGTGTCGGTTGCAGTCGCATTTTCCTCAGCCTTTGAATCGAAAAGTGTTGCTTCAGCGCTTGTGGTGTCAGCGGATTTCGCTGGTTCACTGAAATTTTCCTCGGCCTCGACTTCGTCAGCGGATTTGTTGTCCGTGGTCTCTTCGTTGGCGTTGGACTCGACCACTTCGTCTTCGGCGACCTTGGTAGCGGTGGATTCATCGGCTACGATGGCCTCTTCGGCAAGGCTCGATTCCTCGTCGGCATTTATAATGGGGGCTTCAAGACCCTTTTCGTCGGCTTCTTCGGCTTCGCTCTCTTCAGCAACCTTTGCGTCTGCTTCTATATTACTAAGTATAGAGGAGGCAACTGTTGCAGCGGCAAACAGGTCGGCGGTTTTTTCGGTAGCCTCTCCTTGGTGGGCCTTCGTGGAAAGATTCTCAGCATCGGCTTTCACCTCAGAGGTTTCCTCGGAGTTACTCTGCTCTCCGTCAGCCTCCTCGTCGAAGAGCGAAGCTTCCGCAGGCTTTGTGGTTTCGTCGGCTTCTTCATCGCTGGCGTTCCCGTCGGCGGCGTTCGCCTCTTCGCCTTCAGCATTATTTCCATCGACCTTCTCATCGAAAAGCGAAGCTTCCGCAGGCTTTGTGGTTTCGTCGGCTTCCGCATCGCTGGCGTTTCCGTCGGCAGCGTTCGCCTCTTCGCCTTCAGCATTATTTCCATCGACCTTCTCATCGAAGAGCGAAGCTTCCGCAGGCTTTGTGGTTTCGTCGGCTTCCGCATCGCTGGCGTTTCCGTCGGCAGCGTTCGCCTCTTCGCTTGCTGCATTAACTTCGTTTGTTTCCTCGTCGAAGAGTGTACGTTCAGCGGGCTTGCTGTCGGCTACTTTCTCCTCAGCGATCTTCTCGTCCTCTGCCTTCAACTCTCCTGCTTTCTCGGCAGTGTTCGTTTCGGCCGCATCGTCGGCAACGTTTGCTTGTGAAGCATCGTCGGTAGTATTCGCTAGTGCATCATTCCCTGTAGCGGGCTTCTGCTCGGCTTTCGTGTCAGAAGGTTTCGGGTCGTCGCTGGCGAGAATCTCTTCGGAGCGGGAGGCCCAGGGGCGTTTGCCGAAGATTTGCTCCACGTCCTCGGCGAAGATCACTTCGCGCTCCATCAGCAGCTGGGCCAGCTTGTTGTGGCCCTCTTGATGCTCTTTCAGAATGGCTTTGGCTCGGTCGTACTGCTCCTGTATCATACGTTTCACCTCGCTGTCAATCAGCTGGGCGGTGCTGTCGCTATAGGGTTTCGTGAAGTAGTTGTCCTCCATATCATAATAGCAGAGGTTGGGCAACTTGTCGCTCATGCCGGCGTAGGCAATCATGCCGTACGCCTGCTTCGTCACGCGCTCCAGGTCGTTCATCGCTCCGGTGGAGATCTTGCCCACGAATAACTCCTCGGCGGCTCGTCCGCCCAAGGTGGCGCACATCTCGTCGAGCATCTGCTCTTTGGTGGTTATCTGTCGCTCCTCGGGCAGGTACCATGCGGCGCCCAAGGCACGGCCACGGGGCACGATGGTGACTTTTATCAGAGGGTTGGCGTGTTCGAGGAACCACGAGAGGGTGGCGTGACCGGCCTCGTGGAGCGCTATGGTGTGCTTCTCTTCCTGCGTCATCACTTTCGTCTTCTTCTCCAGTCCGCCCACGATGCGGTCCACAGCGTCGAGGAAGTCCTGTTTGCCCACGTACTCCTTGTCGTGGCGGGCGGCTATCAGGGCGGCCTCGTTGCAGACGTTGGCGATGTCGGCTCCGGAGAATCCCGGAGTCTGGCGTGCCAGCAGGTCCACGTCCACGGTCTTGTCAATCT
>CAYZVH010000192.1:0-4938 GCA_964481755.1 uncultured Bacteroides sp. | reverse complement strand
CCTCCTAAAATTTATGAGAAACCCTGCAATACGGGGTTTACTGATGGCTTACAATGGTAAACGTATTATTTTCCGCCTTGGCAAGCCTCGCCCGCTAGACTACCTTTGCGCCCAAACTTTTAATGCAAAGAGTTATGGCAAAAGAAAAAGTGAATTATCAGGAGGTCTATGACCTGTGTCAATTGTGTAGCGAGGTGAAGGATCTGAAAGAGTTCTGCGCTGTGCGTATTCCGGTCGATACCCGTTCACCAATTCCGGTGATATCCGTTCAGTCCGTTGTAAGCCATCGGTAACCCCCGTATTCCAGGGTCCTCCTAAACTTTAGGAGGATTTTCAAAAACTTGTAGGATTCTCCAAGTATCCTGCATAATCCTCCAAAAGTCTTGGAGGATTCTCAAGGTATTTCAGAGGAAGGCATTTTGTTTGAGACGAAGCGGGAGGAGTTTCGGCTGGTCACGTGAGGAGCGGTTGTGGGTGCGGGTGAAGAAGTAGCTTGGCTGAGGTTTGTGGCGTTGCATATATTGCATTCGCTGTGTCACACATTTTAGCTGTTTTTGTGACAAACTCTGTTAAATAAACGCTGGGCTTTTGTATGCTTCTTGGAAGTGTCACACAAAATTGCTATTTTTGTGACAAAATTCAAAAGGGATATGGATAGTGTATCGCAGAGAATAGAATGCTCAATAGAAAATTCTGGCAGAGGAAAGATTTTCTTTGCTGATGACTTTGTGAACATGGGGTCTGCAGAAAATATACGGCAGGCACTAGGACGTTTCACCAAGAACGAGAAGATTGTGCGCGTGGCAAACGGCATTTATTGTTATCCGGAAGTGGACGACAAACTGGGACTTGGAGCACTTATGCCTACGTTTGACCAAATTGCCAACGCCATAGCTGAACGCTCACACGCCAGGATAGTGCCGACGGGCGATTACGCTTTGAACGTATTGGGCCTGTCCACTCAAGTGCCGATGAACTGTGTATACTTGACAGATGGAAGTCCACGAAAAGTAGAAATTTCGGGTGGACGGGGCATTGTTTTCAAAAAGACTGCGCCTAAGAATCTCTCGTTCAAGAACCGCTTGGCGATGCTTGTTACATCGGCTTTGAAATCAGTTGGCCGCGAGAATGTCACGGCTGGTCAGATAGCTCAGATAGAGCAGCTGCTGAGAAAAGAAGACCGAGAAGTGGTATTGGCGGATTTGACACTTATGCCCGTTTGGATAAGAAAAATCGTAACAAGGGCCTATGAATAACTATTTCCAACTCTCAGGTGAAGACCAACGCCGTGTACTTCAGCAAGCATCCGCTCGCTTGGGACTTCCTCCGCAAGCCCTCGAGAAAGACTTGTGGGTGACAACATATTGCAGATTGTCTTCATATTGCCCTTTGCTGAAAAACTGACTTTCAAGGGCGGCACCTCATTGAGCAAGGTTTGGCACCAGAAAGAACGCTTTTCGGAAGATATAGATTTAGCGGTAGACCGTTCCCTGTTTGGGCTAGAAGGTGACTTGACCAAGAAACAAATAAAGAAACTGCGTAAGGCTTCCTCGTTGTTCGTAAAGGAGAACTTTTGTCCTGTCCTTCAAGACAAGATAGAGGAATATGTGCGTATTCCGGTCGATACCCGTTCACCAATTCCGGAGCATATCCGTTCACTTTCTCTCGTATAAACGACAGCGCATGAACAGAATTGTAGCGCATGTTCATTTAGTTTTCTGCTCTTTATGTAGCTATTTGTATAGAATCAAACTCTTATGCAGTCACGCATATGGCAGGAAAAACTAAAAATATGAGCCGATTGGAATTTTCCAATTTTCCATTGGAATTCCATTGGAAACTGTATATCTTTGTATCTGTAAAGCTAAACCTATCAGATATGATTACCGCGGAAGAGATAAAGAGAATGGCAGAACGGGGCGAGTCCTTCAATGTGGACTTCAAGGTTTCTGTGCCCCAGAAAGTACGTGAGCTCGCGGAAGAAGTGTGCAGTTTTGCAAATGCTTCCGGTGGATTTGTGTTGATTGGTGTAGATGACCATGGTGTCATCAAAGGCACTACCATTGACAATTCAAAACGCTCGGCTATTCAGGGCTCCATAGGAGAAGTTTCGCCAGCCCTTCATTGTGAACTCTATCCGGTGGATGTGGATGGGAAAGATGTTTGGGTTATCGAAGTTCCGGCAGGGAAACAGGTACCATATTTCTTTGGAGGAAACGTCTTCGTAAGAGAAGGCGCCAATTGTCAAAAGCTTACGAATGTTGAGGAAATCCGTGACCTGTTCCAACGGGCGGAGAAGATTTACTACGACTCCATCCCCAGCAAGCGGTACAACATCTTTGACCATCTGGATGACCATATGATGAAGGCGTTCAGGCGTGAAGCCCATATCTCCAATAACGTGGACGACGAACAACTGCTCGAAAACATACAGGCCTTTACGGAAAACGGAGAAGTGAAACGCGGAGCGATACTCTTCTTCGCCAAACATCCGGAGGATTTGTTTTTTCACGCAGTTGTCCGGTGTACCCATTTCAAGGGAACTGACAAACTGCATATCATAGATGACAAGACCTTCGGCGGACCATTGGCATCGCAATACGTGCAAGCGCTCGATTGGCTCGAGGACAAGCTCAATGTGGAGTATATCATCAAAGGAACTGGCCCTCGTACCGAGAAATGGGAGATGCCCCTGGATGTCTTCCGCGAGGCACTGGTGAATGCGCTTGCGCACAGAGATTACTACGAACAGGGAGCATTCACCAGTGTGGAACTCTATGACGATAGGGTGGAGATATCCAACCCCGGAGGCTTGCTCCCGCTGGTGGCCAAACACTTTGGCCGGAGAAGCCTCTCGCGCAACCCCTACATTTTCAGTCTGTTCATGCGAATGAATCTGGTGGAGCACGTGGGCTCCGGCATCGGACGAATGGAAGAACTGATGCTGGAGGCCGGTCTGCCGAAGCCCGAGTACGAGACGGAAGGGATGTTCACCATCATCTTGTACCGAAAAAGTCCGGCTGCCAAATCCCCCGAGCTGACAGACATCGAGAAGCAGATTGTGAAACTGATGTCTGCCGATACCAAACCCACCATGGATGAGTTATGTCGGACGGTAGGCCGGAAGAAGTCAACAGCCTACAACCTCCTGAAAGGCCTTCGGGAGAGAGGTTATCTGAGGTGATGGCTATACATTTGCAGAAAACGGTTGATATCCATCCACCCAAAACGGGGATATTCGTTCACTCTTCCGACTCTTTGATTGTGTGCGGACCATATCGGCAAATCGGCATCGTCGTAGCGCATGAATCGATACCATCCATATCACTTGAATCGGTACCATCGTGGCGACCTGCAGTCATTCTATATCGCCCTCTACCAGCCACTTTGAGGCCGGTTCACAAAGTTGTGGTCCACAAAGTTGTGAACCGATGAGGTTTTCATTAACTCTGCGGCATCAATCAACATCGTCTAATGGGGCGGATTTATGGAAAAGGCTTTTGTATACGGAATGTCAGTGAGCGGCGGCAACTTTACCGATAGGGTGGAGGAGTGCAGACGCACAAAGATGAACTTCGAGAATGGCGTCAACGTGATTCTCATCTCTCCGCGCCGAATGGGAAAGACCTCGCTCATCAAAAGGGTAATGTCGCAAATGGACTACTCTTCCATAAATGAACTTGTTTAGCTGCTCTCCATTGTGTCAATATTGACTTGTTACAGCTGCAAATATAGCGATAACTTGTCAATATTGACACAATACGACATTTTTTTGAGTTGTCCGTTCACTCTTGGGGAAACGCTCCACCATCACTGCTTCTGATGCTTCACGCGCTTCGAGGGCCGGATGGCTCCTACGGGGCAGACGTGCAGACAAAGTAGGCAGCCGGCACACTTGGCACCATTGACGTGGGGCTTCCGCTCAGCATCTATCGTGATGGCTTGGTGGCCGCCGTCCTCGCACGAGATGTGGCACCGACCGCAACCGATGCATTGGTCGCGGTTTATCTGGGGATAGACAATGGTGCTGCGGTCCATGTCAGAGGGCAAGACGAAATTCTTGAGCTCCTCGCCGATGACAGGATTGAGGTTTGTGAGACCGCGGCCCTCAAGATAGGTTCGCAGGCCCTCTATCAGGTCGTCGATGATGCGGTAGCCATATTGCATGACGGCTGTGCATACCTGCACGTTGGTGCATCCCAGTTGCAGAAACTCCAGCGCGTCCTTCCACGTCTCGATGCCGCCGATGCCACTGAGGGGTGTGTATTCCAGTATGGGGTTCTTGGCCATCTCGAGGATGTAGCGTAGGGCTATCGGTTTGACGGCACGGCCGGAGTAGCCCGACACGGTGCGCTGATGCGACACCATAGACGAGTCGGACATCGTGACGCTCTTGATGGTGTTGATGGCGGATATGGCGTCGGCTCCTGCCAGTGCCGAGGCGACTGCTGGTTGACTGATGTGTGTGATGTTGGGTGTCATCTTCACGATGACCGGGATGTTTATTCTCTTCTTGACGTAAGAGGTGTAGTGCATCACCAACTCCACATTTTGCCCCACATCGCTACCCATGCCCTCGAGTCCCATCTGCGGACACGAGAAGTTAAGCTCCACCGCATCCAGTCCGGCATCTTCAGCCATGTGCGCCAGTTGTGCCCAGTCCTTCAGGGTCTGGCCCATGATGCTTGCGATGACTATCTTCTGCGGGTAGTTCTCCTTCAGTCTCCGCATGATGTCGAAATCCACTTCGGCGGGATTCTCGCTGAGCTGTTCCATATTGCGGAACCCATAGAACTTGCCCGTGTCGCCTTCTTCACCGACGGAGTCGAACCGGGGCGACACCTCGTGAATCTCTTCCAGACAGATGGTCTTGTAGAACACGCCTGCCCATCCGGCCTCGAAGGCCCTTGCCACCATCTCGTAGTTGGTGCAGACGGC
>CAYZVH010000191.1:0-5098 GCA_964481755.1 uncultured Bacteroides sp. | reverse complement strand
GGCTTGTGGTTTCTTGCACCTTGAAGCGGTCATCGGGGCGTTCGCCTACTAGCCAGAGGATGCGGTCGGCAGTGCAGAGGACCCATTGGTGCTCTTTCTGTAGAAGCGAGAATTTGCGATCGGTCAGGTAGTCGCTCACGTTCTTCTGACCCTTCATGCCGAAGGGGACGAACTTGTCGCCCTTCTGCCAACGGCGGAGGGTGAGGGGAAACTGCACCTTGTCGGCATCGAGGCATACCCAGGTCTTGCTGCGGGGAATGACGAAGCCTTCGGGACATTGCAAAAGGCTAATGCGCAAATGCTTGTTTCCATCGAAAATGAACGTTCCGTCTTTTTCGATGGTTATCGCCTCAGCGGACGATGTGCTGAGGCTACCATCGGAGGATGAGACTAAAGGTGTGACCAACAGACGCTGGCGGTCCTTCACTATACGCCATGTGGAGGAGAGGAAGGTTCGGCCGGAAGTCTCCGCTTGCAGTTGAGTGAAGATGGTGCTCACTTGGGCGGAGTTAAAACCGAAGGGGTGAAGTAGCTCGAACAGAAGACTCTCGGGCATAGGCTCACGGAGCAATGCAGAAGAATCTATAGCGAACGATGAGGCTTGGCCCTTCGGGGAATTGGAAGAAGTTTTCTCGCGGAGCAAAGCTTCTGCGTCTATAGCGAACGCTGATTCTCCATCTTCAGATAGGGGAGCGGTGACGCGCGACTTTCCCTCCTCGATCAGTCGGGTGTAGACATCGGCCAACTCGGAGAGACGGTCGGCAGTGGCTACGATGCTTTGTTGCACAGAGGGGTTGATGGTCTGCATCAAGGGGAGGAGTTTCAGGCGGATCTTGTTTCGTGTGAAATCGTCCTGCAGGTTGGTGCTGTCGGTGACATACGGCTGGCCGAGTCCTTCCAGAAAGGTGAGAATCTCCTGACGGGTGACGCATAGGAGCGGACGAACAATCAGTCCGTTCTTGGGACGGATGCCACGCAGACCGTTGATGCCGGTGCCGCGTATCAGGTTTAACAGAAACGTCTCGGCACTGTCGTTCAGATGGTGAGCCACGGTAACTGCTGTGATACCCTCTTCATTGGCCACTTTGCGGAAATAGTCATAGCGCAGGTCGCGCGCTGCCATCTCTATGGAGATGTGGTTAGCAGTGGCATACTCCGTTGTGTCGAAGTCCACCACATGCAATGGAACATTAAGTCGCTCACACAGTGAACGGACAAACTGCTCGTCGCGCATCGACTCTTCGCCACGCAGATGGAAGTTGCAATGTACTGCCTCTGGGGTATAACCCAACTGACGAAGCACGTGGAGCAAAGCCACTGAGTCGGCTCCACCACTCAAGGCGACTATCACCCGCTGTCCTTCGTTGAGCAGACGATGTGCACCAATGTATGTCTTGATTTTCCGTAGAAACATCTCCTATATATAATAAGGTATAGAAAGCCGAAAGTCACGGCCTCTCCAATTTGAAGGCAAACTTACATAAATTCGATTGAATATCGGGACTCTGATGCAAAGAATCGTATGGTAGATGTCAGAGAATCGGGATGAAGCCGTTAGCCAAGTAATGATACATACGCTCAATAGCTGTCGTCTATTTTAATTGAATCTAAATAATTTGCATGCATGCGTACAATGGTCTATCTTTGCAAGCGAGAATAAACAAAAAGAAGAACATATGCGTCTGTCAGAACTGAAAACCGGCGAGAAGGGAGTGATAACCAAAGTGTTGGGACACGGAGGCTTCCGTAAGCGTATTGTGGAAATGGGCTTTATCAAGGGCAAGACAGTGGAGGTGGTGCTCAACGCTCCGCTCCGCGACCCTATCAAATACCGAATATTGGGCTACGAAGTGTCGCTTCGGGCACAGGAGGCGGCGCTGATAGAGGTGGTGAGCGAGGAAGAGGCGAAAGCGCACCAACCTGAGCAGACTCGGGTGGAAGGCATCGCTGAAGAGGTGCCCGTCAGTGACTTGACAGCTATCGCTCAGGGACGCTCTAACACAATCAACGTGGCGCTGGTGGGCAATCCTAACTGCGGAAAGACATCGCTCTTCAACATCGCGTCGGGTGCTCACGAACGGGTGGGAAACTACAGTGGCGTGACGGTGGACGCTAAAGAAGGTACATTCAAGTACAAGGACTATACCATCCGGCTTATCGATTTGCCGGGAACTTACTCTCTGTCGGCTTATTCGCCCGAAGAGATTTACGTGCGCCAGTACATCATCGACAAGACTCCGGATGTCATCATCAACGTGGTGGACTCATCCAATTTGGAGCGCAACCTCTACCTCACTACACAGCTGATAGACATGGATATACGTATGGTGGTGGCACTCAATATGTACGACGAACTGGAGGAGAGCGGCAGTAAACTTGACTACCTGAGTCTAAGTGAACTGCTCGGTGTGCCAATGGTGCCGACTGTATGCCGTAAGCAGATGGGCATCGGGCAACTGTTCGACCAAGTCATCAACGTCTACGAGAACGCCGATGCCATCAACTCGTATCTAGCTCTGCAGATGCAACCTATCAAACAGCAAATCATTGAGCATGTGCATCGGCACGAGAAATTCTTCAGCCCCTTCCGCAACGAGAAGCAGGAACGGGTAGACCGTCACATCGAGAAGGACGAGACGGCCATGAAGCAAGAACTGAAGGAAAAACTGCAGCGGCGCATGAACACGCCGACCATCCGCCACATCCACATCAACCACGGTCAGGAACTGGAGACCGCCATCAAACAGGTGCAGACGGAAATCTGTAAGAATGAGTCCATCCGCGCGCGCTACTCCACCCGTTTCCTCGCCATCAAACTGCTGGAGAACGATAAGGAATTTGAGAAGACGGTGCTGCAACTGCCCAACGGAAAGGAGATACTGGAGGTGCGTAACCGGGAGTCGGAACGTATCCAGAGACTGGTGAACGAGGATACCGAATCGGCCATAACCGATGCGAAATACGGATTTGTGGAGGGAGCCTTGAAAGAGACTTTCCAGGACGGCCTGCGCAAGACCGGTAAGGTGACCCGCGTCATCGATTCGGTGGTGACCCATAAAGTGTGGGGTTTCCCGCTCTTCTTCCTGTTGCTCTACCTCATCTTCGACAGCACCTTTGTGTGGGGTGCCTACCCGCAGGATTGGCTGCAGGCAGGGGTCGACTGGTTGGGCGGACTGCTGAACGAACAAATGGCCGACGGGTCGCTGAAGGATTTGCTGGTCGACGGCATAGTGGGCGGCGTAGGCAGCGTCATTGTCTTCCTACCCAACATTCTCATCCTCTACTTCTTCATCTCCATTTTGGAGGACTCCGGCTACATGGCTCGGGCAGCCTTCATCATGGACAAGATTATGCACAAAATGGGTCTCCATGGCAAATCATTCATACCGCTGATCATGGGATTCGGCTGCAACGTGCCGGCCGTCATGGCTTCGCGTACCATTGAGAATCGCAAGAGCCGACTCATCACGATGCTCATCAACCCACTGATGTCGTGCAGCGCACGGTTGCCTATCTATCTGGTAATCACCGCAGCGCTCTTCCCTGAACATGCGGGCGTGGTGCTCTTCGGACTCTATGCCGCTGGCATCGCGTTGGCTGTCATCATGGCTCGTATATTTAATAAGGTATTAGTACGGGGCGACGATACTCCGTTTGTGATGGAACTTCCTCCGTACCGCATGCCGACCGCCAAAGCCATCTTCCGCCACACGTGGGAGAAGGGCAAACAATACCTCAAGAAGATGGGCGGCATCATCATGATTGCTTCCATCATCATCTGGTTCCTAGGTTACTATCCAAACCATAGCGCGTACAATACCATACCCGAGCAACAGGAGAATTCCTCCATTGGCAAGATTGGTAAAACCATAGAGCCGATGCTCGAGCCTCTGGGCTTCGACTGGAAGATGAGTGTAGGCCTTCTCTCGGGAGCCGGTGCCAAGGAACTGGTGGTGAGCACCCTGGGTGTGCTCTATGCCAGCGAGGCTGCTGAGGACGAATCGTTCAACCTGTCGCAACATCTGCCCATCGCACCATTGGCAGGCTTGAGCTACATGCTGTTTGTGCTCATCTATTTCCCCTGTATCGCCACGTTGGCTGCCATCAAACAAGAGTCCGGTAAATGGAAGTGGGCGCTCTTCGCCGCTTGTTACACGACAGCGTTGGCTTGGATAGTCGCCTTTGTGGTCTACCAAGGTGGTAGGTTGTTGGGATTCTAAGCGGGCGTATTGAGAAAGGAGAAACGTTATGCAAGATTTCATCGTTTACGTCATCGTGACACTCTGTGTCGTTTGGGTCGCATCGCGGGTTTATCGTAGTGTCCGCCGGGTGAAAGAAGGCGACAATCCTTGCGCACATTGCGACTCAGTGTGCGATTTAAGGCGGATGTATGAGGAAAAACGGCGCGAGTGCGGAAAAGTAATGAAGAAAAATAGAAAAAGTTGCTGTGAATAGTTGCACGGTTCAAACATTTGCTTTACCTTTGCATCCGCAAACAGCAAAACAGGGTACCTTGACCGAGTGGCTAGGTAACGGTCTGCAAAACCGCTTACAGCAGTTCGAATCTGCTAGGTACCTCCCATAAACGTGGATTGGAAGTTTGGGTGAGTGGCTGAAACCAGCAGTTTGCTAAACTGCCGTACGAGTTTATCGTACCGGGGGTTCGAATCCCCCAGCTTCCGCGTAATAAAAATAGTGTTTTTCATATATTATATTGTAAAGTTTATGTTCGTGAGAATGTAAACTTTGTTCGTTTATGGAGGTAGCTTCTTCCTCACTTTATCAATCTCATGATTTTATAATATTGGGCGCTGGTTTGGGCTGCAAATGTCTTTGGTTTTGAATTGCTTCCTCGCCAGTTGATGAACTGTCTTGATGACTATTGGATATTTTCCTGAATTCATTGGCTACGCAAGCTTTTTCGAGTACGCTAACCACGTTAGCAGGAATGTCGACAACTTCTCATATATAGTTTCTAGTGAATGTCTGATGCCGAGACATAAACGAAAAAAAGAGAATGTGACAATCACATTCTCTTTGTGGAGAGCGGAAGACGGGGCTCAAACCCGCGACCCTCAGCTTGGAAGGCTAATGCTCT
>CAYZVH010000190.1:0-5101 GCA_964481755.1 uncultured Bacteroides sp. | reverse complement strand
GAGCTTCAGGGCGTTCCACTGCTGGGGGTTGTGGCTGGCGGTGAGTATGATGCCTCCGCAGGCCTGTTCCATGGGGACAGCCAGTTCGGTTGTCGGTGTGGAGGCGAGTCCGATGTTGACCACATCGAAGCCCATGCCCATGAGGGTACCGCAGACGATGTTTTTCACCATCTCGCCAGAGACGCGGGCATCGCGGCCCACCACGATCTTGTTGGTCTGCACCGGAGTGGTGCGACGGATGAAGGTGGCGTAGGCGGAGGTAAAGCGGACAATGTCCATGGGCGTGAGGCCCTCACCCGGTTGGCCACCTATGGTGCCCCGGATGCCGGAAATGGATTTGATAAGTGTCATGGTCTATCTGAATTTATAAGTGATTTCGTAATAGTAAGGCACCACGGACGAAGAGGCGGTGGAGTGGCCGGCACTGTGGGGCACGATGAGCTTCACCTTGGGGAGCTTGTTCTGGTTGGGGCTCTTGCTGAGCTTGATGTAGCTGAGCGGCAGCAGCCAAGCCTCGGGCACGGCGGAACCATAGTTGCTGTACATGTTGCCCTCGGTGAACGAGCCGGTGAATGATCCGCTGGTGTTGCCCACCATGAAGATGTCCGGGTAGCGCTCGAGCATGTTGGAGACGGTAGTGGTGTCGCCGGACTCCACGTAGACTTCCCAGAAGCGTACGATGACCTCGCGCCACTCGCCGCTCTTGATGGACTCGCCCTCGCCCTTGTTGACAATCTGCATGTAGACACCGTTGTCGTTGAAGAGCACGAACTCGTTCTTCGACACGTCGGTGGTGCTGTCGTTGGCGAGGAACTCCTCCTCGGAGATCTCCGTTATGTTGTGGTCGGCAATGAAATTACGGATGTTTTTACGCTCGGCTTTCTTCAGGTCGGCATAGGTCTCGGAGTCGTCGCACGACGTGAAGCCCACGCCCAGAAGAAGCAGCGAGAGGATCAGGTAACTAAATTTTCTCATACTTTGCTATAAACTAATCTATGTGGCGACAAAAGTACTAAATGAGCATCAATGCACCACAAATATATCCACAAATAAAACTTCTATAACTATTTTTTAATGGCCAAACGGCTCTCGAAGTGGAGGAGGGCACGCTTGAGCTGCTCCTTGGCCTCGTCCATGGTGCCATAGAACTCGCCTCCGCTGGCGTTCTTGTGACCGCCACCACCGAAGAACTCCGATGCCAGCTGGTTGCAGGGGAACTCTCCCACGGACCGCAGCGACACCTTGACGTAGGGCTTCTCGGTGTCCTCGCGGAGAAAGACGCTGAAGATGACGCCCTTGATGGAGAGGGGGATGTTGACGAAGCCCTCGGAGTCGCCTTTGTTGTAGTGGAACCGCTCTTGCTCGGCCTTGCTTAGGGAGATGAGGGCGGTGTGGAACTGGGGCAGCACCACCATGTTCTGGAGGATGTAGCCCATGAGGCGCATGCGGTCCACGGAGTAAGTGTGGTAGACGCGGCGGTAGATCTCGTCTTTGTCGATGCCCTTGGTGAGGAGTTCGCTGATGATGAAGTAGATCTCGCGGTTGTTGGAGTTGTAGGTGAAGCCACCGGTGTCGGTCATCATGCCGGTGTAGATGCACTCGGCGCCCTCGAGGGTAATCTCCTCGAAGTAGCCCATACGGCAGATGAGCCGGAACACGAGCTCGGAGGTGGAGCTGATCTCGGGGTGCGAGATGATGACCTCGCAGAACTCCTCAGGATAGAGGTGGTGGTCGATGAGCACCTTGTGGGCCTTGGAGGCAGCCACGGCAGCGCCGGCGTCGTCGATGCGCTTCAGACTGTTGAAGTCGAGGCAGAAGATGAGGTCGGCCCCGGCGATGAGCTCGTTGGCGAACTCGGTGTACTTGTCGTAGCGGACGATGTCCTTGGCGCCGCTCATCCAACCGAGAAAGTCGGGGAAGGCGTTGGGCATGACGACGGAGACGGTCTTGTCCTGTCCCTCGAGGAAATGCGCCAATCCCAATGATGATCCGATGGCGTCGCCATCGGGTCCGACGTGGGCGATGATGACAATCTTGTCAGCCTGCCCTATCAGTTTGTGTACCTGGTCGATTTTCGACTGGTCTATAATCTTTGTAAGCATAGTCTTATTCAATGTATTTAAAGGCGCAAAGTTACAAACTTTTTACGATTGTGCCAGTTATGGGAGGAAATATTCGGCGATGCAGAGGACTAGGAAACAAGCGATGGTAGCCAGGACGGCGGAGAGATGGGCGGAGCGCCTCCAGTGGTAGAAGGCCAGCAGGAAGAGGAGGCAGACGTAGAAGCAACAGGTCTGCAGGGCGGTGAGGTGGAGACCATCGACGGAGGCTACGGGGAGCGACTCTATCCAGCGCAAGGCGGTGTGCATGAGGGTGAGCAGCCAGTTGAGCATGGTGGCCACCAGTTGTTGCAGCGGAAGGCAGAAACCCAGGCAGAGCATGAACAGAGCTCCGGCCACGAGACAGAAGGTGAGCGGGATGACAATGAGGTTAGTGAGCAGGAACCAGACGGAGAAGCGAGAGAAGTAGAGCACGATGAGCGGCGCCACACCAATCTGGGCAGCCGTGGAGACGGTGACACTGCCCCACAGCCAACGCAACGGACGGGAAGTAGGTTGCCAAAGGCGACTGAGCACTGGCTGAAACAGTAGGATGGCCGCCACGGCGAGGTAGGACATCTGGAAGCCGACATCGAAGAGGTAGAACGGATGGACCACCAACATGATCCACGCCGAGAGGGCCAGCGTGTTGAGTGAGAGGGAACGGCGTTGGAAGCAGGCACCCAACGCGAGGATGGAGAACATGGTGACGGACCGGATGACCGACGGAGAGAGACCAACGAGGTAGGCGAACGCCCAGAGGAACGCCACGACGAGGAGCCCACGAACCCACACCCCTGCCCTACCCAACGGGATGAGCGAGAGCAGGAAGACGAGGATGGCGTAGAGGATGCCGGTGTGAAGACCGGAGAGCGCAAGGACGTGGCTGGCACCGGTGACGGAGTAAGTCTCGCGAATCTCGTCCTGCAGTCCACGCTTGTCGCCCAGGGTGAGGGCGGAGAGCACGGCCAACTCGTCGCCCCGGAAGCCCAGGTAGGCGTAGCGTTGCAAGAGGCGGTCGCGCAGGATGAGCGATTTTATGCGCAGGGTGTGGTCAGCGGGGTTGCCGGGCAGGCGCTGCCAATGGCCAGGTCCGGCATAAGCGGTGCCGGTGACGCCCTTGTGCATCAGGTAGCGACCATAGTTGAACCGACCCTCCACAGGGGTGCGATCGGGGGCCGTGATGCGGGTGTGGAACAGCACGGTGTCGCCGCGATGGGCGCTGCGGAGCAAGGAGTCCTTGGACACATATAGCAGCACAGACTGCCCGTCGACCTTCACCTGCAGTTGGTAACTCCTAGGTTTCTCCACGGGGAGGTCCTGCAGGATGCCGACGTAGCCTTGCCGCCCGTCGGGCCACACATGCTGACACTGGAGGGTCTGCACGGAGAGCAGGACTGAACCCAAGGCAAATAGGAACAGGTGCGACAGGACTCCAAACGCCTGCGGGTGCTTGCTATAGCAAAAGAGGGAAAGTAAAAAAGCGACGACGCCGAGAAGAGCCGTGGGTAGTATGGGCAAAGAGAAGAAATCGGCACAGAGGATGCCCGCTATGAGCGGAACGAGGAGACGCACGAAGGGGTACTTGCCCCACAGTGTGGAGAGGGGGAGCACCGTGGTCAGCCGAGGGTTTTCAGTTGGTGAATCATCTCTGTGGGATTGGTGGCCTTGAAGACGGAACTGCCGGCCACCAGCACGTCAGCGCCGGCCTCCACCAGTTGTTGTCCGGTCTGCAGGTTTACACCGCCGTCGATTTCAATGAGGGCCTGCGACCCGCTGTCGGCTATCAGTCGGCGGAGCTGTGCCACCTTGTCGAGCGTGTGGGGGATGAAGCGTTGCCCGCCGAAGCCGGGGTTGACGCTCATGAGCAGCACCATGTCCACATCGGCTATGATGTCTGCCAGCATGGAGACGGGCGTGGCGGGGTTCAGTGTGACCCCCGCCTTCATGCCTGTTTCCTTTATCTGTTGAATGGTGCGGTGCAGATGAGGACAAGCCTCGAAGTGTACGTTCATCATCATGGCGCCCAAGGCCTGCACCTCGTGGAGGAACTTGCCCGGCTCTACGATCATCAAGTGTACATCGAGCGGCTTTTGGCAAAGCTCGGCCACATACTTGAGCACGGGAAACCCGAAGGAGATGTTGGGCACGAAGACACCGTCCATGACGTCCAGGTGGAGCCAGTCCGCCTCGCTGCGGTTTATCATATCGATGTCCGTACGCAAGTCCGCGAAGTTGGCGGAGAGCAGAGATGGGGCAACCATTGGTTTCATACGCTTCTACTTTTATTATCTGTCACTACACCGGCCTACCGGATTTTACTTGGCGAAGCTGACCGCACGCGTCTCGCGGATGACGGTAATCTTCACCTGGCCCGGATAGGTCATCTCGTTCTGAATCTTCTGGGCTATCTCCTCGGAGAGGCTCTCGGTAGCCTTGTCGTCAATCTTGTCCGCGCCGACGATGACACGCAGCTCGCGTCCTGCCTGGATGGCGTACGTCTTGGTGACTCCCGGATAAGAGAGAGCCAACTGCTCGAGGTCGTTCAGACGCTTGATGTAAGCCTCCACAATCTCGCGGCGGGCACCTGGGCGGGCACCAGAGATGGCGTCGCACACCTGTACGATAGGCGCGATGAGGGTCTCCATCTCCTCCTCGTCGTGGTGGGCACCGATGGCGTTGCAGATGTCCGGTTTCTCCTTGTACTTCTCAGCTATCTTCTGACCGAGCAATGCGTGCGGCAACTCGGGCTCCTCGTCGGGCACCTTACCAATATCGTGGAGCAGACCGGCACGTTTGGCTTTCTTCGGGTTCAGGCCCAGTTCGGAAGCCATCACGGCACAGAGGTTGGCTGTCTCACGAGCGTGCTGCAGCAGGTTCTGACCGTAGCTGGAGCGGTATTTCATCTTACCAATCAAGCGGATGAGCTCGGGGTGCAGACCGTGTATACCCAGGTCGATGGTGGTACGTTTACCAGTCTCCACAATCTCGTCCTCCACCTG
>CAYZVH010000189.1:401-5104 GCA_964481755.1 uncultured Bacteroides sp. | reverse complement strand
CTTTGTCGGGTAGCGAACTAGGCTGTGGAAGGGTGCCGAATTAGTCCGTGAAGGGGTAGGGAAGTGTGCGACAAACCGCCGACCGGTACCTGCAAGAAAATGGACGAAAGCCCGTAAAATGGCGCATTTACGCGGGGTGTGTCCCAAATGTTGCATCCTTTGTCCGAGATATTGTCGCCTCTGAACGGACAAACCACTAGCTTTGCCACGAAGACTGATGAAGTCTTCAAGGTTTACCCTTTGGAGGCCTTGAACAGGAAAACACATAGCTCGCACCTTTTCAAGAAATGACCAAATAGGATTCCTTAGATTGATAACTAAAAATTATAGTTCAATGAAAAACGCTCATCGGGTTGCCGGAATAAGGAGTTGCCTGTGGCACTTGTTGCTCGCTCTACTCCTCTTACCCGTTTCGGCATACGCCCAAAACCAACGGACGGTGACGGGTACCGTTCTAGATGAAACTGGTGAACCGCTTATCGGTGCCACAGTAACGGTTGTAGGTCAGCCTATCGGTGTCACTACCGACATGGACGGACATTACACCCTGAAAGCTCCCTCCTCAGCCAAACAGCTGAACTTCTCGTTTGTGGGTTATCAAACCCAGATGGTGAACATCCCCGCCAACAATGTAATCAACGTTACCCTGAAGCCCGACAACCAGTTGCTGGACGAAGTGGTGGTCATCGGTTACGGTGTGCGCAAGAAGGACGACCTCACCGGTTCGGTATCCTCCGTCAGCGACAAAGACTTTAATAAAGGTATGATCTCCTCGCCCGAGGAACTGGTCAACGGTAAGATTGCCGGTCTGCAGATTGTCAACAGCGGCGGCTCCCCCTCGAGCAGCTCCACCATACGTATCCGTGGCGGTGCCTCGCTTAACGCCTCCAACGACCCGTTGATAGTCATCGACGGCGTGCCTATGGAGGTCGGCGGGTCGGTGAGCGGTAGCGGCAACTTCCTCAGCCTTATCAACCCGAACGACATCGAGAGCATGACGGTGCTGAAGGATGCCTCCTCCACCGCCATCTACGGTTCGCGTGCCTCCAACGGTGTCATCATCATCACCACGAAGAAGGGTAGCGGCGAGGGCCTGAAGTTCTCGTTCCAGACCACCAACTCCCTCTCTGCCAAGACGAAGACCTCCGACATGCTCTCCACCGACGAGTTCATCAACGTCATCAATCAAAACGGTACGGCCCTGCAGAAGGCACAGCTGGGTGACGCGCGCACCGACTGGAACGACCAGATCTTCCAGACGGCCTTCGGTACGGACAACAACCTCAGCGTGTCAGGTCGCGCCGCCGAGTGGCTGCCTTTCCGTGTGTCCGCAGGCGCTTACTACCAGGACGGTATTCTGATGACCGACAATGTGAAACGACTCACCGGTAACCTCAACCTCAATCCGAAGTTCTTCAACGACGAGCTCCGCTTCCTCTTCAGCCTGAAGGGGACCTACTCGAAGAACCGCTTCGCCGACACCAGCTCCATCTGGGGCGGTGCCACGTTCAATCCCACGTTGCCTGTCTACTCTGGCAGCGAGGCCTACGGCGGCTACACCGAGCCTGTTGACGAGGACGGTGGCGTGGTGACGGGTGCCGTCGCCAACCCGGTGGGATTGCTCAAACAGTACAAATCCACCTCCGACGTCTACCGCGTCATCGGCAACATCGATGTGGACTGGAATGTACGTTGGGTGGACGGACTGAAGCTGCATGCCACGGCCGGTTACGACTGGTCCAAAGGTCAGGGCCACGTGTATGTGCCCCGCGAGGCTTACTCCAACTACTCTACCTCCGGCCGCGACTATAACTACGGACCGCAGAAGAACTACAACCGCCTGCTCACCATCTATGCCAATTATAATAAGGATATAGAGGCCATCCGCTCCAATGTGGACGTGACGGCAGGTTACGACTACCAGTTCTGGAAATACGCCACTCCGTTCTATGCCATCCTGAATGTGGACGGAGAGTCACAATCCTCCGTTGCCGCCAGCGACCAGCGCCACACGCTGCTCTCTTACTACGGCCGCATCAACTACACCCTCATGGACCGCTACCTGCTGACGGCTACCGTACGTCGCGATGGTTCGTCGCGCTTCTCCGAGGACAACCGCTGGGGTACTTTCCCCTCGGTAGCTTTGGCATGGCGCGTGTCGAAGGAAAAATTCTTCGAACCCCTGCTCCCCGTGGTCAACGACCTGAAGCTGCGCGCTTCCTATGGTGTCACTGGTCAGCAGGACGGCATCACCAACTATGGCTACATCCCCGTCTACACCCGCGGACTCGACGGCGCTCAGTATCAGTTTGGCGGCAACCCCGTCTACACCTACCGCCCCGAGGCCTATAACCCCGACCTGAAGTGGGAGACCACGAAGTCGTGGAACTTCGGTATCGACCTTGCGTTCCTCGACAATCGCTTCACCTTCTCGGCCGACTACTACACCCGCAAGACCGAGAACCTGTTGGCCACCGTGCCCGTGCCGGCCGGCACCAACTTCGACAAGCAGATGCTGGAGAACGTGGGCAACGTCAACTCACAAGGTGTGGAACTGGCCCTCACCGCTAACCTGGTGAGCACGAAGGACTGGTCGTGGAACGTCACCGCCAACGCCGCTTGGCAACGCTCGCGCATCAAGAACCTGACGCTGATAAAGGGTGCCGCCAGCCCCGACACCGAGGTCGGTCCCTACATCGACGCCTATCAGATGCAGGTGTTCTCCACCAACTACGCTCCCTACTCGTTCTACCTCTACAAGCAACTCTACGATGCGGAGACAGGTCGCCCGTTGGAAGGCGTCTACGCTGACCTCGACGGCGATGGCGAGATAACCACCAAGGACCGCTATCACACCCATTCACCCTCGCCCGACTGGATCTTCGGACTCTCCACCTCGCTCAGCTACAAGAAGTGGACCCTCTCCACCTCGCTGCGTGCCAACGTGGGCGGCTACATCTTCAACGGCATGGCCATGAACACCGGAGCATGGGAGACCGTCAGCTACAACTCGTTCCAGCTCAACAACGTACACAAAAGCTATCTCGATACACAGTTCACCCGCCGGCAATACCAGAGCGACTACTACCTGGAGAACGCCTCGTTCCTGAAGATGGACAACCTCCAGTTGGCCTACGACTTCGGACGCGTCTACAAGGGCCTCGAACTGCACGTCTCTGCTATGGTGCAGAACGTATTCACAATCACCAACTACTCGGGTGTCGACCCGGAGAGCTCCACCGGTGTGGACACCTCCGTCTATCCCCGTCCGCGTACATATTCGGTAACTATAGGACTTAATTTCTAATATCGGAACAATGAAAAAGTATATCATCATAGCAAGCGTCATCGCCAGCATGGGCGGCCTCTTCGGCTCCTGTACCGATGACCTCAATCAGATGCCGGTGACGGAGACCACCTCGCAGCAGGTCTACTCCGACGCGGCAAGCTACAAAAGTGTGCTGGCAAAGATCTATGCCTCGTATGTACTGGTGGGCCAGGACCAGGGAGGCAACGACAAGGACCTCTCCTCCGTCAACGGCTTCGACTTCTCGCGCGGATACTTCCACCTGCAGGAGGCCGGCACCGACGAGGTGGCCAACACCTGGCTCTCGGGTACCAACGTCACCGACCTGACCTACCTCACCTGGAGCACCAAGGACGGATGGGTGTCCGACACCTACTACTGGCTCTACTTCAACATCGCCCTCTGCAACGAGATGATTCGCCACACCACCGACGATGAGTTGGCGAAGTTCACCACCGCGGAGCAGGCCGAACTGAAGAACTACAAGGCCGAGGCCCGCTTCATGCGCGCCTTCAGCTACTGGATGGTGCTCGACCTCTTCCGCCAAGGACCGAAGGTGGACGAGGATACCCCCGTCACCGGCTACATCCCCGAAGCCTACGACGGTGTGCAACTCTTCGACTACATCGAGGGTGAGCTGAAAGCCCTGGTGGCCGACGGCGACGGCGCGCTGCCCGACAGCAACGAGTATGGCCGTGCCTGCAAGGCTACCGCCTGGGCATTGCTGGGCCGCCTCTATCTGAACAGCGCCGTGTATCGCGGAACGGTGGAGACCAAGTACTACACCGAGTGCATCACCGCTTGCCATAAGATTATCTCCAACAGCGCCTACTACCTGGAGCCGGAGTACAAGAAACTCTTCAATGCCGACAACTATAAGCGCGCACACGAGATACTCTTTGCTCTGGTAGCCGATGCTACCACCTCCGTCACCTGGGGAGCCGGCACCTACATGGTGTGCGGTTCGTGCGGCACCGTCAGCACCCAGAACGTTGCCGACTACGGCATCGCCAGTGCATGGGGCATGTTCCGTGCCCGTGGCGAACTGGTGGCTAAGTTCGGCGACGTCAGCTCCACCAAGGACGTGCGTGGCAACTTCTACACCGACGGACAGACACAGTACTTCACCAAGTCCATCGACGACCAAGCCGAGGGATACTTCTACCAGAAGTTCACTAACCTGACCGACGATAACCAGACCGCTTCCAACACTGCTGCCGTAGGCTGCTCCACCGACTATCCGATGATTCGCCTGGCCGAGGTCTACCTGATGGCTGCCGAGGCTTATCTGCGTGGCGGTTCGGGCATCACCAAGGCTGAGGCTCTCGACCTCGTGAACAAGGTGCGCCTGCGTGCCTACAACCAGGACGAGAGCGGCAAGATCGGCGACGCTGAC
>CAYZVH010000189.1:0-391 GCA_964481755.1 uncultured Bacteroides sp. | reverse complement strand
CGCAGGGCGACCTCACCCTGGACTTCATCCTCGACGAGCGTGCCCGCGAACTCTGCCTGGAGTCAGTCCGCCGTACCGACCTGGTGCGCTTCAACGAGTTCACCACCGACACCTATCTGTGGCAATGGAAGGGTGGCGTGCTGGACGGACGGGCCGTCAACAGCAAGTACAACATCTACCCCATACCGGAATCGGAGTTGACAGCCAACCCCAATCTATCGAACCCACTTTATTGATAACAGCTTATGAAACTAAAGAATATCATTCGGACTACTTTGCTGTCGGCACTCACGGCCGTGGGCTTCGCCTCCTGTGAGAGCGACATCGACAAAGTCTACGTCCTGCCTTCCGACGAAAAGATTGTGTTGGGAGGCGCCACGGGAGACATCAT